>CAMDLH010000172.1 GCA_945901405.1 Bordetella parapertussis | reverse complement strand
GTTGGTTGAAATACAGACCATCATGGAGCCGCACAGCGAATCGGAGTCGAGCTTGCGCACCACCTTGCTGTACACCAACATGACAGCCAAGACGGTACGCGAGGCGCTTGCACAAAAGGGCTGGTCTGAACAATCTCTGCCCAGTGTGCGCACCATCTCAAATCTCTTGAATCGCCAGGGTTACCGACTGCGTACAGTGGTCAAATCCAAGGTTCAAAAAAAACAGCCGAAACCGATGACATCTTTGAAAACGTCAGACGCGTGAACGCACTGGCCGATGCGGATGAGCACACCTTGAGAATCAGCATAGACACCAAGGCGACGGTTCACGTCGGCGAGTACTCCAGAGGCGGACGTTCGCGTGGAGTCAAGGCGGTCAAGGCCTTGGATCATGATATGTGCATGAAAGAGAAATTGGTACCTGGCGGCATACTGGAGCCAGTCGGGGGAAAATCATTTTTATTCTTCGGCACGAACCATAAAACCAGCGACTTCATGGCCGACGGATTGCTTCTTTGGTGGCAGCACAGGAAGCCAGAACTGCCAAGGATCAAGCAGCTCATCATCAATTTGGACAACGGACCTGAATGCAATGGACGGCGCAGCCAATTTCTTCTGCGCATGACAGAGTTTGCGGATCTGACAGGGCTGTGTGTCCGACTAGTTTACTACCCACCCTATCACAGCAAATACAACGCCATCGAGCGCTACTGGGCGGGACTGGAAAAATCATGGAACGGCTACTTGCTCAGCACAGTGGATACGGTCATCAATCGAGCTGGTAATTTTTCCTGGAAAGGCATGCGCACGATGGCATGCCTGCTCGATGCCATTTACGAGAAGGGTGTCAAACTTTGCGGCAACGAGAAAAGAAACCTTGAGCACCGATTGCTACGATCTACGGAGTTGAAATGGTGGGACATAATAATTCATCCTAAAACGGTACTTTTGTAATTTCTAAATCCCTAAGTGTTGAGTTTTGAAGTGGCGTGCGCCCTGCGCACGCGATATTTAAACTCAACACTAAACACTCAGCACTGCCCTTCAGGCAAGCATGGTCTTCAACTTCGCCACCGCGCTGTCGGGCGTGGTGAGTATTGGTGTTTTTGTGCGCTGCGCGGCGAGTTTCAGCGCCGGCGACATCGAGAATTGGGCGAAGGCGATGACGTCGCAGGTTTGCTTGCCGGCGAGCTCCGCGATCAAACGATTGTGTTCATCGGGCTTGTTGCCTTGCAGCGCGGCGAGCGCGCCTTCAACCAGTTGCGTATTGAGATTGACCTTGGTGCCTTGCGCCTTGGCCATGTCGGCGATCTCGGTCACCATCGACGGAATCGACGGAGGAAACGTCGCCAGCAGACTCGCGTTGCAGCTTTTCGCCACGAGTTGCTCGTACATGGCCTCGTTAGGCTTTAGCACCGGTATCTTCACCTGGCGGCGCACTTCCTCGATCGCCGGGCCGAATGCCGAGCAGGTGAACAGAATCGCGTCCGCGCCCGCTTTCACGCAATAGTGGCCGATCATGACGAAGCGTTCGATCATGGTTTCGGTCAACCTGCCGTCGTCGGCCAGGTCGGGCATCCACGCGTCTTCGAGCAGATTGGCGAGCCGCGCTTGCGGCCAATTGACGCGAAAGCTAGCGACGATGGGATCGATGGCGACCGCGGCGGCGTGCGCGAGAAAAATCTTGGGACTGGTTTTCATGTTTTCAAATGTTCGTGACGAAAAAAATCCCCACGCAATCCAGGTTACGCGGGGATCAAGATTTTACTATGTATTTGTTTTCATTGCCATTTTTACTATTCTATCACTACTTCGTCACGTCGCCCATACAAAGGTATTTCACTTCCAAAAACTCCTCCATACCGTATTTGGAACCTTCGCGACCGATGCCGGATTCCTTCACGCCGCCGAATGGCGCGACCTCGGTGGAGATGATGCCGATGTTGATGCCAACGATGCCGGACTCCAGGCCCTCCGCCACGCGCCAGATGCGGCCGATGTCGCGGCTGTAGAAATATGCGGCAAGGCCGTACTCGGTGTCGTTGGCGCGTTCGAGCAATTCGGCTTCGGTTTTGAAGTGATACAACGGCGCCACCGGACCGAAGGTTTCTTCGTGGGTGATTTTCATGTTGGGCGTTACGTCGGCGAGCACGGTCGGCTCGAAAAATTGTCCGCCTTTCGCGTGACGCTTGCCGCCGGTGACGATGCGCGCGCCTTTCGCCAACGCGTCGCTGATATGCTCTTCCACTTTCAGCACTGCGTTTTTGTCGATCAACGGCCCTTGCATCACACCGGCCTCCATGCCGTTGCCCACGGGCATCGCCGCGACTTTCGCCGCGAGCTTTTTCGCGAAGGCATCATAGACGCCATCCTGCACGAAAATGCGGTTCGCGCACACGCAGGTCTGCCCGGTGTTGCGAAACTTGGACGCCATCGCGCCCTCCACCGCCGAGTCGATATCCGCGTCGTCGAACACGATGAACGGCGCGTTGCCGCCGAGTTCGAGCGAAACTTTTTTCACCGTGCTCGCACACTGCGCCATCAACTGCTTGCCAACTTCAGTGGAGCCGGTGAAGGTGAATTTGCGCACCAGCGGATGCGTGGTGAGTTCCTTGCCGATGGGGCCGGATGAGCCGGTGATCACCGAGATCACGCCCTTGGGTATGCCTGCACGTTCGGCGAGCTCGCACAGCGCGAGTGCCGAGAACGGTGTTTGCGACGCTGGCTTGATGATGATGGTGCAGCCGGCGGCAAGCGCAGGGCCGGCCTTGCGCGTGATCATCGCGTTGGGGAAGTTCCACGGCGTCACCGCCGCGCATACGCCGATGGGTTGCTTCAGTACGACGATGCGCCGGTCGGTGGCCTGCGCGGGGATGGTGTCGCCATACACGCGCTTGGCTTCCTCGGCGAACCACTCGATGAACGATGCGCCGTAGGCGATTTCACCACGCGATTCGGTGAGCGGCTTGCCTTGTTCGAGCGTCATCAATATCGCCAGGTCTTCGGTGTTGGCGACCATCAGGTCGAACCATTTGCGCAGTATTCCCGAACGCTCCTTCGCGGTTTTGGCGCGCCAGGTCTTGAACGCCTCGTGCGCGGTCTCGATCGCGCGTTTGGTTTCGGCCGCGCCCATCTTCGGCACCGTGCCCACCAGCACGCCGTCGGCCGGGTTGTAAACGGACAGCGTGGATTTGTCGTCCGCGTCCACCCAGGCGCCATTGATGTAGCACTGTTGGCGAAACAGGCTCATGTCCTTCAATTGCACTGCGGGTTTGACTTTATCTAGCATGATGGGCCTCGTTGTGGATCAGTGAATGAGAATGATTATGGTGATTGGGTAAATCGCCTGAGACTTGTGTATTCTACCAAACGCCCCAAAAGAGGGCGACTCAAAAAGTAAATTATCCTTTAAAAACAATTAGTTATGAAAAAACATCCAAACCAGGCGCTCGCCCAGCCGTAAACCCCATTGAGTTCGACATACGTTTTTGTGGCGGCCCCGCCGACGAGCGGCTGGTGCAAATGGACTATTGGCGTGCGTTTGCTCGTGAAGGGGGCGCGGGCTTGTTATAATTTGCCGCATAAAATCGTCACAACAACAAGGATTTGCAAGATGCCGGGGTTTAGCAGTCGCATTCGTGCGTTAGCCGTATCGGCCGTGGTGGCATTGTCGTTACTGACGCTACTGGGCGGCTGCGCGTCCACGAACAATCCGCGCGACCCCATCGAACCCGTCAATCGCGCGGTGTACCAGTTCAACGACGCGGTGGACCAGGTGTTGTTTAAACCGGTCGCGGAAGCGTACCGCGCGGTGCTGCCTTCGTTCGTGCGTACCGGCGTGGGTAATTTCTTCGGCAACATCAACGACGTGCTGATCGCGCTCAACAATCTGTTGCAGGGCAAATTCCTCAATGCGGTGTCGGACGCGGGCCGCGTGGTGGTCAACACCACCGTCGGCCTAGCCGGCTTGCTCGACATTGCCACCGAAATCGGTCTCGAAAAAAACAACGAGGATTTTGGCCAGACGCTGGGCTACTGGGGCGTGGGCGATGGGCCGTTCCTGATGCTGCCGCTGGCGGGGCCCAGCAATCTGCGCGATGCGGTAGGCCGCGCGGTTGATTTCCGCACCGACCCGATCACATATGTGAACCACATGCGCACGCGCAACATTTTGTGGGGCACGCGCGCGGTGAGCCAGCGCGCCGATCTGCTCGACACCACGAAGATCCTCGAAACCGCGGCGCTCGATCCGTATGAATTCTTGCGCGACGCCTACATTCAGCGCCGGCGCAATCTGGTGCACGACGGCTCGCCGCCGCGCGAGCTGGACGACGACCTGGAGATACGCATCAAGCCGCGCACCGAGAACGACTCGCCGTTTCCACGCTCGGCGGATGGCAGCGATATGCGCTGGGCGCCCGGCGACATAATGACGCCCGCGCGCGAGGAAGCGTTGATACGGCAGCGCGAGCAGCCGCGTGTGCAACAGACGCCTGTGCCAGCGCCCGCGACGGCGCCCTCGCCGCGCGCCGACGTTCAACCGGTACAGCCGGCTCAACGCGTGGTGCGAGTCTGGCTGCCGTAAAGATTCAATCCTTTATTCGGCCCTCGGCCGCATAAAAAAAGCCGCCGGAACCCCGGCGGCTTTTTTGTTTCGTGCCGTGGGGTTGCGGCTACTTGCCCGCGCCCGGCCCGATGGTCTTGATCGTATTCAGCGTGCTCATTGCCGTGCCTATCATGCTTGCCACATCCGCCACATTGCCCGGCACGATCAGCGTGTTGTTGGTCTTGGCGAGATTCGCGAACGCACTGATGTAGAGCTCCGCGACTTTAAGGTTCGCCGCGTTCATGCCGCCCGGCTCGCTCATCGCCGCCGCCACGGTGCGCACCGCCGCCGCCGTCGCATCGGCGATGGTGGTCACTGCCTTGGCTTCCCCTTCGGCCTTGTTGATCTGCGAAATCTTTTCACCTTCGGATTGCAGCACCGCCGCCTGCTTCACACCTTCGGCAAGGTTGATCTCCTGTTGCCGCTGGCCTTCGGATTTGGCGATCAGCGCGCGCTTCTCGCGCTCCGCCGTGATCTGCGCCTGCATCGAGCGCAGGATCGCTTCGGGTGGCGTCAGGTTCTTGATCTCGTAGCGCAATACCTTCACGCCCCACGTGCGCCCGGCTTCGTCGAGCACAGACACCACCTGGCGGTTGACTTCATCGCGGGATTCAAACGTCTTGTCGAGTTCCATCTTGCCGATCTCGGAACGTAGCGTGGTTTGCGCCAATTGCGTCACCGCATCGACGTAGTTCGACGAGCCGTACGAGGCCAATTTGGGGTCGGTCACCTGATAATAAATAATGCCGTCCACGCCCAACTGCGTGTTGTCCCTAGTAATACAGGTTTGCTCCGGCACGTCGAGCGGCGTTTCTTTGAGCGAATGCCGGTACGCGACGCGATCCATGAACGGCACGATCCAGTTAAGCCCCGGCTCGAGCACGCGGTTGTATTCGCCCCAACGCTCGATCACCCAAGCTTGTTGTTGCGGCACCTGGCGCACGGCTTCCATCGCCACCACCACCACCAATGCGATCACGAAAAACGGCACGGCATAATTGCCCATGCCCAATGCCACCAGCGCCGCCGAGATGACAAATACAATAATCAGTTTGCCGACCATGATAATCCCCTCTTATGAATTGATATTAATGAGCAGGCTTGTTACTTGAAACATGCAGCGTATTTCCATCCACCGAGGTGATGTAGAACGTTGCCTCGCCAGGCGCATGCGGCCCTGTGACTTTTGCATCCCAGGTTGCGTTGCGGTGGCGCACCTTGGCCATGCCGTGCGCCTCATCCTCCCAGGATTCGAGTTCGACCGGGTGCCCGTAGTCGAGTGAGCGCATGCCGCCCTTCCGGCCGCCAACGCGATAGCGGCTCACCATGAACATGCCAATCGCCGCCAGCACCGCGAACACGCCCACCTGCACGGCGAACGACATATTCAGGTACGCCGCCAGCGCGCCGCCGAATGCGGCGAGGCCGAGTATTAACAAGAAGAAAGTACCGGTCACCAACTCAACGATGATCAGCCCCATGCCGGCCACCGCCCACCAGATATATTGTTCCATGCACTGCCCTCCGGATTATTTTTGCAAGCTACGAGCCACGAGATACAAGGTTACAGGAAACTCGGATAACCATCACCGCAAGCGCCGTCCACGCCGGCAAGAGGCTTGAACGCGCCGCCAGGAAACAATAATAAGTGATTAATTATCAATCATTTACGATTTTATAGCGAACGAATTAATTCAGCCGTGCGCTCAGCGCCTTGAGTTCGACGATGCGCCCGGCGATGACGCGTGCATCCTGCGCGCGCGGCCGCAGTTCGAGATAACGTTGCAGATCGGAAAGCGCCGCGCGAAAACATTCGAGCTCCTGATAGATGATGCCGCGGTCGCGTATCTCTTCGTCGGCATCGGGGGCAAGAAGCACGATGCGCTCGACCACGCCGAGCGCGCGCGCATGATCGCGCTTTTGCAGAAATATCGCCTTGAGGTTGCGCAACATGCGCGCGAGTATCTCCTTGTGATCCGCGCTCGCCAGCATCGGCATCACGGATTCCGGCGCGACTTCGGCGCCTGCCTTCAACACGCCCAGCGCGGCGAGCTTTAACTGCAGATCCTTGATGCCCAGGGATGCCCCCTTGGCATACGGATCGAGAATGATCGCGCCTTCGCGCACCGTGCATTTGACGAGAAAATGCCCTGGAAACGACACGCCCGCGAGCTTCAATCCAAGCCGCCGACCGATCTCGATGTACAGCACCGATAGCGAGATGGGTATGCCGAGCTTGCGGTCGATCACATCATTGAGATAACTATTGCGCGGGTCGTAGTAATCCGCGTTGTTGCCGGCGAAGCCGAGTTCGTCGTAGAGATAATGATTGAGCGCTTTTATTTTATCGGCCACGCTGATATCGGCGCGCAAACGGTGCCGTAGCGTCTGCGCCATGCCGTCGAGCCGCGCGATGTACGCCGCGGCATCGAGATCGGGATACGCATCCTGCGCGATCAGCAACGCCGCGTGCGCGAGCGAAATTTTCTCCGGCGGCAATCCGGCGATTTCGCTCCACTGTTTGAGTTGGGCATCCATGTTTCTTATACGCGCCCGGCGAGCGGCAGATTCATCAATAAATTTTGCGGCTTCATGCGCAGCCATCCTTCCGGCGTCATCGCCATCGCCAGAAACACCGGGTAGCCCGCGGCCTCGGCGCGCAGCGCCGATGGGGCCACGAACTCCATGCGAAACAATCCAATGATGCGTTTCATGCGATCCTCATCCACCTCGCCGCCATTATATAGCTCGTTCAACATCGCGGACGCCTCGACATCAAGACCCGTGTGCCAGCGCCATTCGTCGTCCGGGATTTCACGCACCGGCGCCACCTTCACCTCCGCGCCGCAAAAATGCAATACCCATTTTTCGATCACGCGGCAAATCGCGTGCGAACCCGGCGTGCCGGGATTCACATGCAGCACGGTATCGCGTTGCCGGGCGCGCTCGAAATAACGCGCGTGATTTTCCTGATCCAGCACATCGAGTTCAGCGCTGCGCACCGGCGCCTTGACGTCACGCAACATGCGCCCGATGTTGCCCAGGCCGCTGTCGGTGGCATGACGCTCCACGGTTTCGGCATCGGCCAGCATCACGGCACCCTCGTTGATCGACACGCGCTGCGTGCGAAAAAAAAGTTCAGCCGCGCGCGCTTCAAGACCATTCTCGGCGCCATCGAGCAGCCCGCGCAAAATCACCTGCACCGTGTGATGTATAAAATCCGGCGGCACCGCCACGTCCTCGCGAAACAAACTGGCGTAAAACGCCTGCACGCTGGACGCTGCCAGCAGGCTCTCGCGAAAGCGCAGCATCACGCGATAGTTGTCGCGTGCGTCGGTGTCGGCGAGCTTCGCGATATCCGCATCGCTCACCACGCGCCTGGGTACATCGAGCAGCGATTTATACAACGCCAGCTCCGCCGCGCACGATTCGGCCACCGGCGCCAGTTCAGGCCGGCGGTAATACACTCGCAGATAGTCGTCGGTGACGATGAGCTGGCCGTCGCCGCCGCGTTCAAGCAACTGGTAACCGCAGTCTTGCCAAAAATCCATTAAAACGGCTCGGAAATCTCGACTAGATTATTGTCCGGGTCACGCACATACACCGAGCGCAGATCGAAGCGCGCGCCGGTGCGTTTGTCCGGCCCGGCGATGATGGTCACGTCGCACGCTTTAAGATGCGCGATGACTTCGGCCATCGGCTTGCCGGCGAGAAAACACAAATCCAGCGAACCGGGCGTGGGTTTGTCCGCCTTGAGACCGGCGTCAAATCCCGGCGGATGCACGTTGAACTTGCGGTCGCCGAAACGCAGCGCGATGCGCTCAACGCCGCGTGCGCCGTACTTTTCCACCCGCATGCCCAGCACGCGCGTGTAAAAATCCAGGCACTTGTCGAGGTCTGCCGTGGTCAGCACCACGTGGTCGAAATCCTTGATCATGATTGTCCTTTCACAAAAGTTCGCGCAATCATAGCATCCGCTCGGTTGTGGGTTTTGGACGATACGGCGACAATACCGCACACTCAATCCGCCTCACACACCCCATGCAGCCAGCCGCGCCCGACGCCAACGCCATTGCCAGTTTCTTGCGCAAGGGCTGCGGCACGGATACCTTGCGTGTGAATGCAATCGCGTTGTTATCCGGCGGCGCAATTCAGCAGAACTGGAAACTCGACGTGACTATCAACGGCGCGGCCCATGCATGGGTTCTACGCACCGATGCCGAGGCGACGGTGCAATCGAGCAGCGCGCGCGACCGGGAATTCGCGGTGCTGAAATTCGCCGAAAAACACGGACTGCTTGCGCCGCGCCCGTTGTGTTTATGTAACGACACCAGCGTCACCGGGCGGCCGTTTTTTATCATGGAAAAGTTGCCCGGCGTGGCTGCGGGCCACGTGGTCACGCGCGATGCTTCCTTGGTGACCAACCGCCGTGACCTCGCGCGCCAGTTAGCAGAGGCACTGGCGCGCATACACGCGGTGCAACCCGCACCCGATGAACTTGCCTTTCTGCACAGCTACCGCGCACGCGAACGCATCGCGGCGTTGCGCGCCTATCTCGACGCCATGGACGAGCCGCATCCCGTGCTCGAATGGGGACTACGCTGGTGCGAGCGACGCGCGCCCGCGCAGGAGGAATTGACGTTTGTGCACGGAGATTTTCGCACCGGCAATTACCTGGTCGAAAACAACACCGTCACGGGATTGCTGGATTGGGAATTCGCCGCGTGGGGCAATCCGCTCGAAGACGTGGCGTGGATCTGCGCCAAGTGCTGGCGCTTTCGCAAGGATGGTTACATTGTCGGCGGCGTCGCCGATCTTGACGATTTCATTGCGCCGTACGAAGCGGCGTCGGGGCGCAAGGTCAGCGCCGCCGATTTGCATTACTGGCAGGTGATGGCGCACATCCGCTGGAGCGTGATCGCGCTGCAACAGGCGCGGCGCCATCTCACTGGCGGCGAAGCGTCGCTCGAACTCGCGCTCACCGGCAAGATCGTCGCCGAACTCGAATGGGAAGTATTGCAGTTGACGGAGGGCCACACATGAACGACCGCCCGGACGCACTCGAACTGCTGCGCATCGCCAATCACACATTGACGCAGGAGATTTTGCCCGGCGCCAAGCCGGAGCAACTTTACACGCTGCGCATGATCGCCAACGCACTGGGCATCGCCACGCGCGAACTCGCGTCGCGCGACAGCGACGCCGGCAACGAATCACGCGACCTCGCCGCGCTCTACAATGATGCAGCGCCTGCAGGCACGCTATCGCAACAGAATCAGCAATTCGCGCGCGACATTCGCGCTGGCCACTTTGAAAAATCCGCCGCACAGGAAATGCACGTTCGACAACACCTGATCGCCGTTGCGCGCGCTAAACTTGCAGTGGCTTACCCCAAGGGGTTGCCTGCGGTAAGTAAAAACTAGTGTTTATAAACAAATACTTATGACACTTTCAACCATGTCGTTTGAGGCGCTGACGCCGACTGCGTTTCTGCATCGCTCGGCCTTGGTGTATGCGGACAAGACCGCGGTGATCGACGGCGATCAGCGCTGGACGTACCACGAGTTTCACGAGCGCTGCACGCTGCTTGCGGGCGCGCTGCGCAACGCGGGTGTGCAAGTCGGCGAGCGTGTCGCCGTGCTCGCGCCCAACACGCATATGCTGCTCGAAGCGCACTACGGCGTGCCGCTCGCGGGTGCGGTGCTGGTGGCGCTCAACGTGCGGCTCACCGCTGCCGATCTTTCCTACATCGTTGAACACAGCGGCGCGAAAATTCTCATTTATGATTTTGAGTTTGAGGATACCGCACGCGCCATCGAATCGCAGTCAAAACAAAAACTAATGTTGCTGCGCGCGGGCGGCGGCGGCGAGTACGAAAAATTTCTCGCCAACGCATCACCGCACGTTGAACCCGTCGCCGACGAGCGCGGCCTCATCAGCATCAACTACACCAGCGGCACCACCGGCCAGCCCAAGGGCGTGATGTATCACCATCGCGGCGCTTGCCTGCAAGCGCTCGCCATGTCGATGCACACGCATCTAAACGAAAGCAGCGTTTATTTATGGACGCTGCCGATGTTTCATTGCAACGGCTGGTGCTTCACGTGGGCGGTCACCGCCGCCGGCGGCGCGCATCTGTGTTTGCGCAAGGTTGACCCGGCGCTGATCTGGCGGCATCTGCGCGAATCGGGCGTCACGCAACTATGCGCGGCGCCCACCATCCTCATCATGCTGGCATGGCATGCCGATGCGCAGCCGCTGCCACGCACCGTGAATTTCGCCACCGGCGGCGCGCCGCCCACGCCCGCGCTACTGGCGCGCATGGCCGAACTCAACGTGAACATGACACATCTGTATGGCCTGACCGAAACCTTCGGCCCCGCCGTGTTGTGCGAATGGCGCAGCGGCTGGAATCTCTGGCCCGCCTCACAACAAGCCCGGATCAAAGCGCGCCAGGGCGTAGGCAATGTGATTGCCCAGCCGCTGCGCGTGCTCAACAGCGATGGCCGCGACGTCCCCCGCGACGGCGAGACCCTCGGCGAGATCGCGCTGCGAGGCAACAACGTCATGCTCGGCTACTACCGCGACGAAGCCGCCACGCAAAACGCCGCGCCCGGCGGCTGGTTTCGCACCGGCGATCTCGCCGTGATGCACGCCGACGGCTACATCGAAATCAAGGATCGCGCGAAAGACATCATCATCTCCGGCGGCGAGAACATCGCCTCGGTCGAAGTCGAGCGCGTGCTATCGGCGCACCCGGCCGTGCTCGAAGCCGCCGTCGTCGCCGCGCCCGACGAAAAATGGGGCGAAGTGCCTGTTGCATTTGTCACGCTGAAACCCGGCCAATTGCTTGATGCGGCGGCATTGATTGCGTATGCACGCGAACATCTCGCGCACTTCAAGGCGCCGAAGAAAATCGTGTTCGGCGATCTGCCCAAAAACGCCACTGGCAAGATACAGAAATTCGTGCTGCGAGAGCAGACGCGAGACTTGAAAACCTGAAAACCTTTAGCCACGGATTTCACAGATAAACACAGATAACTGCAAAACCTTTTAAAAACGAATAGTTAGCAATAATTCGCGTAGGTTTTAATCTGTGTTCATCTGTGAAATCCGTGGCAAAAAGCCCTTGACCCTATAAGGCCCCCCCATGGACTTCACCCTCTCCCCAGAAATCGAAAACTACCGCACGCGCTACAAGCAATTCGTCGCCGAGCACATCCTGCCGCTCGAAAGCGACCCTGCCTCGTTCGACGATCACGAAAACATTCGTCTCGACTTGCTCGAAATCATGCGCGCCAAGGCCAAGGCTGCCGGCCTGTGGTGCCCGCAGATGCCCAAGGCCGTCGGCGGGCAAGGCTTGCCCGTGGTCGGCATGGCCGCATGTTATGAAGAAATGAATTACTCGATCTTCGGCCCGGTGGTATTCAACTGTGCCGCGCCCGACGACGGCAACATGACGGTGCTCAACAAAGTCGGCACGCCGGCGCAAAAAGAAAAATGGATGATGCCCATCGTCGATGGCCGCGTGCGTTCTTCCATCGTGATGACCGAGCCTGCGCCGGGCAGCGGCTCCGATCCGACGATGATGCTCACCACCGCCACTCGCGCTGGAGACAAATGGATCATCAAGGGCCGCAAATGGTTCATCACCGGCGCCGGCGTTGCGTCACACTTTTTGCTGCTGGCGAAAACCTCCGATGATCCGCGCAAGGGCCTCACCGCATTTTTGTTTCACAAGGATCAACCTGGCTGGCGCATCATCCGCCGCATCCCGATCATGGGGCCGGAAGAACACGGCGGCCACTGCGAACTTGAATTCGACGGCCTCGAAATCCCCGACGAAAACCGCGTGATGAATGTCGGCGACGGACTGAAATTCACACAGATACGCCTGGGCACCGCGCGCCTCACGCACTGCATGCGCTGGCTGGGGCTGGCCCGGCGCGCGATGGATATCGCCGCCGATTACGTAGGCACGCGCATGACCCACGGCGGCAAACTCGCGCAAAAAGAAAGCGTGCAATGGCTGCTGGGCGAAGCCGCCATGCAAATCGAAATCGGCCGCATGCTGGTGATGCGCGCGGCGGCCAAGCTCGACAGCGGCGACTTCGCGCGCAAGGAAGTCTCCATGGCAAAAGTAGTAGTCGCCGACGTGCTGCACCACGCGGTGGATACCGCGCTGCAACTCAACGGCGCGCGCGGCTACTCAAAAGACACGCCGCTCGAATGGATGTACCGCTACGCCAGACAAGCGCGGCTGGTCGACGGCGCATCCGAGGTGCACAAGATGGTGCTGGCGCAAGCGTTCATGAAAGAACGGCAGGATTTCTGGAACTGGAAATAGCGCGGGCGTTGCGAGCGGTATAATCGCGATCGGTCGTAACAAGGCCCCGGTAGCTCAGTGGATAGAGCAGCCCCCTCCTAAGGGGCAGGTCGGACGTTCGATTCGTCTTCGGGGCGCCAATTTCAAGTACAAGTGCGGCATCGGCGGACGATCAAGGCGACTGGTATTGAAGACCTGCGCTTTCACGATTCGCGGCACGAGGCCGCATCACGCCTGTTCGAGCACAGCCTGAACGAAATGCAGGCCGTGGCACGAACTCCACGCGGCTTGAAAGCGGAAGAACTCACCTTGCGCCTGGGCTAGAATAGCGTCGCACATGGCCAATGCGACAAACACACATACCGATTGAAACTTTTTGCGCGTAGCGCACCTGGGGCATAACGAACGAACCAAACCCATTGGGGAGAATGATAAGTGAATCCCAAAAAGGATTTGAAGTTAGAAACAGGCCTGACTGGCTCTATAATTCTCTTCCATATGTTTATATGGGCATCGGAATAGTCGTTGTATTTGCT
>CAMDLH010000171.1 GCA_945901405.1 Bordetella parapertussis | reverse complement strand
TAAGGGGCCCAGGCGCTCGCTGTGAAGGGCGAAGCGTGGTGGCTGAGTAGGTGCTTGTGTGGTTTCCAATCTTGCATTACTATACATGCAAGATAAAAAAATGTCAAAGGTTATGCCTAAAACCAGTCCACAACAAATCGCCACGCGAGCGCGCCAGCGTATTCAGGCCCTTCGCGAGGCACTCACCCGGATTGACTACGTGTGCTCAGGCACCCTGCTCGCACGCATGAACACGTGCGGCAAGCCCAACTGCCGCTGTGCCCAGGATCCCGCCGCCCGCCATGGGCCGTACTACCAGTGGGGTCACATGAAAGCCGGCAAGCCCGTCTACCGGCTGGTGTCGCCGCAGCAAGCCGAACTGCTGAGGGGGGCGATCGCGAATTATCGGAAGATGAAGAAACTACTGCGTTCCTGGGAGGCAGAGACCGAGCGAATCATCGACGCCGAATTTCCACGCAACCCCTGACTGATACCGCAGCCAGGATAATTACGTCGTAATGCGATCACAGATGTGCGGAATGTAAGTCAGGCGCATCAGCGGCTGGCCGATTTGCGACAGCAACATCAGATGCACGTTGTTGATCGCATAGGCGCACAAGATCACGATGCCCGCGGGCTGCTCGAATTCCTCGCCGGTGAGCGTGTTGGTGTAATTGACGCCGGTGACTTTTTTGCCGCCGGCATCCTTCAATAATTTGGTCACCCACATGTGCGTGCGCATCTCGAAATTCGGATTGCGCATGGCGATGGGTATCACCGTGAAATGCGGGCTGCCCCTGGCGTTCGACTCGCAACCAAAGCGCTCGCAGAATCCGCAGTATTCGCACGCGCCGAAACGTATGCCGCCGGGGTTGGTGTAGGCGCGAGAAGCGTTGGCCGTCGGACGCGGAAACGGGTGGTAGCCATTGTTCTTCGCGGCGGTTTCAAACAGATCACAGGCGAGGCTTGATCCGCCGGCACCATGTGATCGACCACCGCTTCGACAAACGCGGCTTCGTCGAGACTAAGGAACGCATATCCGGGATGCGCGGGCGCAGCGGGCTTTTGTTGCGCCTCCGCCGTCGGCGCCAATCCCACCGCCGCCGTGGCGGCCACCGCGCCACCGGCCAGAGTGCCTTTCAGAAATTCACGCCGATTGATGCCGTCGTCTTTCACGATGCTCTCCCTTTAGACGTTGCCGCGTAAATTAATATAGCTCAAATATTATCCACCGTGAGCACCGTCGTGTGACGAAAACGCGATGGTGCAGGGCTTGCGCGAACGATTGCTCCACGCGTGATTGGTGCCGCGCTGCACAACGGTGTCGCCCGCCTTGAGGCCAACCTCCTGTTTATCGAGGACTAATGTGATTTCGCCGTCGAGCACGAGGCAGAAATCCAGCGTGCGCGTTTTTTGCATGTACGGATGCCGCACCTTGCTCGAATAGGTGGAGGCGCCGGGCGAACCCATGGCGTCGAAGTACGCCTGCACGTCCTTCGCGCCCGCCTTGTAACTCGCGTCGGGAGGAAACGTCACCACGCGGCACACCGAGCCGCCGGGTGGCGGCTCCAGCGTGTGCGGCATGTTCAAGGTTTCAGTAATGCCCTCGATACGCGCGGGCGTGCGGCCCGTCACCCAGATGCGCGTAGACGAAAATCCGGGGCGCGCCGGGTCGGTGCGCACATCGGGCGACGGGCCATCAGCGATGCATTTTGATTTGGCGTGGATGCCGGGGCCGTCGTCGATGGTGATGAGACGGCGCACGGGTTCAGTTGGTGTTGTCATGTTTTTTCCTTATCGTCAAAAAGTTTTTTGCCGCGGATGAACACGGATTTACACAGATAACTTCACCACTTCTGTCGTTCCCGCGCAGGCGGGAACCCATAACACAGCGCCACTTGAGACGGCGTATGTATTCCCGCCTGCGCGGGAATGACAGGGGGTGTTTATCTGGTTTTATCCGCGAAATCCGTG
Source organism: Bordetella parapertussis (assembly GCA_945901405.1). Taxonomy (GTDB): domain Bacteria; phylum Pseudomonadota; class Gammaproteobacteria; order Burkholderiales; family SG8-41; genus CAMDLH01. The sequence continues at coordinate 11,548 of CAMDLH010000171.1, read as the reverse complement.
TTCATCCGTGGCAAATGATTGTGAAATCAGCCCTCGAACTTCGCGCCCATCATCACGAACGCCATCAAACTGCCCTCGCGCGGATTGCACCAGCCGTGCCAGTTGCCGAGTTGCACCACCACGTCGCCCGGCTTCATCACGTGCGCGCCGTCATCGAGCAGCAACACGCGTTCACCTTCGAGCAGGATGCCGTAATCCACCGTCTCGGATTTATGCACGGGAGACGAAAACCCATTCGCGCCGCCCTTGTCCCAGCAGCCGCCTTCGCGCTGACGCGGCTCGTGTAGCGGTACTGCGGTGGGATCATTCGCCGGGTCATAGCCCGGTGGTTTCGGCGGTGTTTGAACGATGCGCAAGTGGCCGCCATGTTCGGGCGGCTCGAAGTTGAATTTGTGACGGCCATCGTCACGCGTGCCAGCGAGTTCAACCGGGCACGACGGATACACCCACACATCCGTCATGCATGCGCCGGGGCGTATCGCACCGGGATTTACGTTCGGCGCGTCGCTGTCGAACAACACGCACGATTCACCATTGGCATCGTTGCCGGTGACGACGCGGCGTATGGGTTTGATAGGCGGTGCGTTCATATAAGGCTCACTGTAAGTATTTGTTTTTAAATAACTATTAAAGCGTGATCTTCTGCGCCCGTATCACCCGCCCCCAGCGTTCGATCTCGGTTTTGATCCATAGCTCGAATTGCGCGGGCGTGCTGGCGGCGGTCTCAAGCCCCAATTCCGCGAAGCGTGATTTCACCTCCGGCAGCGCGAGCAACCTGGTACTTTCGGCATTCAAGCGCGCGACGATCTCCGGAGAAATTTTCGCGGGCGCAAGTAAACCCACCCACGACTCCGCGCGAAAATTCGGATACACGCTCATCATCACTGGCACATCGGGCAGCGCGGGCGCGGGCCTGGCGGAAGTCACCGCGATCGCGCGCAGGCGCTTGGTGCGCACGTGCGGCACGGCGGTGGCCAGTGTGGGGAACATTGCATCGACGTGCCCGGCGATCAGATCGACCACCGCGCCGCCAGCGCCCTTGTACGGCACGTTGGTCACGTCCACCTTGGCTTCGAGCCGCAGCAACTCCATCAGCAAGCGCGCGGGCGAGCCGGGGCCGACACTTGCGAAGTTGATCGCGCCCGGTCTGGCTTTGGCGAGCGCGGCCAACTCGTTCACCGATTTCGCGGGGACAGCAGGATTCACCACCAGCACCAGCGGCCCGCTCACGACGAGCGTTATCGGGGCCAGATCACTGACGGTGTTGTATTCTAGGCTCTTGAACAAATGCGGATTTGTGGCGTGGCTATCGAACACCGCAAGCAAAGTGTGCCCATCGGGCGCGGCTTTTACAGCCGCCGCGGTGCCCAGCGTGCTGCCGGCCCCAGCGCGATTCTCCACAATAAATTGCTGCCCCATCGCCTCGGAAAGTTTCGCCGCGACGATGCGCGCGCTGACATCGGCCAGCCCGCTGGGCGCGTTGGGCACGATGATGCGCACGGGCTTGGCCGGGTACGTTTGCGCGCAGGCAAAGCTGGCCGCAAGCGCGCTCGCGATGAGTAGCGGGAATTTCATCGGACACTCTGGATTGAACGTGCTCGATTATACCGGCGGGAATCGCTACGGGCAGAGGGACAGCGGGGATGCTCCGTGGTAGAGTTTCACTGTTATCCACACGGCGGGATTGCGCGATAACCACGCTCAAACCAAACAATGCGATCACTCAAGGTAATTTCATGGCAAATTTCAAACTCCTGAATTATCTTGCCAGCGGCGGCGCGCCGCGCGCGGGCATACTCGTCGGCGGCGACAGGATCATCGATCTGAATATCGCGCTGCCCGACCAGGCGTGGTCGGGTTCCACGCTGGCCGCGCTAAATATGTGGCACGAAGCCTTGCCCGCGCTGCGTGCGCTCGCCGACAAACCGCGCGGCATGTTGATACCGCTTGCCTCGGCACGGCTGCTCGCGCCCATACTCTATCCGCCCGCGATTTATTGCACGGGGGCTAATTACATGGCGCACGCCGAGGAGATGTCCGCCGAGGGCGCGGGCGTCGACAAGGCAACCACGCAGCCGTATCTGTTTTTGAAATCGCCTCAGCACTGCGTGATAGGCCCCTGTGATGCGATCAAGTTGCCGAACACCTCGAAGAAAGTCGATTGGGAAGCCGAATGCGCGGTGGTCATCGGCAAGCGCGGACGTAACATCAGCGTCAAGGATGCGATGAGACACGTCGCCGGCTACACCATCATGAACGACTTGTCCGCGCGCGATCTGTCGCGCCGCCCCGACTGGCCGCGCTGGAATATCGATTGGTTCGGCCACAAAAATTTTGAAACCGCCGCGCCCATGGGGCCGTGGATCACGCCCGCCGACGACGTGCCCGACATTTACAAATGCCGGCTGCAACTATGGGTGAATCAGGAACAAATGCAGGACACGCTGGTTGATAAACTCATTTTCAACATCGCCGAGTTGATCGAGTATCTGAGCCGCCGCATGACGCTGTTGCCCGGCGACGTCATCGCCACCGGCACGCCATCGGGCGTGGGCCGTCCGCGCGGGATATTCTTGAAGCCCGGCGACAAAGTGCGGGTTGAACTGGATTGCGTCGGCACGCTGGAAAATCCAGTTGAGCAAGGCGTCTAGTAGCGCGCCCGCACAGGAACCATCATGCCCTATTTCGAACGTCACGGCGCACCGCGCCTGTACTACGAGCTCGACGATTTCACCGATCCGTGGAAGCCCGCGCAAACCATACTGTTGCAACACGGTTACGCGCGATCGACGCTGTTCTGGCGCGCCTGCGTGCCGTATCTCGCCCGCTACTACAAAGTCGCGCGCCTCGATCTGCGCGGGCAAGGCCAGTCGAGCAAGGAATTCGATCTCGACAGCGGCATCAATCTCGATGCCTACATGGCCGACTTCAATGCGCTGCTCGACCATCTGCACATCGAGAACATCCACTATTGCGGCGAATCCTCCGCCGGCACGCTGGGATTCGCGTATGCGGCGTTGTGCCCGCAACGCGTGCGCACACTGAGCGTGATCTCGGCGCCGGTCTACATGACCGAGGACGACAAGGTGAGTTCGTTGCACGGCCACGCCAATCGCGTCGAGGCGCTGCGCAAGATGGGCGCACGCGGCTGGCTCGAAGCCTCCAACGCCGGCAGGCGCTTTCCCGCGAACACCGATCCGCGCCTGCTGGCGTGGACGCTCGACGAAATGGGCAAGTCCGATACCGAAGTGCTGGTGGCCATGTTCAAATTTGTCTCGACGGTGGACACCACGCCGCTGCTGCCGAAGATCGCGGCACCTGTGCTCGGGCTCTACCCCGCGGGCGGCGTCATCACCAAGGACGAACACCTGGAATTGCTGCGCGAAAAGGTGCGCGACATCCGCATCGTGCGCGTGCCGTCGAGCGCGCACAGCCTGCAAATCGTGCAGCCGGCGCTGTGTGCATCCACCATTCTGCATTTCATCGCGGCGCATGACGGCATTGCGTGTCACGAGTAGGCGCAGCGGATGTTGTCAGTCCGACACCACCAAAAACCCGCTCATCTTGTCGTGGTCTTCGCCGCAAAAGTTGTCACATAGAAAGTGAAACCTTCCGGCTTTGTCCGCCGTGATGGTGACTTCGACCGGCTTTCCGGGAATCACGTCGACGCGCACGTTGAAATCGGGCACGGAAAATCCATGCACGAAATCCGCGCCGGTTAATACGAACGTCACCGGGCGGCCTTTTTTCAGTTTGATCTCGGCTGTGCCAAAATCGAATTTACGCGCGACAAGTTCGATGCGCTCGGGTGCTTGCTGCGCCTGCTGCGCCCACGCCGCGAAATATCCACCGGCACCGAACACCAGCGCCACCGCGGTCAGGCGCGCCGCCAATCCGCGCACCGGCTAACTCCTGACGAGCGGGATTTCACGCGGCTGCTGCGCGGCACCCGAAGCGCTCGCCTGCACGCTGCGATAACCCAGCCCCTTGAACGGCTGCGAGGGTGTCCATGGTAATTGCGTTTTTTGCGGCATGGTACCCACGGGTGCGAGCGGAAACATGGTTGAAGTCGCGGCGTGATGTTCGATATGACCGGTGCGAAAGTGATGCTCGTGGTGCACATGGCCGTAGAACACGGTCACGTTCTTGAACGGCATCAGCGCATCAATCGCCTGCTGGCCGTCGCGAGTGTCCCAATCCCACTGCGGATACATCGCGAACAGCGGCCGGTGCGTGAGCACGACGATCGGCTGATCTTGCCGTTGCCGCGCAAGATCGGCTTTCAACCACTCGATTTGTTTTGCACCGAGTATCGGTGCCGGGTCGGAGCAATTATCGAGCACGATGAAATGCACGCCCTTGTGATCGAAGGTGTAGTTGAGCTGCCCGCCGAACACTTCGAGATAGGCCGCGCCGCGATCGAGCGACGCATCGTGTTCGCCGGCGAAAGTGCGCACCTGCGTGCCGCGTATGCCAGCGATCATGTCCTTCACTTCATGCAAACGCTGACGCCGCACTTTGGGGTCATCCGTGGTTTGCGTGAGGTCGCCGGTGAACACCACGAAGTCGGGCTTGTGTTCCATTGCATTCACCGCCGCGATCGCGCGAGGCAAGGTGATGCGCGCTTCCGGATTCACTTTCGGATTGGCGTAGCCCCAATGCATATCGGTGATCTGCACAAAGGAAAAATTACTGCCTCCTGCCATGCTCGCGCAGCCGGGCAGGCCCGAGGCCAGCACCAAACCGCCCACGCCCGACATCGCCAGAAAATCACGCCGACTCAGCTTTGAGTTCATATACATAACCCTTTGTTTTAATTGATAAATTTATGCGCCCGCTTTGGATCGGGCGCGCCAACCTAGTAGACTTGGCGCACGCGCGGTTTATTCCACAAAGCGCCGCGAGATATTCGTGGAATATTTCGCTTGCACGCACAGTCTTGTATTGGATGCACTCACGGGCGACGGCATTGCAAAACAAATTGATACTGGCGCAGTTCAAGGCCACGGTGCTGGCGCATCTGGATGCAGCCTACAACCTGGCGCGCTGGTTGACGCGCGACGAATTCGGCGCCGAGGAAGCGGTGCAAAACGCCTGCCTGCGCGCGTATCGCGCGTACGACAGCCTGAACGGCCCCAACCCGAAAGCGTGGTTCATGGCCATCGTGCGCAATGCCAGCCTCGACTGGATCAAACAAAACAAATTGCGCGCGGCCGAAGACGAATATGATGACGAACTGCACTGCAACACCAGTCAACCGCAACTCACGCCCGAAGCGGCCGCGGTGCAAAACTCCGAGGCGCATTGGCTGCGCGCCGCCATCGCCCGCCTGCCGCACGAGTAACGCGAGGTGATCGTGCTGCGCGAGCTCGAAGACCTGTCGTACAAGGAAATCAGCGCCCTCGTCGAAGTGCCCATCGGCACGGTGATGTCGCGGCTCGCGCGCGGACGCGAGATGCTGCAACAACGGCTTAACGAATCACGCGCGAGAAACGTTTCATGAACTGCACGCATATGCAACAAGTGCTCGATGCGTATATCGACAACGAGCTCGACGCCACGACCGGCGAAGAAATCGCGCAACATCTGGCGCAATGCCCGGCGTGCGTCGCCGCCAAGGCCGGGCGCGACGCGCTACGCCGGCAGGTGCGCGCGCAGGCGACTTACTACAACGCCCCTGCGGCGCTGCGGCGCGATGTCGAACGCTTCACCGGCGATGACACGCGTACGCAGCGTTCACAACGCGCGCGGCCAAGCTGGTATGCGGCAGGCGCGCTTGCAACGGCTGCGGCGCTTGCCGGGTTGCTCGCGGGCTGGCTCATCGCACGCGCGCCTGCGGACAACCCGCTGCGCGAAGAAGTCGCCGCAAGCCACGTCGCTTCACTCAGTGATACGCGGCGGCTGGTCGCGGTGGCGTCATCCGACCGGCACACGGTCAAGCCGTGGCTCCACGGCAAGATCGACTTCGCGCCCGTGGTGAAAGAGCTGTCGAACGAGGGCTTTGCGCTGCAAGGGGCACGTCTCGATCACGTCGGCGAGCGGCAGGCCGCCGCGCTGGTCTATCGCATACGCAATCACACCGTCAACGTGTTCGTGTGGCGCGCGGGCAATGCGCAACCCGAAGCGCCCGCCACCGCGGTTGCACGCGGCTTTAACGTGACCTCGTGGGCGCACGGCGGCCTGCGCTACGCCGCGATCTCGGATGTCGATCGGCGCGATCTCGAACGTCTGGCGCGGCTGCTGCAAAACGATTTGTAGCCGCACGTCCGATCTGTGGCGCGCGCCGGTTGGGTTATCATGCGCGATTCTTCACACCACGCAGCGGAGAACATCGCATGAGCACACACAACAGAGTAGCCGTCATCACCGGCGGCGGCACGGGCATCGGCAAGGCCACCGCACTCGCTTTCGTCAGGGATGGCTACAGAGTCGTCATCACAGGCCGGCGCCCCGAACCGTTGGATGAAACCATCAAGGAAGCCGGCGTGGACAGTTCGCGCATGATCGGCGTGCCCGCCGATGTGGGCGACCCCGCGGCGGTCAGGAACCTGTTTGCGAAAACCATGGCCGCTTTCGACCGCGTTGACGTGCTGTTCAACAACGCCGGCACCAACGCGCCTGGCGTGTTGTTTGAAGACCTGCCATGGGAGAAATGGAAATCCGTGGTGGATGCAAACCTCAACGGCATGTTCCTGTGCTCGCAAGAGGCTTACAAGATCATGAAGGATCAGACGCCGCGCGGCGGGCGCATCATCAACAACGGCTCGATCTCCGCGCACGTGCCGCGCCCTGATTCGGCGCCCTACACATCGACCAAACACGCCGTGTCGGGATTAACGCGCACCATCGCGCTCGATGGCCGCAAATACGACATCGCCTGCTGTCAGGTGGATGTGGGCAACGCCATGTCCACCCTCGCCTCGCGCATGGCCAAGGGCGTCAAGCAGGCCAACGGCGTCGTGGCGCCCGAACCGATGATTAGCTGCGATGACGTCGCGCGCTCCGTGCTGTTCATGGCCAGCCAGCCGCCCGAAGTAAACATCTATCACCTGATGGTGATGGCTACCAAGATGCCCTACGCGGGACGTGGTTAATCCCGCGTCGTTAACTTTCGGGCCGAGGTTAGCCGGCGTCGTTAACTTTCGGCATGAGTTTGGCCACACAGTGTTAGAAAGTAATGGCGGCATCGCCACGCAAACTCCTTTCCCTTCAGGTGCAAGGGCACACTTGACGCGGAACAAAGCGCATTAACTGATGCGCGACCCAACAACACCCGGCACAACTGAACGTACCTCTTGGCGCGACGCAATCGTCGCCATGTTCAGCGGGCGCATGCTGATCGCGCTGCTGATGGGGTTTGCCGCCGGGTTGCCGTTGCTGCTCACCGGCTCTGTGTTGCAGGCGATGTTGAAGGATCGCGGCGTTGATCTTGCGAACATAGGCTTGTTCGCGCTGGTGGGACTGCCTTATACGCTGAAGTTTTTGTGGTCGCCGCTGTTCGACCGTTACGCCCTTCCGTGGTTTGGGCGGCGGCGCAGCTGGCTGGCGCTGATGCAGTTGGCGCTGGCGGCGGCGTTGTTTGCGCTGAGCCTCGCGCGGCCCACGCCCGGCGATCTCATGATGGTGTCACTGGCCGCGTTGCTGGTGGCTTTTTTCTCGGCGTCGCAGGATATCGTGATCGACGCCTACCGGCGCGAGAGTCTTAACGATGCCGAGCTTGGTTTGGGTTCGGCGCTGTATGTGAACGGCTATCGCATCGGCATGCTGCTGGCCGGCGGCGGCGGGTTGATCATCGCGGATCACTCGTCGTTCGAGTTCATGTTTCAGTTCATGGCGGCATGCATGGCGGCATGCATAGCGGTGACTTTTTTCTCGCCCGAGCCGCCGCTGCCGCCGAATAGTCCGCGCACCTTGCGCGACGCGGTGGTGCTGCCGTTTCTCGATTACTTCCGGCGCGACGGCGCGTGGGTGGCGCTAGGCTTCATCCTGCTCTACAAGCTGGGCGACACCATGGCGTCCGCCATGACCACGCCGTTTTATCTTGAGCTGGGTTACAGCAAGACAGAGATCGGCGCGGTGGTTAAGTTGTTCGGCTTCTGGGCCACCATCGCCGGCGGCACGCTGGGCGGCATCCTCATTCTGCGCATTGGCCTTGCGCGCGCGCTGTGGGTGTTCGGCATCGGGCAGATGGTTTCAACGCTGGGCTTTGTCGCGCTGGCTTACATGGGCCACGACACTGTTGCGCTGGCAGTGGTGATCGCTTTGGAAAATCTCACCGGCGGGCTGGGCACCACGGCGTTCATCGGCTTCATGGCTTCGCTCACCGACCGGCGCTTCACCGCCACGCAATATGCGCTGCTGTCGAGCCTGATGGGCGTGCCGCGCGTGTTGCTGTCGGCACCGACCGGGTGGATCGCGCTGGCTACGGGCTGGCCGTTGTTCTTTGTGCTGTGTACTTTGCTGGCGATACCCGGCTTGATGCTGATTCGCCGTGTAACGAAACTCGCTACACCTTAGCCCGCGCCGAAATGATAGATCGCCAGCGCGCCCATTAAATTCGGCAGCGATGAAACCGGCGCGCCTTCGGTCAGCACCTTGCGTTCGATGATGCGTATTTTATTCCCGGCACAGAAACGTTCAAAATCCGCGATCGTGCATAGATGTATGTTGGGCGTGTCGAACCATTGATACGGCAGGTTTTCCGATACAGGCATGCGCCCGCGCAGCACCTGCAAGCGGTTTTTCCAGTAACCGAAATTCGGAAAGGTGACAATGCCTTCGATGCCGACGCGCAGCATCTCGCGGATCAAAAGGTCGCCGTGTTTCATCGCTTGCAGCGTCTGCGACAAGATCACGTAATCAAACGACCGATCCTCGAAATCCGCCAGGCCGCGCTCGAGGTTGCGTTGGACCACATTGACGCCGTTTTGTGTGCAGGCCAGCACATTGGTGTCGTCGATCTCCACGCCGTAGCCGGTGATATCGCGCTCGCGACGCAGGTATTTGAACAGCGAGCCGTCGCCGCAACCGAGATCAAGCACGCGCGCGCCGGGCTTCACCCAGTGCGCGATGGCGGCAAAATCGGCGCGGTCGATGCTGATGCCGTTCACTGGGTTAGCTCCGCTGCTATACGGGAAAAATAAGCCGCCACCAGTTTGTGATAACGCGCATCGTCGAGCAAAAACGCATCGTGGCCGTGCGGCGCGTCGATTTCGGCGTAGGTGATGTCGCGCTTGTTGCGCAGCAGCGCGTGCACGATTTCGCGCGAGCGCTCGGGCGAAAAGCGCCAGTCGGTGGTGAACGACACCACCAGAAACCCGGCTTTCGCTGGCGCTAGCGCTTTCGCCAGATCGCCGCCGTGGTCAAACGCCGGATCAAAATAATCCAGCGCCTTGGTGATGCGCAGATAGGTATTTGCGTCAAAGTAGCCGGAAAACTTGTCGCCCTGGTAACGCAAATATGACTCGATCTCGAACTCAGTATCGAAGGTATAGCCGACCTTACCGTGTTTCAACGTGCGGCCGAATTTGTTCGCCATCTCGTCGTCCGACAGATAGGTGATATGCCCGACCATGCGCGCGACTCTGAGGCCGCGCCGCGGCTGCACGCCGTGTGCGTAGTAATCGCCGCCGTGAAAATCCGGATCGGTAAGGATCGCTTGGCGCGCGACTTCGTTAAACGCGATATTTTGCGCCGACAGATTGGGCGCGCACGCGATCACCAGCGCGTGACCGATACGATCAGGATAGGCGATGCTCCATTGCAAACATTGCATCGCACCCAGGCTGCCGCCCATCACTGCCGCAAAGCGTTTGATGCCCAAGTGATCGGCGAGCCGCGCTTGCGCGTTGACCCAGTCATCCACCGTCACCACCGGAAAATTCGCGCCCCATGGCTTGTTGGTTTCAGGGTTAATCGACAGCGGCCCGGTGGAGCCATGGCAGCCGCCGAGGTTATTCACGCCGACCACAAAAAATCGATTGGTGTCGAGCGGCTTGCCGGGGCCGATCAGGTTATCCCACCAGCCGGTGTTGCCGGGGTCGTCCGCGTACACGCCCGCGACGTGGTGCGAGGCATTCAACGCGTGGCAGACGAGTACCGCGTTGGAGCGCGCGGCGTTCAACGTGCCGTAGGTTTCGTATGCGAGTTCGTAGTTCGCGATCTCGCGGCCGCATTTCAACGGCAGCGGCTCGCGAAACCTCGCGAGCTGCGAACTGACGATTCCAACGCTGTTGTCCACGCTATCCACGTTACTCATGAAAACAAAAAACCCGGTGCGCTCGCGCCTTCACCGGGTTGGAATAACGTGTTGCTCAAGTCTGGCAACCGCCGTCATCTCTTTAGCCGGATTTGTAGCGCGCCCGCAATCTGATATCAAATCGGCGCTAAAACAAGGAGTTACATTACCCCTGCCCTCTGAATTTGTCAAATTGCGCGGGATGCATACTCGGCAAGCCGGGTGCGGATGAACTGTTGCAGCGCGGCATCCAGAGCGCCGCAGCGCGCGTCAAATTCGCGTTGCACGGTATCGACTGGCAGCACGCCGTCGGCGACCAGGATGGGCGTGCGATTGCGCACCGGCGATTGCTCGCCGCCGTCAACGGCCTCGTGCATGTAGCCGCCGTCACTGCGCCAGCTTAACACGCGTTCATGGCCGCCCAGGTCGTAGCACAATTGCAGGTTGGCGAATTGGCCCGCAGTGGTTTGCCAGGTGAAGATATCGAAATAATCATCGCGAAACCAGCGCCGCTTGATGCCCGGTTCGCGCTGCGACACATTGGCGATTTCGCGCAGCATCAGCGGTTCAGCGATTGAGCTTCGCCAGCAACCCCAGCAGCTTCATCGGCTCATGCTCGCGCATCATCTGGCGCGCGGTACGCGTGAGTTTGCCGGTGTCGGTGTTGAGTATGCATTGCTTGACATCGGGCAGATGCGCGGAGTGCATAGAAAAATTGCGCAGGCCGAGCGCGAGCAACAGGCGAGTCAGCGTCACGTCGCCGGCCATCTCGCCGCACAATGCAATGGGAATGTTCGCCTTGTTCGCGCCGCCGATCACCATCGACAGCAGCTTGAGAATGGCCGGATGCAGCGGATCGTAGAGATGCGCGACGTCCTCGTCGGTGCGGTCGATGGCCAGCGTGTACTGAATCAGATCGTTGGTGCCGATAGACAGAAAATCGAGCTTGCGCAGGAAAACATCGAGCGCGAGGGCGGCAGCCGGCACCTCGATCATGCTGCCGATCAACACGCCGCGGTCGTAGGGCACGCCTTCATCATCGAGACTGGCGCGCGCACGCGTGATCAATTGCTGCGTCTGTTCGATCTCGGACGACGAGGAGAGCATCGGAATCAGGATCTTGATCTTGCCGTAGCGCGATGCACGAAGGAGCGCGCGCAACTGGATTAAAAAGCGCTGCGGTTCGACCAGGCACAGCCTGATGGCGCGCAGACCCATCGCCGGATTGGTGCCGATGCGTTGCTCTTCGCCGGCGACCTGTTTGTCCGCGCCCAGATCGTAGGTGCGTATCGTCACCGGCATACCGCGCAT
>CAMDLH010000170.1 GCA_945901405.1 Bordetella parapertussis | reverse complement strand
CGTACCAATTGATTGATGGTCGGCATAACCTATTGTTTCTATTGAGTTTTACAACGTTTAATACGCCGCCCCGTTCAAACTTGCGCACTCATATTTCAGGGCGCCCGGAGCTACGAATCTTGGTTACTTTCTCTGACCCAAAAAAGCGGGGACGGCGTTGCCACCGTCCCTGCGTTTTTGAAGTCTGGGTTCCTGCTTACTGCGCTGCACTCCACGCGGAGCCGTTCGCAGCTAAAAAGACTGTCAAGTGTAGGGCTTTATGCTATCCCTGTCAAGCTACCTGCTCTCGATTCTCACTCTCTTCCTCGGGCTGATGTACCGCTTGCATGGCCTCGGCAGCGGCAATTTCCGCCAAAGCAGCCTGCTTGCGGCGAATTCTGTGGTACGCAAGCCCGGTTCCGGCGGGGATCAGGCGGCCGACGATGACGTTTTCCTTGAGCCCGCGCAACTCGTCGCGCTTGCCCATGATCGCCGCCTCGGTCAGCACGCGCGTGGTCTCCTGGAACGACGCCGCCGAGATAAACGAATCGGTCGACAGCGAAGCCTTGGTAATGCCCAGCAACATATGCTCATACGATGCGGGCGCCTTGCCTTGGGCCTCGACTTTTTCGTTCTCCTCGAGCACTTCCGCGCGTTCGAGTTGCTCGCCCGTGATGAAGCGCGTGTCGCCCGGCTCCATGATCTGCACACGGCGCAACATCTGGCGCACGATCACCTCGATGTGCTTGTCGTTGATCTTCACGCCTTGCAGGCGATACACGTCCTGCACTTCGTTACAAATGTAGCGTGCAAGCGCTTCCACGCCGAGCAGTCGCAATATGTCATGCGGATCAGCCGGGCCGTCAACGATCATCTCGCCTTTATTGACCACCTGTCCGTCATGCGCCATCACATGCTTGTCCTTGGCGATGAGGAACTCATGCGCGATGCCGTCGAGATCGGTGATGACCAGACGCTGCTTGCCCTTGGTGTCCTTGCCGAACGACACCGTGCCGGTGACTTCCGCCAGCATGCCCGCATCCTTGGGCGAGCGCGCCTCGAACAACTCGGCGACACGCGGCAGACCGCCGGTAATGTCACGTGTTTTCGATGTCTCCTGCGGAATACGCGCCAGCACCTCGCCCACGCCGACTTCCTGTCCGGCGCGCACGGTGATGATGGAACCGAGCTGGAACGTGATGTTCACGGAAACGTCCGAACCGGCCATCTTGACATCGTTGCCGGCCTCGTCCTGCAGTTTTACCTGCGGACGCAGCCCCTTGGCCTGCGTGCCGCTCTTGCGCTTGGGGTCGACCACGACGAGCGTGGACAGGCCCGTGACCTCGTCCAACTGACGTGCCACGGTGACACCTTCCTCGACGTTCTCGAAGCGCACACGGCCCGCGTATTCGGTGATGATCGGGCGCGTATGCGGATCCCACGTTGCAATAACGTGGCCCGCCTTGATCGTATCGCCGTCGCGCGGCATCAGCATCGCGCCGTACGGCACCTTGTGGCGCTCGCGCTCGCGATGGCTTTCGTCCTGGATGAATACCTCGCCGTTGCGCGAAATCACCACCAGTTCGTTTTTCGAGTTGGTGACATAACGCATGCCGGGGGAGTAGCGAATCACGCCGTTCGATTTGCTTTCGATCTGGCTCGCCACCGCGGTACGCGATGCCGCACCACCGATATGGAAGGTGCGCATCGTCAACTGCGTTCCCGGCTCACCGATGGACTGCGCGGCGATAACGCCCACGGCCTCGCCCACGTTCACCAGCATGCCGCGGCCCAGATCGCGGCCATAACACTTGGCGCACAATCCATAACGCGTATCGCAGGTAAGCGGCGTGCGCACTTTTACTTCGTCGATTCCCGCGGCTTCAATCGCATCCACCGCATCTTCGTCGAGCAGCGTATTGACGTCATACATGGTCACGGCTGATTCCGGATGCACCACGTCGGCGGTCAACACTCGGCCGAGGATACGTTCGCGCAGGGACTCAACCACTTCGCCACCCTCCACCAGCGCCTTCATCGACACGCCCTGCGTGTTCTTGCAGTCATCCTGCGTCACCACCAGATCCTGCGTCACGTCAACCAGACGCCGCGTGAGGTAACCCGAGTTCGCGGTCTTCAACGCCGTGTCCGCCAGACCTTTACGCGCGCCGTGCGTGGAGATGAAGTACTGCAACACGTTCAGGCCTTCGCGGAAGTTCGCGGTAATCGGCGTCTCGATGATCGAGCCGTCAGGCTTGGCCATCAGTCCGCGCATGCCCGCAAGCTGGCGAATCTGCGCGGCGGAACCGCGCGCGCCAGAGTCGGCCATCATGTAAATGGAGTTGAACGACTCCTGCATTTCCGGCTTGCCCTTGCTGTCCAGACGCGGCTTCCATGCCGCCTTGTCCAGATCCCAATCCATCACCGGCTCAACCGACAACTGCTCCATCATCGCCTTGGCGACCTGGTCACCGGCACGGCCCCAGATATCGACCACCTTGTTGTAGCGCTCGCCTTGCGTGACCAGCCCCGAGGTGTATTGCTTCTCGATTTCCTGCACTTCTTTTTCGCCCTCGCCGATGAGCACGTCTTTTTGCTTCGGCACCAGCATGTCGCTGACCGCGATAGACAAGCCCGCGCGGGTCGCCATGGTGAAGCCCGAATACATCAGCTTGTCGGCAAAAATCACGGTCTCGCGCAACCCGCAGCGCCGGAAGCTCGCGTTGATAAGTCTGGAAATTTCCTTCTTTTTCAATGACTTATTGATGAACTCAAACGGCAGCCCTACCGGCAGTATCTCCGACAGAATGGCGCGGCCCACGGTGGTATCGTAACGCGTGACTTTCTCGACCTTTTCGCCGGCGGCATCAAGCGAATATTCCTTGACGCGAATCTTCACGCTGGCGCTGATCTCGACCTGACCGCTTTGATACGCGCGTAGCGCTTCGGACACGTTGATGAAGATCGAACCTTCACCGCGCGCGCCCAGCTTCTGGCGCGTCATGTAATAGAGCCCCAACACGATATCCTGCGACGGCACAATAATGGGGTCGCCGTTCGCGGGCGACAGAATATTGTTCGACGACAGCATCAGCGTGCGTGCTTCCATCTGCGCTTCGAGCGACAGCGGCACGTGCACCGCCATCTGATCGCCGTCAAAGTCGGCGTTGAACGCTGCGCAAACCAGCGGATGCAGCTGGATCGCCTTGCCTTCGATCAACACCGGCTCGAACGCCTGTATGCCTAAGCGGTGCAAGGTCGGCGCGCGGTTCAGCATCACTGGATGTTCGCGAATGACTTCTTCGAGTATGTCCCACACGATGGCTTCTTCCGACTCGACCATGCGCTTGGCTGCCTTGATCGTGGTCGCCAGCCCCATGACTTCGAGGCGATTGAAAATGAACGGCTTGAACAGTTCCAGCGCCATTTTCTTCGGCAGACCGCACTGATGCAGCTTCAACTGCGGACCCACGACGATCACCGAACGGCCGGAGTAATCGACACGTTTACCCAGCAGGTTCTGACGGAAACGACCGCCCTTACCTTTGATCATTTCGGCCAGCGATTTCAACGGACGGCGATTGGCGCCCGTCATCGCCTTGCCGCGGCGGCCGTTGTCGAGCAAAGAATCCACCGCCTCTTGCAGCATGCGCTTCTCGTTGCGCACGATGATTTCCGGCGCCTTCAGTTCGAGCAAACGCTTCAAGCGGTTGTTGCGGTTGATCACGCGGCGATACAGATCGTTCAAATCCGACGTCGCGAAACGCCCGCCATCCAGCGGCACCAGCGGACGCAATTCCGGCGGCAGCACCGGCAGCACTTCCATCACCATCCAGTCGGGCTTGATGCCGGACTTGTTGAACGCCTCGAGAACTTTCAGGCGCTTGGCGATTTTCTTGATCTTGGTCTCGGAGCTGGTCGCAGCCAGATCGGTACGCAGCGTTTCGATCTCATGTTTGAGATCAAGGCTGCGCAGCAGCGAGCGCACGCCCTCGGCGCCCATCAACGCGGTGAAATCATCACCGTATTCCTCGACCTTCGCCAGGTAATCGTCTTCCGTCATCAACTGTGCGCGTTTCAACGGCGTCATGCCTGCATCAACCACGACGTAGGCTTCAAAGTACAACACGCGCTCGATATCGCGCAGCGTCATGTCGAGCACCATGCCCAGACGCGACGGCAGCGATTTCAGGAACCAGATGTGCGCGGTCGGGCTGGCGAGCTCGATGTGCCCCATGCGCTCGCGGCGCACTTTGGACAGCGTGACTTCGACGCCGCATTTTTCGCAGATCACGCCGCGATGTTTGAGCCGCTTGTACTTGCCGCACAAGCATTCGTAGTCCTTCACCGGCCCAAATATCTTGGCGCAAAACAGCCCGTCGCGTTCCGGCTTGAACGTGCGGTAATTGATGGTCTCCGGCTTTTTCACTTCGCCGTACGACCATGAACGGATCTTCTCGGGGGAAGCGAGTCCGATCTTGATGGCGTCGAACTCTTCTTCCTGCGTTACCTGTTTGAACAAATCAAGCAGAGCTTTCATCCGTGACTCCTGGTGAGTTCAGATTTACTTTTAAAAACAAATACTTACGAAATACACTTTTTACTGCAAAATCAATAGCGCTTGTGATCGAGATCGATGTCGATCGCAAGCGAACGGATTTCCTTGACCAGCACGTTGAACGATTCGGGCATGCCCGCCTCGATCTTGTGCTCGCCCTTGACGATGGATTCGTAGACCTTGCGCCGGCCTTCGGTGTCGTCCGACTTGACGGTGAGCATTTCCTGCAACACGTAGGCCGCGCCGTAAGCTTCGAGCGCCCACACCTCCATCTCGCCGAAACGCTGGCCGCCGAACTGCGCCTTGCCGCCCAGCGGTTGCTGGGTAACAAGGCTGTACGGCCCGGTCGAACGCGCGTGCATCTTGTCGTCAACCAAGTGATGCAACTTCAGCATGTGCATGTAGCCGACAGTCACAGGGCGCTCAAATGGCTCACCGGTGCGCCCGTCGTGCAGCGTGACTTGCGTCTTGGCCGGAGTAAAGCCCAGGCGGCGCGTGTGCTCGTCGTTGTCCGGATAGGCGAGATCGAGCATTTGCTTGACCTCGGCTTCGGTTGCACCGTCGAACACCGGCGTCGCGAACGGCACGCCTTCTTTCAGGTTGGTGGAAAGTTCGACGATCTCTGTGTCAGTCAGGGTATCGAGCGACTCGGCCTTGCCGCTGGTGTTGTAAACCTTGTTCAGCAGCTTGCGGATGTCCGCCGCCGCCGCTTGCGCGCGCAACATGCCGCCGATGCGTATGCCCAGACCCTTGGCCGCCCAGCCCAAGTGCGTCTCGAGGATCTGCCCCACGTTCATGCGCGAAGGCACGCCCAGCGGATTCAACACGATATCAACCGTGGTGCCGTCTGCCATGTACGGCATATCTTCGACCGGTGTGATTTTCGACACCACGCCCTTGTTGCCGTGGCGTCCCGCCATCTTGTCGCCTGGCTGCAAGCGGCGTTTCACCGCGAGATACACCTTCACCATTTTTTGCACGCCCGGAGGCAGTTCGTCGCCGCTGGTGAGCTTTTTCTTTTTCTCTTCAAACGCGCGGTCGAACAACAGCGTGGTTTGCTTGAGACTCTCCTGCAACTGCTCCATCTGCTGGCTCGCCTGCTCGTTGGCCAGCCGCACATCGAACCAGTGCACGCGTTCGAGCTCCATCAAATACGCCTTGGTGACCTTGGAACCCTTGGCGAGCTTTTTCGGTCCGCCGTTGACGGTCTTGCCTATCAACAGGCGTTCGAGACGTTCGTAGGCATCGTTCTCGACGATACGGAACTGATCCGCAAGGTCTTTCTTGTAGCGCTTCAACTCGTCGTCGATGATCTGCTGGGCGCGCTTGTCGCGCTCTATGCCTTCGCGCGTGAACACCTGCACGTCGATCACCGTGCCCGCCATGCCCGAGGGCACGCGTAGCGATGTATCTTTTACGTCAGAGGCTTTTTCGCCGAAAATCGCGCGCAGCAGCTTTTCTTCAGGCGTCAACTGCGTCTCGCCCTTGGGCGTAACCTTGCCGACCAGCACCGCGCCGGCTTCGACTTCAGCGCCGATGTAAATAATCCCCGATTCATCAAGGCTGGCGAGCTGGTTTTCCGACAGATTCGAGATATCACGCGTGATCTCTTCCGGCCCCAGCTTGGTATCGCGTGCAACCACCGACAACTCTTCAATGTGAATCGAAGTGAAGCGGTCTTCCGATACCACGCGCTCCGAGATCAGGATCGAATCCTCGAAGTTGTATCCGTTCCAGGGCATGAATGCGACCAGCATATTCTGTCCCAGCGCGAGCTCACCCTTGTCGGTGGATGCGCCATCGGCGATCACGTCACCCTTGGCGATGCGATCTCCCACCTTCACCAGCGGACGCTGATTGATGTTCGTGTTCTGGTTGGTGCGCTGATACTTGACGAGGTTGTAAATATCCACGCCAACATCACCAGCCGCGGCTTCGTCGTCGTTCACCCGAATCACGATGCGTCCGGCATCGATATAATCGACGATGCCGCCGCGGCGTGCCTGTACCGCGGTGCCCGAGTCAACCGCGACCGTGCGCTCAAGACCCGTGCCCACCAGCGGCTTTTCAGCACGCAGGCAGGGTACGGCCTGACGTTGCATGTTCGAGCCCATCAATGCGCGGTTCGCGTCGTCGTGTTCGAGGAACGGAATCAGCGACGCCGCCACCGACACGGCCTGCGCCGGCGCCACGTCCATGTATTCAATACGGTCCGGAGCGGACAATGTGAATTCGTTGCGGTTACGGCACGATACGAGTTCGTCGGTAAAGCGGCCTTCCTTGTCGAGCTCCGCGTTCGCTTGCGCGATCATGAAGCGGCCTTCCTCGATCGCCGACAGAAAATGAATTTCCTCGGTCACGCGGCCATCGGTCACCTTGCGATACGGCGTCTCCAGGAAGCCGTAGTCGTTGGTGCGCGCGTAGAGCGCCAGCGAATTGATCAGGCCGATGTTCGGGCCCTCTGGCGTCTCGATCGGGCACACGCGGCCGTAGTGCGTCGGATGCACGTCGCGCACCTCGAAGCCCGCGCGCTCACGCGTGAGGCCGCCCGGCCCCAACGCCGAAACGCGCCGCTTGTGGGTGATTTCCGACAGCGGATTGGTTTGATCCATGAACTGCGACAACTGGCTGGAACCGAAAAATTCGCGGATCGCGGCCGACACCGGCTTGGCATTGATCAAATCATGCGGCATCAGGTTTTCGGATTCCGCCTGCGACAGCCGCTCCTTCACGGCGCGCTCGACGCGCACAAGGCCGGCGCGGAATTGATTCTCCGCCAGCTCGCCCACCGAACGCACACGGCGATTACCGAGGTGATCGATGTCGTCGATTTCGCCCTTGCCATTGCGCAAATCAACCAGAATCTTGATTGCCGCTACGATATCCTCGGGCGACAGCGTGCCAGCGCCCGTAAGCTCGGCGCGGCTGACGCGGCGGTTGAATTTCATGCGGCCAACCGCCGACAAGTCATAACGCTCCGGCGAGAAGAACAAGCCATTGAACAACGCTTTCACCGCGTCTTCCGTGGGCGGCTCGCCGGGGCGCATCATGCGGTAGATCGCCACCATTGCCGCCAGTTGATCGGCGGTCTCGTCGATGCGTAGCGTCTGCGAAATATACGGACCTTGATCGAGATCGTTGGTGTAAATCGTTTGCAGCGACTCGACACCGGCCTCGCGCAACTTGGCGAGCAATTCCTCGGTAATCTCGTCATTGGCATTGGCCACCACTTCACCCGTGCTCTTGTCGATGACGCTGCACGCCACCGTACGGCCGAGGATGAAGTCTTCCGGAACCACGAGTTGCTTCAGCCCGGCCTGCTCCATCTCGCGCACATGCCGTACCGTGATGCGCTTGTCCTTGCCGACGATCAGCTTGTTCTTGGCCGAAATATCAAAACGCGCGACTTCGCCACGCATGCGTTCGGGCACGACTTCGTATTCAACGTTGTCGCGGGTCAGGTGGAACATGTCAAAAACGAAAAATTCCTTGAGTATCTGCTCCAGCGTATAGCCCAGCGCCTTCAGCAATATCGTCACCGGCATCTTGCGGCGGCGATCGACACGGAAGTAGAGATAGTCTTTCGGGTCGTACTCGAAATCAAGCCACGAACCGCGATACGGGATCACGCGCGCAGAAAACAGCAACTTGCCCGAGGAGTGCGTCTTGCCGCGGTCGTGTTCGAAAAACACGCCCGGCGAACGATGCAACTGCGACACGATCACGCGCTCGGTGCCGTTGATCACGAACGAACCCGTGTTCGTCATCAGCGGGATTTCGCCCATGTAAACTTCCTGTTCCTTCACCTCTTTCGGCGTTGGCTTGGCGGCTTCCTTGTCCATGATGACAAGGCGCACCTTCGCGCGCAGCGGTGCGGCGAAAGTCAATCCGCGCTGCTGACATTCCTTCACGTCAAACGGCGGCGTGCCGAGCACGAAACTCACGTATTCGAGCCGCGCGTTTTTCGAGTGGCTTTCGATTGGGAAAATCGATCTGAACGCCGCCTGCAAGCCCTCGGGCTTGCGCGCCTCGGGTGCGGTGCGTTCCTGCAGGAACGCCGCAAACGATTCAATCTGCGTCGCCAGCAGATACGGTACGGGCAACACGTTGTCGCGCTTGGCGAAACTTTTGCGGATGCGTTTTTTCTCGGTGAACGAGTAAGCCATATCAACTCCGGGCAGAGTTAAACAACGTTAACAATGTTAAACAACGACACTAATGGACGCGCATGGACTCCAGCATCGCTGGAGCGCCATCCGCGCGCCCGTACTTCTTTCAAACCAGGATGGAACCGGCGCTCGCCAGTCCGCACCCCGCACTGCAATTACTTCAACTCGGCCTTGGCGCCAGCCGCAACCAACTGCTTGATGATGTTTTCCGCGTCGGCTTTCGGTATGCCTTCCTTCACGGGTTTCGGTGCTGCCTCGACCAGATCCTTGGCTTCTTTCAGACCCAGACCGGTTGCCGCGCGAACCACTTTGATCACTTCCACTTTCTTGTCGCCGAACGCCGTCAACATGACCGAAAATTCGGTCTGTTCTTCGGCTGCGGCGGCGGCTGCACCGCCACCCGCGGCGGGCGCCGCAACGGCCACGGCCGCGGCAGCGGATACGCCGAATTTCTCTTCCATGTCCTTGATCAACTGGGACAACTCAAGCACCGTCATGTTCGCGATGGCGTCGAGGATTTCTGCTTTGGCTACTGACATGTCTATCTCCTGAATTACGATAAGTATATGTTTTTAAACAATTTTTAAGCGGGGACTTGCTCTTTCTTTTCCTGCACCGCCGCGAGTGTCCGCACGAATTTGCTTGGCACTTCGTTGAGGGTCTGCACCAGTTTCACCATCGGCGCTTGCATCGTTCCCAACAACTTGGCGATCAGTTCATTACGGCTGGGCATGGAGGCGAGCGCGGCGACTTCTTTCGGAGTCATCATCGCGTTCGGCATTGCACCTGCCGTGATTACAAACTTTTCGTTACCCTTGGCAAAGTCGTTCAACACCTTGGCGACCGCTACCGGATCGGCCGAAATGCCGTATGCAAGCGGCCCGCTCATTTTGCCGGCGAGCCCCTTGAACGGCGTATCGGCAACCGCGCGCCGCGCCAGTGTGTTTTTTAGCACCCGGAAGTACACGCCCGACTCGCGCGCTAATTTGCGCAAGGCGGTCATGTCACCCACGGGCAGACTGCGGTACTCAGCGAGCACAATAGCCTGAGCCTTCGCCACTTGGGCGCTGATCTCGGCTACTGCCGCCTGCTTCTGCTCCAGATTCAAACTCAAGGTCGTTCTCCTATTAAAAAAGGTTTGGAGCCTGGAGTTCGGAGTTAAGAGTTACCGTGTTGCGGTTACTCTCAACGCTTGGCTCTCGACTCTCGACCAACAACACGGCGACCAATGATTCAGGAGTCAGACACATACCTGTTGTTCCTGTTTCGGGCACACCGTCTGCGTTGGGCACTGCCGTGAAAAGTTAGATATGAAACGAGAAACGTTTCGACACTCCGCCTTTCAATGGCTGTGATTAAGTCCGCTGTAACACGCAGCACGTGAATTGTTTGCTTCGCTTTTCACGTGTGACGTTTCACAAAAAACCCCAACGGTCTTTGACTACCCGCCGGCGATACTCCGTCAGCGGCCCAAAGTTCCGCCCCGGATCAATTTCCGGGGACTCGTATTCCTATTGCTGCTGTTGCGTGAGGCTCGACTGATCGACACGCACGCCAGCGCCCATGGTGCTGGACACGGAAATCTTCCGCATGAAGACTCCCTTGACGGCGGCCGGACGCGCCCGGTTTACCGCATCCACCAGCGCCTTCATGTTTTCTTCGAGTGCGGCGACCGTGAACGACGCGCGGCCTATCGTGCATTGCACGATGCCGGCCTTGTCGGTGCGATACTGCACCTGGCCCGCCTTGGCGTTTTTCACCGCGCCCGCGACATCCTGCGTCACCGTGCCCACGCGCGGATTCGGCATCAGCCCGCGCGGACCGAGAATCTGGCCCAGCGCACCCACCACGCGCATCGCGTCGGGTGTGGCGATCACCACGTCGAAATCCATCTTGCCGCCCTTGATCTCGTTGGCCAAATCCTCAAAGCCTACGATATCGGCGCCGGCATCCTTGGCCTTGGTGGCGTTATCGCCCTGCGCGAACACCGCCACGCGAACGGTCTTACCGATGCCTTGCGGCAACACGGTCGAGCCGCGCACGTTCTGGTCGGACTTCTTCGCATCAATACCAAGATTGATCGCGATATCGACGGACTCGTCGAACTTCGCGGTCGCGTTGTCCTTGATGATCTGCAATGCTTCAGCGACCGGATATACCTTGTCGCGATTGACCTTTGTACGTATCGCTTTATAGCGCTTGGAATCTTTAGCCATGATCAGCCCTCCACCACCACGCCCATGCTGCGGGCGCTGCCTGCGATTGTTCGTACCGCCGCTTCAAGATCGGCCGCGGTGAGATCGGGCATCTTGGTCTTGGCGATTTCCTCGGCCTGCTGGCGCGTGATCTTGCCCACTTTGTCGGAATGCGGCGTCTTGCTGCCGGATTCGATTTTCGCGGCCTTCTTGATCAAGATCGACGCCGGTGGCGTCTTCATGATGAAGGTGAAGCTCTTGTCCTGGTACGCGGTGATTATGCACGGCACCGGCAGACCCGGTTCCATTTTCTGCGTGGCGGCGTTAAACGCCTTGCAGAATTCCATGATGTTCAAACCGCGTTGACCGAGCGCGGGACCGATGGGCGGCGAGGGATTCGCCTTGCCTGCCGGCACTTGCAGCTTGATAAAGCCGACGACTTTCTTAGCCATTTGACTCTCCTGTTGGGTTCAAACGGACGCTTGCGGCGCCCTCCCCGTTGTTAATTCAGCGGGCGGCCTGCCGCCCACCGCTTACCGCACAAACTAAGCTTTCTCCACCTGACCGAAATCCAGTTCCACCGGGGTGGAACGTCCAAAAATCGTGACCGACACCCGAAGCTTGCTCTTGTCGTAATTCACGTCTTCGACATTGCCATGAAAATCCGCGAACGGGCCTTCCTTCACGCGCACCGCCTCGCCGACTTCGAACAACACCTTGGGCCGCGGTTTCTCGACGCCTTCCTGAATCTGATTCAGGATGTTTTGCACTTCTTTATCCGAAATTGGCGTTGGCTTGGTCGCGGTGCCGCCGACAAAACCCGTTACCTTGGCCGTGTTCTTGACCAGATGCCAGGTCAGATCGTCCATTTCCATTTCAACCAGCACGTAGCCTGGAAAAAATTTGCGCTCGCTGATGCTTTTTTGCCCGCTGCGCATTTCGACAACTTCCTCGACCGGCACCAGTATCTGGCCGAATTTCTCCTGCATGCCTTGACGTTGGATGCGGTCGACGAGCGCACGCTGGACGCTTTTCTCGAAACCCGAGTAGGCATGCACCACATACCATTTCTTGCTCATTATTCACCCCGCCCGATCAGCTTCTTCACAACCCAAATCAGGCTTGCGTCCACCATCCACAAAAACAGCGCCATGATCAACACGAACACAAACACGATGCCCGTGGTCTGCAACGTTTCCTTGCGTGTCGGCCACACGACTTTTTTCGTTTCCTCGACCGAGTCTTGCGCATAGGCAAAAAACTGCTTGCCCGGCGCGGTCGTCCACAACACCAGCGCAGCACCGGCCAGCCCGCCCAGCACCGCCAACACGCGCAAAATCGTCATCGCTTCGGCGAAGTAGTGAAACGTCACGATACCCGCGATCACCAGAAGTGCCGCGACTGCTATTTTTACTTTATCCACCATATCGATTTTTGCTTCCGGCGCCTCTTACATTGTGGTGGTTTGGCAGGCCAGGAGGGCCTCGAACCCCCAACCTTCGGTTTTGGAGACCGACGCTCTGCCAATTGAGCTACTGGCCTATCTCTTTCAGGATTCAGGATCGAGTAAAAACCTGCTCAATCCCGGACCCTAGATTCTATTCAAGTACTTTAGCCACCACACCGGCGCCGACAGTCCTGCCACCCTCGCGAATGGCAAAGCGCAGGCCCTCTTCCATCGCGATCGGCTGGATCAACGCCACCGTGATCGAAATGTTGTCCCCAGGCATCACCATCTCCGTGCCCGCGGGCAACTCGATGCTGCCCGTCACGTCCGTCGTGCGGAAGTAGAACTGCGGACGGTAGCCGTTGAAGAACGGGGTGTGACGACCGCCCTCGTCTTTGCTCAGCACGTAGATCTCTGCCGTGAATTTGGTGTGCGGGGTGATTGAGGCCGGTTTGGCCAGCACTTGGCCACGCTCGACCTCTTCACGCTTGGTGCCCCTGAGCAGAATACCGACGTTGTCACCCGCCTGGCCTTGATCCAGCAGCTTGCGGAACATTTCTACGCCGGTGCACACGGTTTTGAGCGTGGGCTTCAGGCCTACGATTTCGATCTCTTCGCCTACCTTGATGATGCCGCGCTCGATACGACCGGTTACCACGGTGCCGCGGCCGGAGATGCTGAATACGTCTTCCACCGGCATCAGGAACGCGCCGTCCAGCGCCCGTTTCGGCTCGGGGATGTAGCTGTCCAGGGCCTCTGCCAATTTGAATATGGCACCTTCGCCCATGTCGCCTTTGTCGCCTTCCATGGCTTTCAGGGCGGAGCCTACGATGATGGGGGTGTCGTCTCCGGGGAATTCATACTTGGACAGGAGTTCGCGCACTTCCATTTCGACGAGTTCGAGCAGTTCTTTGTCGTCGACCATGTCGGCTTTGTTCATGAAGACGATGATGTAGGGCACGCCCACTTGGCGGGCGAGCAGGATGTGTTCGCGCGTTTGCGGCATGGGGCCGTCGGCGGCGCTCACCACCAGTATGGCGCCGTCCATTTGGGCGGCACCGGTAATCATGTTTTTGACGTAGTCGGCGTGGCCCGGGCAATCGACGTGGGCGTAGTGGCGCTTTTCGGTCTCGTATTCGACGTGGGCGGTGTTGATCGTTATACCGCGCGCCTTTTCTTCGGGTGCGGCGTCGATCTGGTCGTAGTTCTTGGCTTCGCCGCCGTATTTCTTCGACAGCACATGCGTCAGCGCCGCCGTCAACGTGGTCTTGCCGTGATCAACGTGGCCTATCGTACCCACGTTCACGTGCGGTTTCGTCCGCTCAAATTTGCCTTTGGCCATA
>CAMDLH010000169.1 GCA_945901405.1 Bordetella parapertussis | reverse complement strand
CCAATCAATTCCACCATCTCCGTAGAGACACCGTTGCGCGCCAAGGTAGTTGGCTTCATGAGAGGTCACTCCATTTATGCGGAATGGCGTCATTATAAACGGTACTTTAATAATTACTATATCCCTAAGCTGATTAAATTTTGCGCATTTTTTTCTTCTCGTAGCGCGCGCGGGCGATTACAATTGCGCCCTTTCCCTACAATCATAAGCGCCAACCCAAGCGCATGCGCATCGGCACCTATCAACTGAAGAATAATCTTGTCGTGGCACCGATGGCGGGCGTCACCGACCGGCCGTTTCGTCAACTGTGCAAGCAGATGGGCGCTGGCATGGCGGTGTCGGAAATGGTGGCAAGCAATTCGCTGTTGTGGGGCAGCGAAAAAACCCGCCGCCGCGCCAATCATGATGGCGAGGTCGATCCGATCTCGGTGCAGATCGCCGGCGCCGATCCGCAAATGCTTGCCGATGCGGCGCGCTTTAACGTCGATCACGGCGCGCAGATCATCGATATCAACATGGGCTGCCCGGCAAAAAAAATCTGCAACGTGATGGCGGGTTCCGCGCTGTTGAAAGACGAGCCGCTGGTGTCGCGCATACTCGAAGCGGTAACACGCGCGGTGCAAGTGCCGGTGACCCTGAAAATCCGCACCGGCTGGGATCGCGACAACAAGAACGCGGTGACCGTGGCGAAAATCGCCGAGCGCTCGGGCATACAGGCGCTGGCGATACACGGGCGCACGCGCGCCTGCGGTTTTTCCGGCAACGCCGAATACGACACCATCGCCGAGGTGAAATCGCACTTGGGCATTCCGGTGATCGCCAACGGCGACATCAACACGCCCGAGGATGTGAAAAAAGTTCTCGAATACACCAAGGCCGACGCGGTGATGATCGGCCGCGCGGCGCAGGGCCGGCCGTGGCTGTTTCGCGAGATCAGCCACTATCTTGAAACTGGCACGCATCTGCCGCCGCCGGAAGTGCGCGAGATACATCGCGTGCTGGCCGCGCATCTGAATGATCTTTACGAATTTTACGGCGAGCAACGCGGCGTGCGCGTCGCGCGCAAGCATATCTCGTGGTACAGCAAGGGCCTCGCGGGTTCGGCGGTGTTTCGTCACGCCATGAACCAGCTCGAAACCCGTGAAGAACAACTCGCCGCGGTCAACGAGTTTTTCAGTGAACTCGCCGATCGTGGAAAACACCTGATCTACAGTGAGGAAATCGCGGCATGATGAACCGGATGAACGAAAAAAACGATGGCGAGATGGCCCGCCTTGTGAAGAGAGCCATCGACGGCTATTTCAAGGATCTGGATGGGGAAAAAGCGAGTGGCGTCTACGACATGGTGATCAACTGCGTTGAAAAGCCGCTGCTCGAATCGGTGCTGACGCGGGTGCGCGGCAACCAGACGCACGCGGCACAGATGCTGGGGCTTAACCGCAACACGCTACGCAAGAAAATGAAATCGCACGGCATCAAATTCTAAGTTCGTGAGGCGTGAAGCGTGAGGAGTGAGGCGTGATCAAGCAGGCGCTGTTGAGCGTTTCCGACAAGACCGGCCTCGTGGATTTCGCGCGCGGGTTGTCGCAACTGGGCGTCGCGCTGCTGTCCACCGGCGGCACGGCCAAGTTGCTTGCGGATGCGGGCCTGAAAGTCACCGAGGTTGCCGATTACACCGGCTTTCCCGAGATGCTCGACGGCCGCGTGAAAACGTTGCATCCTAAAATTCACGGCGGCCTGCTGGCGCGACGTGACGTCGCTGCGCACCTTGCGGCGATTGCAGACGCGGGCATACCGCCCATCGATTTGCTGGTGGTGAATCTCTACCCGTTCGAGAGCACGGTCGCCAAGGCCGATTGCACGCTCGAAGATGCGATTGAAAACATCGACATCGGCGGCCCGGCGATGGTGCGTTCCGCCGCGAAAAACTGGCGCGGCGTAGGCGTGGTGACCGGCCCCGCGCAATACGTGGCTGTGCTGGATGAAATCAAATGCGGCGGCGCGTTATCGGACGATACGCGTTTCGCGCTCGCGGTGGCGGCATTCAACCGTATTTCAAATTACGACGCGGCGATCAGCGATTACCTTTCGTCGTTGTCGTCTTCCGGGCCGGACGGCAAGCGCGGCGAGTTTCCTGCGCAGGTGAATGGCCGCTTCGTGAAGCTGCAGGATTTGCGCTACGGCGAAAACCCGCATCAACGCGCCGCGCTATATCGCGATCTCAATCCCGCGCCCGGTTCGCTGGTGAGCGCAAGACAATTGCAGGGCAAGGAGCTGTCCTACAACAACATCGCCGATGCCGACGCGGCATGGGAGTGCGTGAAGTCATTCGACGTGCCCGCGTGTGTGATCGTCAAGCATGCCAACCCGTGCGGCGTGGCGGTGGGGCGCGATTGCGCCGAGGCGTACGCAAAAGCGCTGGCGACCGATCCGACTTCGGCGTTTGGCGGCATAGTCGCTTTCAACCGTCCGCTGGATGCAGCCGCCATGCAGGCGGTGAGCAAGCTGTTCGTGGAAGTGTTGATCGCACCGGCGTACGCGGCGGATGCCCTCGCGATCATCGCGGCCAAGGCCAATGTGCGCGTGCTGGAAATCTCGCTTGCCGGCGTGAAGCCCGATGCCGCCGGCGCCTGGGATAAGGGCCGCAACGCGATGGACGTAAAACGCATCGGCTCCGGACTGCTGATGCAGACCGCGGACAACAAAGTGATCACTGCCGCCGATGTAGAAGTCGTTACCAAATTAAAACCCACTCCGCAACAACTGGCCGATTTATTGTTCGCGTGGCGCGTGGCCAAATACGTGAAATCAAATGCGATTGTGTTTTGTGGCAACGGCCAGACGCTGGGCGTGGGCGCGGGGCAGATGAGCCGCATCGATTCCGCGCGCATCGCCTCGATCAAGGCGGCGAACGCGAAGCTCACGCTGGCGGGTTCGGTGGTGGCATCGGACGCATTTTTTCCGTTTCGCGACGGCGTTGACGTGGTGGCCGAGGCAGGTGCGAAGGCGATCATTCAGCCCGGCGGCAGCGTGCGTGACGATGAAGTCGTCAAGGCGGCAGATGAACACGGCATCGCCATGGTGTATACCGGCGTGCGGCATTTTCGGCATTGATGCCGGTGAAGGGTGAAGGGAAAAAGCGACACTGCACCGGCACGGGATTACCCTTCACTTTTCACCCTTCACGCATTCACATATGAAAATCCTCGTCATCGGTTCCGGCGGCCGCGAACACGCGCTGGCGTGGCGCTTGTTGCAGTCTTCGCGTACCTCCAAGGTTTATGTCGCGCCCGGCAACGCGGGCACCGCGCGCGAGCCGGGGCTGGAAAACGTGAATCTCACGCACACGCCCGACCTTATAGAATTTGTCAATAAAAACAATATCTTACTGACAGTTGTCGGTCCCGAGGCGCCGCTCGCCGAGGGCGTGGTTGATGCCTTTCGCGCGGCCGGCTTGCGCATCTTTGGCCCGACCAAAGCGGCGGCGCAACTCGAAAGCTCGAAGGATTTTTCCAAGAGCTTCATGCGGCGCCATGGCATCCCGACAGCAGCGCACGCAACGTTCAGCGATGCAGCGCAGGCGCACGCCTACATCGATCAGCAGGGTGCGCCCATCGTGATCAAGGCTGATGGTCTTGCCGCCGGCAAGGGCGTGGTCGTGGCGATGAGTCTCAATGAGGCGCACGCCGCCGTCGATATGATGCTCGTCGGCAACAAAATGGCAGTGAGCTACAGTGAGGCCGGTCCACGCGTGGTGATCGAAGCCTTTCTGGATGGCGAGGAAGCAAGTTTCATCGTCATGGCCGACGGCAAACACGCGCTGGCGCTCGCCAGCAGCCAGGATCACAAGCGTCTCGGCGACGGCGATACCGGCCCCAACACCGGCGGCATGGGCGCGTATTCTCCCGCGCCGGTGGTCACGCCCGCGATACACGCCAAGGTGATGCGCGAAATCATCATGCCCACACTCGCGGGCATGGAAAATGACGGCATCCCCTACACCGGTTTTCTCTATGCCGGACTGATGATTTCCAAGGACGGCAAGGTCAACACGCTCGAATTCAACTGCCGCATGGGCGACCCGGAAACGCAGCCCATCATGATGCGGCTGAAGAGCGACCTGGTGGAACTCATCGAGCACGCCATCGACCGCGAGCTCGACAAGATCGAGGCGCAATGGGATTCGCGCGTGGCGCTGGGCGTGGTGCTTGCCGCGCACGGTTACCCCGACAATCCGCGCAAGGGCGATGTCATCAACGGCTTGCCGGATACCCAATCGGGCGGCGAGGATCACCACGTGTTTCACGCCGGCACCACATTAAGTGGCGAACAAGTCGTCGTGAACGGCGGCCGCGTGTTGTGCGTTACAGCGCTCGGCCACAGCGTGCGCACCGCGCAAAAACGCGCCTACGAAATCACCGCGCAGATCAGCTTCGACGGCATGCAACTGCGGCGCGACATTGGCCACCATGCAATAGGCGGCGCGCGCAAACCGTAACAAGCGCGCGGCGGTAAGGTATCCTTGGCGGATGGATACCGCCCCGGTCAAAGCCTACCTCGAAGGCCTGCAGAATCGCATAGTCGATACGCTCACCGCGCTCGACGGCACGACCTTTGTGCGCGATGCATGGACGCGCCCGGCGCACATCGGAGGAGGAGGAGGGATCACCTGCATCCTTGAAGATGGTTCGCTGTTCGAACGCGCCGGCGTGGGTATCTCGCATGTGTTCGGCCAAGGCCTGCCGCCCTCGGCAAGTGCCGCCCGCCCTGAACTCGCGGGCCGCGCGTTCGAGGCGCTGGGCGTGTCACTCGTGCTGCATCCAAGCAACCCTTACGTGCCGACGGTGCACATGAACGTGCGTTTCTTCTGCGCGATCAAGGAAGGTGCGGCGCCCGTGTGGTGGTTCGGCGGCGGCATGGATTTGACGCCGTACTATGGCTTTGAAGAAGACGCGCGGCACTTTCATCAGACTTGCCGCGACGCGTTGCAACCCTTCGGCGCCGAGCTGCACCCGAAATTCAAAAAATGGTGCGACGATTATTTTTATTTGAAGCACCGCAATGAACCACGCGGCATCGGCGGCATTTTTTACGACGACGTGCATCAGCCTGACTTCGAGACCTGCTTCAAACTCATGCAAAGCGTGGGCGATCATTTTCTCAAGGCCTACAAGCCCATCGTCGAACGCCGGCGTGCGCTGGCATACGGCGACACTGAACGCGCATTTCAGGCTTACCGCCGCGGCCGCTACGTTGAATTCAATCTGGTCTACGACCGCGGCACGCTGTTCGGGTTGCAATCAGGCGGGCGCGCGGAATCGATATTGATGTCGCTGCCGCCGGTGGTGAACTGGCGCTACGACTGGAAACCCGAAGCGGGGTCGCGCGAGGCTGGGCTTTACGAGAAATTTTTGCTGGCAAAAGACTGGCTGGCATAACGCATGAATTCCTGATGCAAGACGCAAACACCTCTGCCCGCATTTGCCGTGCAACCATCGCCTTTGTGTGGCTGTATCAGGGCATCGTGCCGAAGTTGCTCGGCCCGCATGTTGATGAGATGAACATGGCGCTGTCGATCGGCGTATCGCCAGCAACCGCGACGAATTTGTCATACCTCGGCGGCGCTGCCGAATTGGTCATGGCCGGTTGCGTACTTTGGTTCGCGCGCAAAACATGGCCACTGTGGCTGACTATCGCGCTAATGGCTGGCTTGTTGGCGTTTGTGCTGATATTCACGCCTTATCTCCTGAAGGGTGCGTTTAATCCGGTCACCACCAACCTGTGCGTTGTCGCGCTGTGCGTGGTTTGTTTGCGGCTCCAACGAACGTAACGCGTATCAACATCACAAGGATCGAAGGCTCATCTCATGATCGACGAAAAAATAAAAGTTCGCGTAACCGAAACCCGCCAGTTCATGGAGGTCGTGGTTCTGAGCAAGCGGGCTGATCGTATTGAAGTGGTTCTGGGCGAGGGCGTGCACAGCGTGCGGTGTGCATTGACGCCCACGCGCAGCGAGGCGGCCTATGCCGGCAGCGTGATGGGGCGCGAGATTGTGTACGAGCGCGGCCGAACGCAGGTTCAGGCGGATATTGATAAACTGAATCCGGCCGTGCGCAAATCCAGCCGGCCTTGAGCACGGATCTGGAGATAGCGTGTTGAACCCGGGCGAGTTCCCGCGATACTTCACCAGACTCGCGCGAATCCGGTTCTGCCGGAAATGAAGATCGATGCGCATTGGCCGAAGGTTGTCTACAATCCCGATTGACGAGCTGTCCCAACCGGCACGGAGGAGCGCCCCATGAAAGCAATCTGGAACAACATAGTCATCGCGGAGTCGAACGATACGGTGGAGGTGGAGAAAAACCACTACTTTCCGCTGGCCGCGGTCACGGCAGATTATTTGAAGCCGAGCGACACAACGACTTTTTGCTCGTGGAAGGGCACCGCGAACTACTACAGCCTGAGCGTCAATGGCCAGACCAATCCGGATGCGGTTTGGTATTACGCCGAGCCGAAGGATGCGGCAAAAGAAATCCGCGGACGTGTCGCGTTCTGGAAGGGCGTGCGGGTCACGCCGTAAAAGCGCACGATTCAATATCAATTCAAAGAGAATCACAATGAAAACCAAACCACTCGCAGTTACAACTTTAGTGCTGATGTCGCTGGGCTTCGCCGCCGGTGCGCAGGCGCCGCGCACCGACATGACATTTTTATCAGCAGCGCTGGCTCCGGCAAGGGTGCTGATCTCGGCGGGCTGGAAGGTGCTGATCGTCATTGCCAGAATCCCGCAGCCGCGGTGGGCGCGGGCAAGCGTACCTGGCGCGCCTATCTCAGCGCCACCGCCGATGGCGGCAAGCCCGCGGTGAACGCGCGTGATCGCATCGGCAAGGGGCCGTGGTATGGCGCGGAGGGCCGCTTGATCGCGCGCAGTGTTGATGAACTGCACGGCAACAACAACATCAATCGCCTTGTCGCTTTGAGCGAAAAAGGGCAGACGGTGAATGGCCGTGCCGACCGGCCGAATACGCATGACATCCTCACCGGCTCAACGTCGGATGGTAGTGCTTCGACCGCGCAAGGCAACACCACCTGCGGCAACTGGACCAAGAGCGGCACGGGTTCGGCGCTGCTGGGGCACCATGACCGTCTCGGTTTGCGCGATGACGACGCCGCGCGCTCGTGGAATTCCTCGCATCCGTCCAAAGGGTGCAGTCAGGAGAACCTCGTCGCCACCGGCGGCGCGGGGCTGATTTACTGCTTTGCGGTAAACTAAATATACTTTAAAATCAAATACTTACTGTTTCGTGCTAGAGTGCGAATATTGCACTCCGGCATCGCGCAAACAGTGCAGCGTGCGCAGCGTTATGCCCGGTGACACATTGCAGCCGGGCGCGAGTATGAAGTTGCGCGCGCCGCCCGCCTGCGCCAACGCATCGGCGGTCTCGGCGCGTATCTCCGGCAGCGAACGCTCGTGCAGTTTCGATTCATCGATACCGCCCATCAGACATTTGCCGGTGAGCGCGCGCACCGCGGCGATCGACGGATTGCCCGTAAGCCTGTCGGACCAGCTCAGCACTTCGCACGGGTAATCGAGCACGCGGCGCAGATCGAGGGGATTGCCGTGCGCGTGCACGATACGCGTGAGGCCATCCATCGCATCGAGCAGGCGCCGGTCGTACGGCTCGTGGAACACGCGGAACTCTTCATCGCTGATGCCGCGCGAGGACGGCGGAAGTATGCAGGCGTTGGTGGCATAGAGAATTCCATCGACAGGAATTTTGCGGATTTCAGCGATGTAGTCGATAAACGTTTCCGTCAGCGCGCCCAGCATGGCGCCTGCGGCCCGCGGGTGGCCGCGGATGAATGATGCCCTGGAAAAACCCACCGCGAACAGTACCGAGAAAAACGGCTCGAACAGCGTGTCTATAAGTGGCACATCCGGCCCTAATCGTGCGCGCATGATGCGCAAACAATTGATCTGCTCGGCGAAAATGCGCTCCGACAGCGGCCGCTTCGCAAAGCGCAACATGTCATCGGGCATGGTTATCGTCTCGATGCCCGCGGGCGGCGTCAATCGATAGTCGTTCATCACCTTGCAGATGTCCCAGCCGCAGGCGTCGTAAAACGCAAGCTGGCGCCGCGCGTTCTCGGCGCCGTCAACGCCATCGGTGGCCAGATTGCACCACGCGGCCATGGGCGGGTGATCGACCGCTTCGCCGCGCACGGCGGCGAGAAAACGCTGACGCTTGTTCATTGCCAAATTGCTATTCACCGAGGTAGGCGCGGCGCACCTCGGGGTTATTCAGCAAAGACGGCGCATCGCCGCTCAGGGTGATCGTGCCACTTTCCATGACGTAGCCGCGCTGCGAAATCCGCAGCGCGAGTTTCGCGTTTTGCTCGATCAGCAACAGCGTCACGCCCTCGCGCGCGATCATGCGTATGGTCTCGAAAATCTTTTGCACCACGAGCGGCGCCAGCCCCATGCTGGGTTCATCCAGCAATAACAGCCGCGGCCGGCACATCAGCGCGCGCGCGATGGCGAGCATCTGCTGTTCGCCGCCGGACAAGGTGCCGGCGAGCTGCTTGCGCCGTTCGGCCAGGCGCGGAAACAAGTTGTAGGCGCGATCGAGATCGCTGGCGATGGCCGCTGGATCGTCGCGTATGTAGGCGCCCATCGCGAGATTCTCCTCGACAGTCAATCGCGCGAATACGCCGCGACCTTCCGGCACCAGCGCCAACCCCTTGCGCACAAGTTCAAACGCGGGCCACGCGGTGACATCCGCGCCGTCGTAACGCACCTTACCCGCCGCGGGCTTGAGCAGCCCCGCCAGCGCTTTTAGCGTGGTGGTTTTGCCCGCGCCGTTGGCGCCGATCAGCGTCACCAATTCGCCCTTGCGCACCACAAGGTCTATGCCCTTCACGGCATTGATGCCGCCGTAGGCTACGCGCAATCCGCTGACCTCAAGCAACGGTGGCAACAGCGGCTCCGAGATAAGCTTCGATCACTTTCGAATCGCGTTGCACATCGGCGGGCACGCCCTCGGCGATTTTTTCGCCGTAGTCGAGCACGGCAACGCGGTCGCACAAGCCCATCACCAGCTTTACATCGTGCTCGATCAACAGCAGCGTCACGCCGTCGCCGCGCACGCGTTCGAGCAACGTTTTCAGCGCGGCGGTTTCCGTCGCGTTCATGCCTGCAGCCGGTTCGTCGAGCGCCAGAAGCTTCGGATCGGTCGCCAGCGCGCGCGCGATTTCCAGGCGGCGCTGGTCACCGTAGGGCAGGCCGTGCGCCAGCGCGTTGGCGTGGCGCGCGATGCCGCAGTAGTCGAGCAACTCGTTCGCGCGCTGTTCGATCGCGGCCTCTTCGAGACGTGTGTCGCGGTTGCGTAATATTGCGCCGAACACGCCGGCATGCGTGCGCACGTGGCGGCCCACCATCACGTTTTCCAGCGCGGTCATGTTGCCGAACAAACGAATATTCTGAAATGTGCGCGCAATGCCAGCCCGAGCCACGCGGTGCGGCTGCGCGCCGGAGAGCCGCGCGCCCGCGAACGTGAAATGGCCACCATCCGGCGCATACACGCCGGTCAACACGTTGAATAACGTGGTCTTCCCCGCGCCGTTGGGGCCGATCAAACCAAAGATTTCACCGCGCGCGATCGACAGCGAAACATTGCTCAATGCCGCAAGCCCGCCGAAACGTTTGCTCACGCCATAGACGGCAAGCAGTGTTTTATCAGCGGCTGACAATAGTGCTCTCCGGAACAAATTCGCGCCGGCGCGTCTTCGACGGCCACAACCCGGCGGGGCGGAACAGCATCATCAGCACCAGCGCGAGGCCAAACAGCAACATGCGCAAATCGGACGGATCGATGAACACGCGCCCCAGCCATTGTTGCTGCAGCGGCCCCATGTAACGCAGCGCTTCGGGCAACGCGGTCAGCAGCACCGCGCCTAGCACCACGCCGCCGACATTGCCCATGCCGCCCAGCACCACCATGCACAACACCATCACCGAATCGAGCAGGGTGAAACTCTCCGGGCTGATAAACCCCTGAAACGACGCGAACAATCCGCCGGCCACGCCGCCGAAGGTGGCACCCATCGCAAACGCCAGCAGCTTCACGTTGCGCGTGTTGATGCCCATCGCGCTGGCCGCGAGCTCGTCCTCGCGGATTGCCACCCACGCGCGGCCGATGCGCGAATTCTCCAGCCGCAGCGACAGAAAAATCGTGCCGATCGCGCATAGTAAAAAAACGAAGTAATAGCTGTGCACGGGTGCAAAAGTCAGCGGCCCCAGCGTGTAAGTCTTCGCCAGCGACACCCCAGCCACCTGCAAAGGATCGATCAGAGTGATGCCCTGCGGGCCGTTGGTGATATTGAACGGGCGATTGAGGTTATTCAAGAAAATACGAATGATCTCGCCAAAGCCCAGCGTCACGATGGCCAGGTAATCGCCCTTCAGCTTCAAAGTGGGCGCACCCAATATCACGCCAAACACCGCCGCCACCATCGCCCCCAGCGGCAGCAACACTAAAAACGATCCATGAATGCCAAACTGCGGTGAAGCCAGCAGCGCATACGCATACGCGCCTACGGCGAAAAACGCGATGTAGCCAAGGTCGAGCAACCCCGCGAAGCCGACAACGATATTCAACCCCAGCGCCAGCATCACGAACAGCAACGCCACATCGATGATACGCACCCAGGCGCGGCCCAGCGTGGCGTCGACAACGAAGGGCAACGCGGCCAGCGCTATGGCAATGGCGGCGTACGTAGCAATGCGGCTTAGGTTCAAAGACTTTGACACGGATTTACGCAGATGAACGCAGATTAGAGTCCGTTTACGACGCGTTTTACTTCCACACTCGGACCGAAATTGATAACCAAACCGATACGTAAACCCGTGCCCTTCAGATAATTCAGGCATTGCGCCATATGTACTTTTTCCAGTCGTTGCAGGGCCTTGAATTCGACTATCAAATGATCGGCCACCAAAAGATCGGCAATGTATTCGCCAACGCATTCACCATCGTAGAAGACTTTCAACGGATATTGTTGCCTGAACTGCAGACCTGCTTTGTGTAATTCAATGGTTATCGCATTCTCATACACCTTCTCAAGGAATCCCGCCCCCAAAGCGTTCCCGACCTTGTAGGCACGGCCAATCACCAACTCTGTAACCTTATTGATGTCGAAATCTGCGTTCATCTGCGTAAATCTGTGTCAAAAAAGAGGTTGACGTTAGGCCCTGTCCCCACTACGCACCCCCATTAACCCCGAAGGCCGCAGCATCAATACGCCGACCAACACGAAAAACGCATACACGTCGCGGTAATTACTGCCGAACACGCCGCCGGTGATGTCGCCCATGTAGCCGGCCGCGAGGCTTTCGATGATGCCGAGCAGGAGGCCGCCGAGCATCGCGCCGGGGATGTTGCCGATGCCGCCGAGCACCGCCGCGGTGAAGGCCTTCAGCCCCAGCATGAAACCCATGAAGTAGTGGCCCTGGCCGTAGTAGAGCACCACCATCACGCCGGCGATGGCGCCAATCGATGCGCCGAGCGCGAAGGTGAAGGCGATGACGCGCGTGGTGTCCACGCCCATCAGGCCCGCGACATCCGGGTTCTGCTCGGTGGCGCGCATGGCGCGGCCCATGCGGCTGGCTTTCACGAACCACAGCAGTGCCGCCATGATCACGCACGCCAGCACGAAGATGAAAAGCTGCATGCTGGTGACGGTGGCGCCGGCAAACTCAAAGCGCGCGGGCTTGACGATCTC
This sequence comes from Bordetella parapertussis, assembly GCA_945901405.1. Taxonomy (GTDB): domain Bacteria; phylum Pseudomonadota; class Gammaproteobacteria; order Burkholderiales; family SG8-41; genus CAMDLH01. Next base: position 1,971 of record CAMDLH010000169.1, on the reverse strand, counting down.
CGGCATCGAAATATATTGCTTGCCCCACACCAGCGCCGCCGTGTATTGCAGCAGGATGGACACGCCAATCGCGGTGATCAAGGGCGCCAGACGCGGCGCATGGCGCAGCGGGCGGTAGGCGGTGCGCTCAATCAGCAGACCCAGCGCGACGCACACCACCACGGCGGCAAGTGTTGCTATGATGAGCACGACCGCAACCGGAAAGGTGCTGCCGGCCATCGCATACACCACCGACAACGCCACCATCGCGCCCACCATCACGATGTCGCCGTGCGCGAAATTGATAAGGCCGAGGATGCCGTAGACCATGGTGTAGCCCAGCGCCACTAGCGCGTAAATCGCGCCCAGCAGCAAGCCGTTCACCAGTTGTTGTACAAAAATTTCCATGGCCTGCCAGATTTACAATAAGGCAACACAAGCGAAAACGGCACCGCTGGGGTGCCGTTTGTGTGTTGCTATGCGCGCGACGATCAATTTACTTTTTCGCCGCGTCCTTGGCTGCGTCGGCCTTGGCCTCCGGTTTTACGGCGGCATTGGATCCGGCGTTGGGCGTAACGGTTTCCAGCGCCTCCCACTTGCCGCCCTTCACCACGTAAATAGTGATGGGGCCGTTGGTGAGATCACCTTTGTCGTCGAAGGCTATGGGGCCGATCACGCCCTTGTAATTGGTCTTGCCAACTTCAGCCAGATATTTCGCCGGATCGGCTGAACCCGCGCGCTTCATCGCCTCGATGAATACCATCACCGCGTCGTAACCCATGGGCGCGAAGAGTTCGACCTCGGCGTTGAACTTGGCTTTGTACTTGGCGAGGAACTCCTTGCCGCCGGGCATGGTTTCTTTCGGCAGGCCGGGGATGGAAGCCAGCGTGCCCTCGGCGGCCTCGCCCGCGAGCTTGATGAAGTTTGGCGTCTGCATGCCGTCGCCGCCGATGAATTGCGCCTTGATGCCGAGCTCGGCCATCTGCTTTTTCATTGGACCCGCTTGCGGGTCGATGCCGCCGAACATGATGAGATCGGGGTTCTTGCCCTTGATGCGCGTCAAGATCGCCTTGAAATCGGTGTCCTTGTCGGTGGTGTGTTCGCGCGCGATGACCGTCGCGCCGCCGGCCTTCACCGTCGCCTCGAAGTTATCCGCCAAGCCCTGGCCATACGCGGTGCTGTCGTCGATCACCGCGATGTTCTTCGCCTTGATTTTGTCCAGCGCGTAACGCGCAAGCGTCGGCCCTTGCTGGCCGTCATGCGCGACCACGCGGAAGGTGGTCTTGTAACCCTTCAACGTGTAATCGGGATTGGTGCTTGACGGCGAAATCTGCGGTATGCCCGCGTCAGCGTAAATTTTCGAGGCGGGAATCGACGCGCCGGAGTTAAAGTGCCCGACAACGCCGGCCACCTTGGCATCCACCAGCTTCTGCGCGACGGTAGTGGCCTTGGTCGGATTCGCTTCGTCGTCCTCGGCGAGTAATTCAAACTTCACCGGCTTGCCGCCGATTTGCACGTTGGCCTTGTTGGCGTCTTCGATCGCAAGCTGAACGCCATTGCGGATGTCGATACCGATATGCGCCTGCGGCCCGGTGAGCGGTGAAGCCGAACCGATTTTGACTATCATGGCTTCGGGCGCTTTCGGCGCGTCAGCCTGTTTTGGCGCGGGTGGCGGCGCCTTGTCGCCGCATGCGGCCAATATCAATGCCAACGAAACAGCCGATGCGACACCCGTAAACCGTCTGCGATTCATAATGCGCTCCTCATCGATAAGCTATTGTTTGTGGACGTAAAAAATGATTATCGTCGGCGGGGCTGGGGTTGTCAAACGCCCCGACCGGAACACAGCCCCGACGCACGTATAAAAAAGTGCTTAGTTTTCAAGGGGAAGGGTCCGAGTTGAAAATATTGATGTCGAAATAGGGCTAGACAACGGAAAAACGTTCATAGATAATCGAGCGTGGGTCATTTCATGTTGAGGTATTGCGCTCG
>CAMDLH010000168.1 GCA_945901405.1 Bordetella parapertussis | reverse complement strand
CGAAGCCCAACACCGCAATTTTTCAGCGCACATTCGTTCTTGCTTGACCCGCTGCCGTTGTGTTGGGCTTCGCAGGCTCAGCGCCAACCTACAACTACGCGCACGCCAGCAACGCCGATAACGCCTTGATTTCCTGCGCCGTCAGATTTTCAAGATTGTCCAGCAACTCCAGCATGCGATTCACCCGGGCCGCGTTCAAACGCACGCCGAGGCAATCGCGGATTTTGGCGCCGTGTTGAGCTTCGTTCACCGGCTCGCCCCATGCGCCCGGCGGGCGGCGGCAGGTGCGACTCACCACCGTGCCGTCGTTCATCGTGATTTCAACCACGACGTGCATCTCGCGCGTGTCTTTCGAAACTGATTTGTCGTACTCCACGCTGATCTTGTCGAGCAACGCCACCATGTCGGCGGCAAAGCGCCGCTCGTCGGTGAAGGTCGAAATGCCGACCTTGCCATCGAGCAGCGCCGCGGCCGTGCAATACTGAAAGCTGAATTTGCCTTCGAGACCGATACGCGGCTTGGGGCGATTGGCGTCAGTGATCTCCGGCGTGACGATGCGTATCGAACGGATTTTGGATGCGTCGCCAACAGAGGCACGCGCATCCAGCGCCGCCGAAATCACGAAGTGCGTGGGAAACTTCGACGGAAAAAACTTGATCGCCATGCCCGGATCGACAAAGCGATAAGGCTCGCCGAATTGCAGCAACACCTCGTACTCAAAGCGCTCCGGGAAAAACGTCGCCACATAGCCATGCGGCGCATCGAAAATGCCGGGGTTGGCGGTAAAGCCGCGCGCCGCGAGCGAGGCCGCCTCCAGCCCTGCGGCGGCGACATTGCCGCAGTGCGTGGCCTTCACCATCGAGCCGGTGTTGGCAGACAACCCCGCGCAGCGCGAGGCCGCCATGCCCAGCGCGTGCGTGAGTTGTTGCGCGTTGAGTTCAAGTAAATGCGCGGCTGCCACCGCCGATCCCATCACCCCCACCACGCCCGGCGTGTGAAATTGCAGCGAGCCGCGCTTCGGGCGCGCGGCCGCCAGCACCCGGCCCTGCATTTCGAAACCCTTGGCGCACGCAGCAATGATGTCGCGCCCGCTCTTGCCATGCGCCTCACCCATTGCAAACGCCACCGGCAGCGTGGGTGACACCGCATGCGTGGGCGGATTGGACATCGGCTCGAAGTCGAGCACGTGCATCGACACCGCATTGGCGTACGCGGCGTGCACGGGCGCGGTTTGCAGATTAAAGCCCCACACTGTCGCGCGCGGCGCCGCTGCCAAATCACGCACGTACTCGGCAACGATACGCGGCGGCGCTTCCACGCTGCCCGCCATCGCCACCGCGATGCCGTCAGCAATCAGTCGCTTCACCGCCGCGACGGCTGGCGCGCCTAGATCGGCGTAGGTTATGCGGCTTACGCGTTCGGAGATTTTTAATGTGGGATTTTCGATGGGCATCACGTCAATTTGATAAGTGGGCTGTTGCAATTTACGGTGTGGCTAAACTAAGAGCGGCTAAATTCCTATTGGCTGTCGCACGCGAGTTCTCTATCAACCCTTGGGGAATTTGGCGGTCAAATCTGACAATGCGCGCGCGATCTGCGTGAACCGACTCAAGCGAGCAACATCATCTATCCTTGCAGGATGTTTTGGTTCACGCAAATAGCAGTTGAAATAGAATGCGGCCCACCAAAACTCTTCCATTTGCGAGTAAAGTGTTTCCAAGTCGGAAAGTCGATAGACGAACATGTTCTCTTTCAACTGCGCATGGCGGTCGTCAGAGGCCGAGTATCCACTCTGAGACTCTTTTACCAACGCTTCGGTCTGAAACTGGACGTGATGTTTGAGGTCGATCCAGTAAAGTACGTTACGGTCATCGTCGGAGATTCCAAAGCAGCCGTGAGCTAGGCTGTTACGCTCTTTTTCGAGTGCGGTATACACGATTTGGATTGCCTCGAATACACGAAGGTCTTGATCCTTTAGTTTGTGTTTTGCAGCAGCCTTTAATGCTTCCCGTTGGTTGCTTAACCTTCGCAGTGTCAAGAAGACTTCAAGTGCCGGTGCGGAATTCGCACCTAGCAAAAGACTAAACAGATTACCCATTTCATTGTCGACTTGACCCCAGAGCGCAATGCACTTCCCAATAGCGGCGCAGAAGTCAGGGCGATCTTTGAGCACGAACGCCCCGATCGCGTAATTCAGGTGCTGGAAAGTTGGCAGGTAGGGTTGACGTGGCATACGGTCGGCTAGTTTTCGGAAGTGCAGTGGCTAGTGCTCAGGGTTAGAAGATCGAGAGGTCTTTCACTATCAGCGGACGGGCGCGTCACGCGGCGCGGTGGGTTACGGCGCACACACCACGCGGTGATCCAAACCGAGCCCTCCCAATTTACTACCCCCGCCCCAGCGCCGGCAATATCCGCAGCGCATTGTCCCGATCAATTGCGCGCCGTTCGGCTGCGGTGAAGCGCGCGTATTTCGCCAGCGCTTCGTTGACTTCGGCGCCGTTGCCGAATGGGTAGTCGGTGCCGTAGAGGTACTGCGACACGGGTGCGATGTGCGCGAGCGCGTCGAGTGCGCCGGGGTGGTTGCCCTGCGCCATGTCGTAGTAGAACTTCGCCAGTTCGTGACGAAATCCAAATAGTTGTTTAAAAACAAATACTTACATCAACCCTTTTGTAGCGCCTCAGCGGCCATCTCGCGCAGCTTCGCTTTCTGAATTTTGTTGCCGTTGGCGCTGGGCGTGAACGGAAACACGTCTATGGGCAGCACGTGATGCGGCACTTTGTAATTGGCGATTTGTTTTTTGCAGTGTGCGATGAGCGCGGCTTCGTCGACAGCCACGCCGTTCTTCGGCAGCACGAACGCCACCGGCAGTTGCCCGCGCGGGCCGTCGATGCCGACGACCTGGCTCACCGCCACGGACGGATGCGCGTCGAGCACGGCTTCGATTTCCAGCGGGTTCACCAGAAAGCCCGCGAGCCGCAGCACGTCGCCGATGCGCGAGAGGTAAACGAACTCGCCGTCGCGCACGGTGTAACCGAGATCGCCGCTTTTGAAAAATCCGTCGCCGGTGAAAGCCGCTTGCGTCGCCTCTGCATTGCCGTAGTAACCCATCATGCAACTCGGCCCCTTGAACTGCAATTCACCCTGCTCGCCGTGCGGCAGCACTCTGCCGCTGGCGGTATCGACGGCGCGCACCTGTGTTTCTGCGCAAATCAGTTTGCCGCCGCCGACTTCGCGTTGCTCCGGCGTGGCGTCGTACGGCTGGCGCGAGAGCACGGCCTGCATTTCGCTGGAGCCATAAATGCCCACGAGCTTTAGCCCGCGTGCTTCAGCGGGCCACGCCTGTCCCGCGCGCGCGCCCAGCACGCGGCGCACTGTGGGATACGGGATCGGCTCGCTCGAAACCTCGCGCAGTTGCGCGACGATGTCGCCGGTGGCGTGCAGCAACGTGACGCGATAGTGATTGATAAGGCGCGCTGCTTCTTTTGCGTCGAAGGTGGTCATCATCACCAGCGGGCGCGCGGCGGCGAGCGGCGCCAGCGCATTGCTCATGCCAAACGTGCCGCACATCGGCACCGCCAGCAGCGTGACGCCATCAGGCTCGTCGTAGCCGAAGCCACGCGCGGCCTCGGCGGCGTGACTCGCCATCGATGCCTGGTTGTGCAACACAAACTTAGGCAGCTTGGTAGTGCCGGATGTGGTGAAAATCAAACAGCCCAGCTCGGGCCGGGCGTGGTCGTGCGGATACGGCGCCTTGGCGGCCAACGCGCTATACGGCGTGACCGGTTTGCCCAGCGCCGAGTGATCGATCACCGGGTCGCCTGGTTCGCCATAGGCTACGATGGACTTCAAATCTTTCAGCGTGGCAACGCCCGCGTCGCGCAGAACACCGTCGAAATCGATGTGACGAAAACCCGGCCAGTAGATCAGCACTGTCGCGCCGGAGCGGCCAACAATATCGGCGATTTCACCGGAACGAAAACGCGTGTTCACCGCCAGCGCAATGGCGCCCAGCCGCGCGCAGGCAAAAAAACACGCCGGCCAAGCCGGTACATTAGGCAGCCAGATCGCCACGCGGTCGCCCTCGCGCACGCCGAGATCGTGCAGGCCTTGCGCGACACGCCGGCTTTCGTCTTCAAGCGCCTGCGGCGTTATGGCGACATCGCGGTGGATGATGGCGGCGCCGCCAGCGGCGACACGGCGCGTGAGGAGTTCGGTTAGTGTTTGCAGGTTCATTTGGGATGGTTGGGAGTTGGGAGTCGAGAGTTCAGAGTAACCCCGCGAAGATGGTGGGGTTACTCTCAACTCCGAACTCTAAACTCTGAACCCCGAACTCCCAACCCTGCACCCTAAACTCCATCAAGTCGTCCATCACTCCGCCTTCATCCCCACGGCCTTCACCAGCTTGCCGTAGCGCACAAGCTCCGACTTGATCATGTCGCCCAATTGTTGCGGCGTGCCGACATCAGGTTCGTAGCCTTGCTGCGCCAGGCGCTCGCGCGCTTCGGGTGATTTGATGGTGGCGGCGATCTCCGTGTTTAATCGCTCCACGATCGCGCGTGGTGTCGCGCGCGGCGCGACCATCGCGTTCCAGCCGCGCATGTCGTAGCCGGGCACGCCGGTCTCGGCGATGGTGGGCGTGGCTGCCGCCAGCGGCGAACGTTTCGCGCTGGTGACCGCGAGCAGACGCAAGCGCCCGTTGCGCACGAAGGCCTGCGCCGCTGCCATGCTGGTGAAGGTCATCGATACTTGCCCGCCGACCAGATCGGTGAGCGCGATCGCGCTGCCTTTGTATGGAATGTGCCGCAACTCGATGCCGGCCATGGTGTTTAGAAGCTCGCCGCAAAAATGTCCGCCAGCGCCGATACCCGGCGTGGAGTAAGTAAGCGCGCCGGGTTGCGCCTTGGCGAGCGCCACCAATTGTTTGATGTCGCGCACGGGCAGCGACGGATGCACGACGAGCACGAACGGTTGCGTGGCGAGCAGCGCCACCGGTTCGAAATCACGCACCGCGTCATACGGCAGCTTGGCGCGGATGTTGGGCACGATGGCGAACGTGGTGTGGCTGCTCACGAGCACGGTGTAACCATCCGGCGGCGCTTTGGCCACGAGCTCGGCGCCGATGATGGTGCTGCCGCCAGGACGATTGTCGATGATGACTTGCTGCGCGATCCGTTTTGTCAGTTCATCGGCATACGCGCGCGCGATGATGTCGTTGCCCCCACCCGGCGGATACGGCACCACGATGCGCACCGCGCGCGTGGGGTACGCCTGCTGCGCGTGTACCGCACCGCTGGCGAGCACCGCAAAAAGTATGTTTAAAAACAAATAGTTACGACGCATGTTAATTGGCCAATGTTCCGTTCTGGTAGTCACGCACGGCTTGTTCGACTTCCTCGCGCGTGTTCATCACGAACGGGCCGTATTGCACCACCGGCTCGTTAAGCGGCTTGCCGGCGAGCAACAAAAAACGCGCCGCGCCATCATCCGCGGTCACGGTGATTTGATCGCCGCGCGACAACACGCCGCCGCTGCGTGTTTTTAATTCACGATCACCTATGCGCAGATTGCCTTCGTAAACGTAGATGAACGCGTTGTAATCTTCTTTCAGATAATGCGTGAACGGCGAACCGTTGGGCAACTCAACATCGATATACAGCGGGTCGGTGGTGAGGCCGGTGATGACTCCATCGGTCTCGACACCGGCGACGTTGATGACGCCCGCGATTACCTTCGCCGTGCCGCCATCGGCAAGCGTGACTTTCGGAATCTCGTGCGGCTCGATGTCGCGATACCACGCGGGCTTCATTTTCTCCGCCGCCGGAAGGTTGATCCACAACTGAAATCCGCGCATGCGGCCCTCGGATTGCTGCGGCATCTCGGAGTGAATAATGCCGCGCCCCGCCGTCATCCACTGCGCGCCGCCGCTTTTAAGATCACCCTTGTTGCCCATGTGATCCTCGTGCAGCAGGTGACCGTCAAGCATGTAAGTCACCGTCTCGAAACCGCGATGCGGATGCGCCGGAAAACCCGCGATGTAGTCGTCCGGGTTGTCGGTGGAGAACTCATCGAGCATCAGAAACGGATCGACATACAACCCGCGTTGAGCGCCCAGGCTGCGGCGCAGCTTGACGCCCGCGCCGTCGGAAGTGGGCACGGATGGAATTACTTGTTGCAGGGTGCGGGTGGTCATGATGTTGGAAACCTGAATCAAGACATTTTTTGACACGGATTAACGCAGATTTTCACAGATAAAAACACCAGGAATTGATCTGCGTAAATCTGTGTCAAAGGTTTGGGGTTTGGTGTAATAACAGCTACTCCGCCTTGATATTCGCCGCGCGCGCGATTTTGGTGAAGGTCGCGATTTCATCCGCGACGATCTTGTCGAACTCACCCGGCGTGGTGGGCTTGGGTTCCAGCCCTGTCGGCAGCCAGCGTTGTTTGACTTCGGCGTCACTCAGGATGCGGCGTATCTCGTTGTTGAGTTTCGCAACAACAGTCTTGGGCACTTGCGACGAGGTGAGCAGGCCGAACCACAAGTCCGCGCGAAAGCCCGGCAACCCCGCCTCCGCGAGCGAGGGCATGTCGGGCACCAGCGCATCGCGTTGCAGCGACGACACGCCCAGCCCCACCACGCGGCCATCCTTCACCATGTTGAGCGCGGTGGCGATCGGCGCCATGAACAGATGCACGCGCCCGCTGATGGTTTCGGTCATCGCTTCGGGGATGCCCTTGAACGGCACATGCACGATGTTGATCGCGGCGGCCGCCTTGAATTGTTCGGCGGCGAAATGCGAACCGCTGCCCACGCCCGCCGAGGAGAAATTCAGTTGCCCCGGTTTGGATTTCGCCACCGCGAGAAAATCTTTCAGTGTTTTCGCACCCAAGGCAGGTGCGGCCACCAGCAGATATTTCGACACCGCGGTCTGCGTGATGCCTGACAGATCTTTCATCGTGTCGTACGGCAGCCTGGCGTATATCGCCGGACTCACCGCGTGCGCCGAGGACACCGACAGCAGCGTGTAGCCGTCGGGATTGGCGGTGGCAACCAGGTTTGCACCAACAGTGCCGCCCGCGCCGGGACGGTTGTCCACGATCACTTGTTGCTTGAATGACTCGGTGAGTTTCTGCGCGATGTAGCGCGCGGTGATGTCGGGGCCGCCGCCGGGCGTGAAGCCGATGATGATGCGGATGGGTTTGCGCGGATAGTCGGCGGCCTGCTGCGCGTGTGCCGTGCTTGCCAGACACAACGCTAGTAACGATACGAAACGTGATTTGTGCATGGGTGCGTTAAAGTCCAAGAAAATCCTTGACGCAGATAAACGCAGATTCGCGCGGATATTCTGCGGAGCCTTCTGTTTTTATCCGCGTTCATCTGCGTTCATCTGCGTCAAAAAAGTTGTTGACGTTCACCGCATTTTATCACCGCGCAGAGTATGGACTTCACAGCGAGCGTGTATCGGCCCGCGGCTATAATCAATCCGCCGCCATGCCCATCGCTTTAGTACTCACGCTCTCCACCGCGCTGTTTGTCGCCTCCAAGGGCAACCGTGTTCTGGTCACGCTGGCTGCCGTGGATGCGGGTGCCAACGGGCTGGAGCTGGGGCTGATACTGGCGATGACGGGGCTGTTTCCGCTGCTGCTCGCGGTGCGCGCGGGGCGCGTCGCCGACCGCTTCAGCAACCAGTTGCTGGTCTACACCGGCATCATTGGCTACTCCGTCAGCGTTGCCTTGCCTTACTTTTGGCCGGGGCTGACGGTGTTCTATATTTCGTCGGCGCTTTCCGGCTTCACCAGCATGCTGTTCGTGCTGGCGTTTCAGAATCTCATGGGCGTGCTCTCCACGCCGCAAACGCGCACGCGTTATTTCAGTTGGTATGCGCTCGGCGAATCGTTCGGCCACGGCCTGGGGCCGATACTCACCGGGCTATGCATCGATCACTATGGCACGGCGCCGGCGTTTCTCATCGTCGCCGTGTTCTCGCTCGCGTGGCTGCCGGCGGCGCTGATGTTTCGCAAACATTTTCCGGTCGTCAAGCCCTCGGGCACCAAGGCGCAGATCGAGGGGCGCAGCAGCCGCGAGTTGCTGGCGTTGCCCGCGATGCGCATGGCGCTCATCACCAACGGCGTCATCATGATCGGCTTTGATTTATTCAATCTCTACATGCCGGTGTACGGCAAGAGCCTTAACTTCAGCGCCACCACTATCGGCATCATCGTCGGCGCGTACGGCGTGGCCGCGTTTGCGACGCGCGTGTTGCTGCCGTACGCCAACGCACGCATGGGCGAGACGCGCATACTCAAGTGGGCGCTGGCGGTGCCGGCGGTGGCGTTTGCGCTGGTGCCGCTGACCGGCAACGTGTGGCTGCTGTGCACACTCGCATTCATCATCGGCTTTGGCATCGGCTGCGGCCAGCCGCTGTCGATGCTGCTCGCGTTCAACGCAGCGCCGCCGGGGCGCAGCGCGGAAGCGGTGGCCATGCGCCTCGCGGTAAGCTATGGTTCGCACGTGTTTCTGCCGCCGCTGTTCGGCGTGTTCGCCGCAAGCCTGGGGCTGGCGCCGGTGTTCTGGATCTGCGCGGTGTGTCTGGGCGGCGGCGCAATGCTACATCGCGGTAAATCGTAAGTTATTGTTTTTATTGATGTTTTCAGGAGGCATCATGCGTATGATTATTGTTGCCGGGGCCGTGCTGGCGTGCGCAAGCGCCGCGCACGCGCAAAGCGACTATCCAGTCAAACCCATCCGCATCGTCATCGGCACGCCAGTCGGCGGCGGCAGCGAGTTGATGGCGCGTTACATCGGCCAGCAACTCACCGCCGCATCGAAAGCCGTCATCGTCGTCGATCCACGCCCCGGTGCCAGCGGCAACGTCGCCGCGGAGCACGTGGCGAAATCGGCGCCCGATGGTTACACGCTCTACGTGCCCTACGGCACGCACACGGTGAACCCCAGCCTGTATGCGAAAGTGCCGTACGATCCGATACGCGACTTCACGCCCATCATGCTGGTGGCGAAACAATTCAACGCGCTGGTGGTGCATCCGTCGGTGCCCGCGCGTTCGGTGAAGGAGCTGGTGGCGCTGGCCAAGGCGCAGCCGCGCAAGATGAGTTATTCATCGTCGGGCAATGGCAGCCCCAATCATCTGGGCATGGAGTTGTTCAAGCAAACCGCGGGCATCGACGTGGTGCACATTCCGTACAAGGGCGCGGCGCCCTCGCGCATCGACTTTCTCGGCGGGCACGTTGACACCATGTTCGACACGCTGCGCACCGCGCTGCCTTTTCACGAGGCTGGCCGCGCGCGCGTGCTGGCGGTGGGCAGCTTCAAGCGCTCGCCGCTCGCGCCCAACGTGATAACCGTCGAGGAAGCTGGCTACAAGGGCATCGAAGTCATGTCGTGGCACGCACTGCTCGCGCCCGCGGGCACGCCCGCGGCGATTGTCGAACGCCTGCACGCCGAAATCAGCCGCGGCTTGCTCGCGCAAGCGTTCAGGGACAAGATCGCGAAAGACGGCATCGAAATCGTCGCCAGTTCGCCGGGTGATCTTTCCACCTTCATGCGCGACGATATCGCGCGCTGGAAAACGGTGATACAGGCTTCACGCATACGCTTGGATTAATTTAACTTCAACCCACAGGAACCCGATCATGAACATCCCACGCCTGAACGGCATTATCAAAACGCTTGAAGCCGGCAAGAACACCTTTGTGTGCTTCCAGCCCGCCGACATCAACAACGCGCAACTCGTCGCCAGCGAGAAATACGACGGCGTGGTGTTCGAGATGGAGCACGGCGCCTACGATATCCGGGCGCTACGTGATTGCCTGCAATACATGCTGAATCGGCGGCAGATCGTCGAGTCCGGCACGCTGGCGCCCGCAGTGACGCCGATGGTGCGCATCCCGCCCAACGGCATCGAGATGAATCAATGGATCGCCAAGCAGGTGCTCGACAGCGGCGTGTTCGGCATCATCTGGCCGCATGTGAGCACCATCGCCGAGGCGCACAGCGCGGTCGCCGCCTGCCGCTACGCTCGGCCCGCGGGCGCGCCGCGTTATGAGCCCAAAGGCCAGCGCGGCGACGCGCCCGCCTACGCCGCAAAATACTGGGGCCTCACCCAGCAGGAATACTACGAGCGCGCCGACGTGTGGCCGCTCGACCCGAAAGGCGAAATCCTCTGCGGCATCATGTGCGAGGACGTTGACGGCATCAAGAACCTGCCGAAGATTTTGAAGGAAGTACCCGGCATCGGCGTGGTGGTCATCGGCGAAGGCGATCTTTCGCAGAACTTAGGATTTCCGCGTCAATACGAACACCCGGTCGTCGCCGGCGCCATCAGCGAAATTCTCGCCATCTGCAAGGAACACAACGTCGCCTGCGGCCACCCGCACGTGGAGAAAGAAAACGTCGAGAAGGTGGTGGCGCAGGGATTCCGCTGGCTGATGCCGCGCCCGGCGCGCTCGAATGCGGTGCTGGATACGGGGCGGAAATTGTCGGGAAGGTAGATACAACTGGCTGGAACGTCCAATACGTTCCGGCCTGTCGTCCGCGCATGAAGCGATTGCCGGCTAGTGTTTCGCCGGCCAGGCAATCTGCACTTTCCGTTGCCGCAGCACACAGTCGCGCAAATACAGATTGATAAGACTCTGATAGGGAACGCCCGCCTCCACGGCCATGTTCTTGAAGTAGGCAACAACGTCCTCGGACAGCCGCATGGAGACCGGCTTCTTGAGTTTGGCCGCGTACGGGTTCTTGCGAGACTTCATCGTGGATAGATCGTATTCTGTCTTCATGGTAGTTGTCCTGCGTAATATTGGCTTTCGCGTTTCGTTGCCTTGCGCGCGGAAATAATCCTGATGACCTCGCCATCGTCGCTTTCACAATGGCAAACCAGTAGAAAATTGGCGCCTGAACTCATGCCAAGCATCAAGAAACGATCCTCGTCAGCGGAGTGATCCTAGTCAAAAAACTGAACCGCAAACTCATCATAGAAGACGGATTGCGCCTCCTCGAACGAGACCCCGTGCTTCCTGAGGTTCGCGGTGACCTTGGCCGCATTCCAGTCAAACTTTATCATCAATACATCGTATTGATGTAAAAAGGCGAAGTCAAGCCAGACCCCGGGGCCAGACGTCCGGGCGTCACGAAACGCGGAACGCATGCCACCCGCGAGCCATGTAAACTTCATCAAATCGCAACCGCTGAAGGTGAACACGATGAAATGTAGACTTGTCTTTCTGGCCGTGTTCGCGCTAACCCTGACATCGTGCGGCGAGAAAGGCCCGGACTTCGATGCGTGCAAAAGTGGTCAAAACGCGGATCAGCGCATAGCCGCCTGCACGCGGCTGATCGGCACGGAACAGTTGTCGTCGCCCGATCTCGCGAATGCGTTTCACCAGCGCGGCGCGGCGTGGGCCGCCAAACGCGATTTTGACCGCGCCATCGCCGACTTCGACGAAGCGCTGCGCGCCAATCCGATTCACGCGTTTGCGCATTACGACCGCTTCATGGCGCAGCAAAACAAGGGCGAAAAGCCAATCGAAAAGAAGAAAAGCGTCGGTGTCTCCGCCAAGGAGGCCAAACCGCAAGCCAGCACTCCCACGGATTCATCCGGCCATGTGAATCGCGGCGTCGCGTTGGCCGAGAAGCGCGACCACGACCGTGCGATTGTCGAATACAACGAGGCCGTGCGCGTCGATCCAAAAAATGCGAACGCCTACTATAACCGCGCAATCTCGTGGGGCAACAAGCGCGACTACGACCGCGCGATCGCCGACTATGGCGAGGCGATACGGCTCAATCCGCAGTACGCGAAGGCCTACAACAATCGCGGGCTGGCATGGGCCAACGGCAAACGCGACTATGACCAGGCAATCGCCGACTACACCGAAGCGCTGCGCCACGATCCGAAAGACTCGCTCGCCCATAACAATCGCGGCGTCGCATGGCGTGCCAAACGCGACTACGACCGGGCCATCGCCGACTACACCGAGGCGATACGGCTGAACCCGCAATACGCGCTGGCCCACTACAATCGTGGCGTGGCGTGGTCGGACAAACGCAATTACGTAAACGCCATTGCCGACTACAACGAAGCGACACGCATCAACCCGCAGTCTCTAAACGCACATAACAGCGCCGCCTGGCTGCTCGCCACCGCACCCGTCGCCGCAGTCAGAAACGGCGCGCGCGCCGTGGAATTCGCGCGCAAAGCCGCCGAACTGACCGCATGGAAAGACGGCGACGTACTCGACACCCTGGCAGCCGCCTATGCCGAAGCGGGCAATTTTCCGGAAGCGGTCAGTTGGCAGGAAAAGGCGATGGAGTTTCCGGATTTCATGAAGAGCCAGGGCGACGACGCGCGCAAGCGGCTGGAGCTATACCGCAAACGGCAAGCATATCGTCAGGCGGGGCAGTAGGGAGCTGCGCGCGGCACGGGCGAATACGCACGGCGCAATTGGTTTGCGCCCTACGGTTTTGGGGTGATGCAAGAAAGAATTACGCAGCAAGAGCGCGCGCCAGTCTGCGCAGAAAATCCCCCTCTGAGCCGCCGAGCAGCGCAGGAGGGTGTCGGCGAAGTGGCGGCCGCCTTCTTTTGGTTACTTTTCTTGGCGGTTCAAGAAAAGTGACCAGCCGCCAGCTGCCCCCGGCGAACTTGGGGTTAATTTCGCGGCATACCAAATAAGGATCGGCGCAATGCCTTCGGCGATTGCGCCCTACGTAACGGGTAGTGCAACTTACTGCACCCGCACCACCACTTTCCCCATCTGCGCATCCGACTCGACATATTTCTTCGCATCGTCGATCTTGTCGAACGCAAACACTTTGTCCACCACCGGAACGATGCGGCCGTCGTTGAGCATGGGCGCGACATCGCGCACGAAGCAGCGCATGGCCTCGGCTTTTTCCTCGACGGTGGCCTTGCTGTTGGACACACCATAAACCTCGAAGCGGTTGGCGTGCAGCGCGGTAAGATCGATCTCGGCCTTCAACACGCCGTCAACGTAGCCGACGATGCCGATGCGGCCCTTGCGCGCAAGCGAGCGCATGAGTTCTGGAAAGACCGAGCCGCCGACGAGATTGATCGCCAGATCGACGCCTTTGCCGCCGGTCAATTCCTTGCACTTGGCGGCGAAGTCGCCCTTGCGCGTCTGGATGCCGTGATCCATGCCGAGCGACTTCAATTTTGCGAGTTTGGCTTCGGAGCCTGACGTGCCGATGACCGTTGCGCCCAGCGCCTTGCCGATCTGCACCGCTGCCACGCCCACGCCCGATGTCGCGCCGGCCACCAGCAGCGTTTCGCCTTTTTTAAGTTTGCCGTAGGGCGGGAATATCAGTTCGTACGCGGTGAGAAACGCCACGCCCACTGACGCGGCCTGCTCCCACGTCATGCGCTCCGGCAACGGCATGAGTTGCTCGGCGCGCGCCGCGCAGTATTCGGCCCAGCCGCCCATCACGCGTCCGTATACCTTGTCGCCTTCCTTGAACTGGGTGACACCGGCGCCGACTTTGTGCACCACGCCCGCACCATCGCCGCCGCCGAGTTTCAACGGCCCGCCATGCACCACGCTGCCGACGATGAGTTCACCGCGGTTGAGCGATGAGGCGTAATTACGGATGACGACTTCGCCGGCTTTCGGTTCGGGCATGGGCACATCGCGATAGTCGATTACGGCGGCGTCGTGGGTTGAAACGATCCAGCAGGATTTCATGGTTACTCCGAATGGTTGGGGTGAACTAACTAGTGCTTGATTGTAATCCTCGGCTGCCTCTATAGCAGCGCGGGTTTTTAGGGGTATTTTTCACCACGAAGATTTGCGCGGAATCGTAGTTTTTTGCGCAAGCGTGGGGCATAGCTGGCATTTTCCCTGAAATCTTCGCACCAAAATGC
>CAMDLH010000167.1 GCA_945901405.1 Bordetella parapertussis | reverse complement strand
TGAAAATCCCTCCGCGTGATATTCAACTCGCAGAGTCTGCCAAGCGCCACCGAAAAAGTACAGCACCTCCTATAAGTCATTCAATGTACGCTTCTTTTTGTGTATCCTGGCCACTGGCGTGCTGTCCATCAGACACCTTGAAAGGGCTGGTCATCAGAGCGCTTCACCAAAAGGGATGCTTGCGAATTGAAGACCGCTCACGTCAAGGCCATCTCATCTTCGTTTTACTGCCGTCGGAGATACCTGGCGTGGTGCCACCAGCTCCAATTGTAAAACCGACCGACCTACTTTCAATTGATTTCTTTTCTGGTCGGCAGTATCTGGATGCATTGTTGGTCAGGGAAAATGGAGCATGCTTCTTCTGCCTTAAGAAATTGAACAAAGACAATTGCGAACTTGACCATCTCACTCCGCAAAAAGAGGTCATGGACAATTCATACAAAAACATCGTCGCTGCTTGCCACACTTGCAACAAAGCAAAGGGTGATCAGGCCGCTGGTGATTTCTTGAGGATTTTGTATCGCACTGGCGCACTCAATGAAAGTGAATTTCAGCAGCGTCTTGCGGCACTTGAATCGGTGCGGGCAGGTCACGCAATTCCGGAATTGTCCGCAACGGCAGCTAACATGGCGCCGCTGAGCTCTACGTTAAACGTCCGCGTCCGCAATCGAGCTACTTCCGCTAAGGGTCGCGCGCCCTAGCCCCAAAACGCGCCTGCCCCTAAGTAGTAAAAGTAAAGCCCCATCGCCAACGCACATTTCCCTCAAGCGTCCATCAATCTGCTGACGCCGCTTTCAACCACAAAGCTCCTGCGCGTGCTCATGCGCCCGTCCGGAACGCTCACCTTGTCGAGCACGCGGTAATCCGCCTGCCAGCGTTGCGGCGTCACCACGTGGCGCACGTAGCCGCGCTGGCGGTTGTAGAACTTGATATGCGGATCCTGCTGCATCAGGGCCTTCAGGCGATTGTCCAAATCAAAACCGTCACCCAGTGATGAGATCGATGTCGCGGTGAAATCCACGCCCAGCGTGGCGGATTTTTCGTCGTCGAAATTTTTCTTCAATTCCCCCGCGCAGTTCAGATGCACGTCGCCGTCGACCACGACGAGGTTACGCAGCTTCGCGTTCTCGACGGCGGCAAACAAACGATCTCGCGCCGCCACCGCGCCGTCCCATTTGTCCATGCCGGGGCCGAGGATATTCGGATCGGGATTACGATCCTGGCGCAGGATGGGTATCTGTTGCGCGAGCAGCGTCCAGCGCGCGGCCGGGTTGCGAAAGCTCTCGTAGAGCCAGCGCTCCTGCGCATCCCCCAGCATAGTGCGATTGGGCTCCAGCGCTTCCGCGCAACCGGACATGACGCGCGCGCCGCATGTCGTGCCGGTGCGATGCTGGCGTGTATCGAGCACGTTCACGCCCATGAGATCGCCGATCATCAAGCGGCGGTAGGATTGCACGTTTGGCCCCTTGGGCATCTGCGCGCGGCGCAGCGGCAGATGCTCGTACCACGCCTGAAACGCCGCCGCGCGCCGCTGCATGAACAACTCGCGCGGTATCTGCTTGACGGTGGTTTCGCCGGCCCAGTTGTTGACGACTTCATGATCGTCGAAGCTCATGATGAAAGGCGCCGAGGCATGCGCGGCCTGCAAATCGGCGTCAAGCTGATGCAGGCTGTAACGGTGCCGATAGTCGTCGAGCGTGTAGGTCTCACCCGGCTCGCCGGGCATCACGCGTATCACCGGCCACGGCAATTTTGCACCGGGCCGCACGGTGGGATATTCGTAGATGTAATCGCCGTAATGGAACACGAAATCAAAACGCTCGGCGGCGATATGGCGCCAGGCGGTGTAGTAACCCGCCTCGTAGCGCTGGCAGCCCGCAACGGCAAACTTAATTTGTGCAAGCGGCGCGCCCGCGGCGGGGAACGTGCGCGCGCGCCCGACACGGCTCTGCTCGCCACCGGCGGTGAAGCGATAAAAATAATCGCGCCCTGGTTCAAGCCCCTCGACCTCGACATGTACCGAATGCCCCAACTCGGGCCGCGCAACGGTTTTGCCTTGCCGCACGATGTTGCGCATGCCTTCGGCGGCGGCCACCGCCCATTCGACTTCCACCGGCTTATCCGGCATGCCGCCGCCGCGCTCCAGCGGTTTGGGCGCGAGCTTGGTCCAGATCACAAAACCATCGGGCGCGGGATCGCCGGATGAAACGCCGAGCGCAAACGGATGACTCGTGAACAGCGGCTGGCTCCACACCGAAGTTGAGAACAAACCGCCGGTTGCGGCAAGCAACGCCGATGCACCGATGCCACCAATGCCGCGCAACAGGTCGCGGCGATTGATGGATGCAAATTCGTCGCGGGTCGGTTGATGTCGAGTGCGTGTAGGCATGGCATACTCGAAGCAAGATTGACTATCAAAGAATATCAATTAAAACAAATACTTATATAATATCAGCAGTTGGGATCGAAGCTAAACAATGCGACAATAATAACCAACCTGAACGATCCGGCACGCAGGTACACTTGGTTCAACGACTATCGATAATTTTTTATTTTGGAGATACACCGTGCGCTACTCCTTGCGGATTTTAACGATTGTTTTTTCGCTGAATATCACGGCGTGCCAAAAGCAGGACACGCCCGCTCCCGCAGCCACCGCCGCAAAGCCGCCTGTGGAAAAACCGGCGGCAAAGCCCGCCGCGGACACCGCGGCCGCCCCGGCTACGGCAGCAGTACCTGCGCCAGCGGCCGCGCCGGCGCCCGTGGCTACGGAGTTTGATCCCGCCAGCGTGCCGGTGACCACGGCAACGCTGCCGCCGTTTCCATTCTTCAAGGAACCGAGCGGCCAGCGCAGCATTCATTGGGGTACCGCCGCGGGCAAGCCGCACAAACCCACCTCGCCCGGCAAATGCGTCACCAGAAACGAAATGTGAAAACCACAGGTGAAGAAACCCGCGTGCAAACACCAGTAGCTGCGATCCTTGAAGGCGATGCGCATTTGTTCCTTCAAGGTAATCTCGGCGGGCGCGCCCGCCACCGGCACGGCCTTGGCTTTGTTACCCAGCTTGAACGCGAGCGGAATCGTCGCCAGACACGCCACGGCCAGCGCCCACATCGCACTCACCCAGCCAAACGCCGTGATCAACGCCTGCGACAGCGGCGCAAACACAAATTGCCCGAACGATCCGCCGGCATTAATGAAGCCCGATGCGAACGCGCGTTTCTCCGTGGGCAGCCGCTGCGCCGCCGAGCCAATGAGTATCGAAAAGCTGCCCGCCCCCGCGCCCGCCGCAGTGAGTATGCCCAGCATCAGCACCAACCCGAAGCCGCTCGACATGAATGGCGTCGCGGCCAATCCGCACGCCATCATCACCGCGCCGATGGCGATGATGCGCACCGTGCCCGCGCGATCCAGCAGCGCGCCGAACAGCGGTTGCGCCGCGCCCCACACGAATTGGCCCACCGCAAAAGCGAAACTGATGGTAACGATGCCCAGCCCGGTGGAGGTGTTGAGCGGCGACACGAACAGCCCCAGCGACTGGCGCACGCCCATGGTAATCATCAGAATTGCCGATGCGCACAGCAGCAGCGGCCAGTAACCGCGCAGCGGATTCGCGGTGCTCATGGCGCGCCGCTCGCAGGCTTGATGCCCGCATTCGCGATGAGCCTCCCATATTTCGCCAACTCCGATTTCAAAATCTCCGTTGCCTGCGCTGGCGTGGTGCCGGTGATGGTCGAACCCAGTGCGGTGAATCGCTCACGTATGTCGGGCAATTGCAGCACCGCGTTCATCTCGCGATTAAGACGTGTGGTAATCGCGGGCGGCAGATTCGCCGGGCCTGAAATTGTCGACCACGAGGTGTTTTCATAACCCGGCACGCCGGCCTCGGCAACGGTCGGCAATTCTGCAAGCATGGCGAGCCGAGCCGCACCCGTGGTCGCCAGCCCGCGCATGCGCGCGGCCTTGATGTGCGGCATGCTGGGTGCCGCGCTATTGAACATGAACTGGATGTGCCCGCCCATCAATTCCGTCATCGCCGCCGCAACACCTTTGTAGGCGACGTGCGTGTAGCGCGTCTTGGTTAGCGCCGAGAACAGCTCCGTGCACATGTGGCCAAAGCCGCCGATGCCCGACGAACCGTAATTCAGCCCGCCGGGGTTTTTCTGCGCGTGAGCGATCATGTCCTTCACCGAATTCACCGGCAGCGCCGGATGCACGATCAGCACGCCGGGCGTGGTGGCGATGTGAATGATATGCGTGAAATCGCGCGTTACATCGAACGCGACCTTGAACAAATGCGGATTCACCGTCCAGTTGCCCACGGTGCCGATGATCAGCGTATGGCCGTCGGGCTGCGCGCGCGCGGCAGTCTCCATGGCGATGGTGCCGCTGGCGCCGCCGCGATTGTCCACCACGAAAGGCTGACCCATGCGTTGCGTGAGATGTTCGCCCATCATGCGTATCTGGATATCCGGCGTGCCGCCCGGCGGGAATGGCACCATGACGCGCACGGGTTTGGCCGGGTATTGTTGAGCAACCGCGGTCACGCTCACAAGCAGGCCCGCCGGCAACAATACAATCGCAAGTCGCCTCATCACTCCACCTTCAGTTTCGCCAGTTTGATCGCCTCGCCGAAACGGCGATATTCGTCGTGTATCAATTTCACCATCTCGGCGCCAGTGCCGCTGATCGGGTCGGCGCCCTGCCGCGTCATCAATTCGCGCGTGGCGTTGTCAGCCACCGCCTGCGCCAGCGTGGCATGCAGTCTGGCGACGATGGGCGCCGGCGTTTTCTTCGGCGCCATCAACCCCGCCCAACCTGTCGACACATAACCGGGCACGCCGGCCTCGGCGATGGTCGGCAGTTCCGGCGTGGAAGATGATCGTTTCTCGCCGCCGCTCGCCAGCGCGCGCAAGCGCCCACTGCGCACATGACTCATCAGCGACGGCCCCGGTGCTATCTGCATCTGCGCCTCGTTGCCCATCACCGCGATCAGCGACGCGCCGCCTTTGTACGGCACGTGATGCACATCGATGCCCGCCCTATGCGTGAACAACACACCGGCAAGATGGCTCTGAAACCCGGCGCCGGCGTTAGCCATGTTGAGCTTGCCGGGGTTTGCCCTGGCGTGCGCGACGAGTTCCTTGACATTGTTGACCGGCAACGCGGGATGCACCACCAGAATATTCTGTGTCACCGCAAACAGCGAGATCGCCTCGAAATCATTCACTGGGTGATAGTTGAGCTTCTTGTAAATTTGCGGCGTGATCACCTGCATGCCGGTCGAGCTGATCAGCAGCGTGTGGCCGTCGGGCGTGGCATGCGCCGCGATCTCCGCGCCGATCAATCCACCCGCGCCGCCGCGATTGTCGGCCACCATCTGCTGGCCGAGCAGCTCACTCATTTTCACGCCGACGATGCGCGCCAGAGTATCGACCGAGGTGCCTGTGGTGTTGGCGATGATGAAGCGGATGGGTTTGGATGGGTAGCCCTGGGCGTGCGCCGCATTGGCGAACAACATCGCAGCAACTCCCGCAGTGAAAACACTCGTGTTCATGGAATCTCCGACGCTTGATGGAACCACGATAGACCACTTTGTGACGGCTCGCAACCGCTTTGCGGCCCGGACGCCAGCCGCGCGGCGGATGCTAAAATTCCACTCTCGCCTCCCGCCGCAATTTATTCAGGACTCGCCATGCCGATAGGAAAACTCGATCACTTCTCAATACGCACGCTCGATGTTGAAGCATCGCGCAAGTTCTACACAGACATAATGGGGTTTAACGAAGGTTACCGCCCGCCGTTTAATTTCCCCGGGTTGTGGATGTATAACGGCCCGCAATACCCGGAGACCAACGGCGTGGTGCACATCATCGGCGTCGATCTGAAAAACCCCGAAGGGCTCAAGGAATATCTCGGCGACCGCGATCTGTCCACGTTGAATGGCACCGGCACCGTCGATCACATGGCGTTCGTCGCCACCAATCTGCCCGACATGCGCGCGCGGCTTACCAAGAACGGGGTGGCGTTTCGCGAGCGCACGATTCCGTCGCTGGGTATTCATCAGGTGTTTTTTGAAGACCCGAGCCAGGTGACGATTGAATTGAATTACCCTGCGGCAGAGGCGGTATAAAAACCCCTTCACCGCGGAGACGCTGAGACGCAGAGGTTACGCAGAGAAGTTCAAGAACGATATTGATGTTCTCTGCGGTTGTTCTCCGCGCCTCCGCGTCTCTGCGGTGAAGCTTTTGAACTTATTTTTTCTGGAGACAACAATGAAAATCGGCTTCATCGGCATCGGCACAATGGGCGGCCACATGGCCTACAACCTGTGCAAGGCGGAGTATGAGGTTACGGTTCATGATCTGAATCGTGATCTGTCCAAGCGCCACATCGAGGTCGGCGCGACCTGGGCTGATTCGGTGAAGGACATCGCGCAAAACAACGAAGTCATCATGACTTCGCTGCCCGGCCCGAAGGAAGTGCAGGATGTGGCGCTGCGCGCCGATGGCCTGCTGGCCCACATGAAGCCCGGCACGGTGTGGTTTGATTTATCGACCAATTCGGTGACGGTGGTGCGCGCGCTGCACGCCAAGTTCAAGGAGAAGGGCATCCACATGCTCGACGCGCCGGTCTCCGGTGGCCCCAAGGGCGCGCAGTCCGGCAAGATGGCGCTGCTGATCGGCGGCGACAAGGCGGTATTCGAGAAATACCGCAAGGTGATCGAGGCCATCGGTGACCAGATTTTTTACATCGGCAACAGCGGCGACGGCACCGTGGCGAAGCTGGTGCACAACTGCGCGGGCTACGCGGTGCAGGCGGCAATCGCCGAGCTGATGACCATGGGTGTCAAGGCGGGCGTTGAGCCGGTGGCGCTGTGGGCAGCGCTGCGCCAGTGCGCGATGGGCCGCGTACGCACCTTCGACCGCATGGGCAATCAATTCATGCAGCACAAATTCGACCCGCCCGATTTCGCGCTACGGCTCGCGCACAAGGATGTAACGCTGGCCACTGAACTCGCGCGCGAAATCGGCGTGCCGATGAAGATCGCCAACATCACCCACGCCGAAATGACCGAGGCGCTCAACCGCGGCTGGGGTAATCTGGATTCGCGTTCGTTCCTGATGCTGCAAAAGGAACGTGCGGGGGTGGAGATTAAAGTGTCCGCCGAAGAAATCAAGAAAGTGCTGGATCGGGACGGCTAACCGCCAGCCCTTGTTGAGACTCAACACCGCACGCGTACCCCGAGAGAACTCCATTGACCCGTCCCAAACAAGAAATTCGCTTCTGCACCAGCCGTGACGGCACGCGTATCGCGTACGCCGTGTGCGGCGAAGGGCCGTCACTGGTACGGGCCGGTCATGCGTTCTCGCACCTGGAGAACGAATGGGACTGCCTGGCGTACTGCCATTGGCTGGAATTGCTTGGCCGGCGGCATACGTTGATCCGCTATGACACACGCGGCTGCGGGCTGTCGGATCGCGACGACGTTGAATATTCCATGCAGCACCTGTCCGAGGATCTCGAAGCGGTTGTCGAGGCTGCCGGCATCAAGCGCTTCGACCTCGTGGGCATGACGGGCGGCGGCGCGCTTGCGGTTACCTACGCCGTGCGTCATCCCGAAGCGGTCAGTCGCATGGTTCTTTACGGTACGTTTGCACAAGGCCGCTTAACGCGTAGCAACACTCCAGACAAGCGCGAGGAGGTGGAGCTTCTGCTGAAACTGATTGAGCTGGGGTGGGGGCAGGACAATCCGCAGTTTCGGCAGTTGTTCACCTACCAATTCTTGCCGGACGGCACCACGGAACAACTACGTTCCTTCAATAACTTGTTGCGAGACTCGACCTCGGCACGCAACGCCGCGCGTTATTTGCGCGCCTCGTTTCAGGCCGATTTACGCGAACTGGCGCCCAAGGTGCGCTGCCCAACACTGGTGCTGCACGCGCGCGGCGATCTGCGCATGCCGTTCGATGAAGGCCGCGCGCTCGCCACACTGGTGAAAGGCGCGCGCTTCGTGCCGCTTGACAGCCGTAACCATCTGCTGCTGACGCAGGAGCCCGCGTGGCAACAACTCTCCTCCGAGATCGATGAATTTTTGAATGCGGCGCCGGCCCCGCAACAGGGTTCGATAGACGGCCTCACGGCCCGCGAGGCCTCGGTACTCGAGGTGCTGGCGCAGGGAATCACCACCGATGCCATGGCCGAACGCCTGGGCATGAGCGAAAAAACCCTTAGAAATCATCTATCTACGATATTCAGCAAGCTGGGCGTGGCGAACCGCGCACAGGCCATCGTGCTGGCCCGTGACCAGGGCTTCGGACGCCAATCGAAGTAGCGCCCTGAATTTGTCCCGGTTTACAAACCGGGACATTTGACTCTGTGCCGCCGGGAAGACGGTACGGAGAATGATCGTTGCCGATGAGCAATTGTGCAAACAAAGGCAAATGAAGCTTCACTGATAAAACATTTCATCACGGAGACGATCATGACAAGAAAGAACATCAGCAATGTATTGAATTTGGCCATGCCGGCATTCACGATGCTGGCAGCACTGACAGGCTTACCGGCCGCCGCGCAGCCGCCGAGTTTTCCGTCACGGCCCATCACCATCGTTGTTCCGTTTCCGCCCGGCGGCACGGCGGATTTGCTTCCGCGCGTGATCGCGCCGATCCTGACACGGGCATTTGGAGTGTAGGTAATCATCGACAACCGGCCCGGCGCAAGCGGCGCCATCGGTGCGTCAATCGCCGCAAAAGCAAAACCCGATGGTCATACCCTTCTATTGGTCACGCCGCCGATTCTGGCCGTCAACCAATGGCTGTACAAGGATCTGCCCTACAACCCGGAGAGGGATTTCATACCGTTAACGAACGCGGTGGTGGCACCCAACATCATCGCGGTGCACCCCCGCCTGCCCGTGAAGAACCTGAAGGAACTGATCGCGCTGGCGAAATCGCAACCGGATCAACTCAGCTATGCCTCCGGGGGCAATGGCACGACGCATCATTTGTGCGGCGAACTACTTAAAATCTCTGCGAGCATCAAAATGCAGCATATTCCCTACAAAGGCGTGGCCCCGGCGCATCAGGATCTACGTTCCGGGCGTGTGCCGATCATGTGCGACAATTTTTCCAACCTGATTACCCTTATTCGCGGCGGGCACCTGCGCGCGCTGGCGCTGACCAGCAAGACCCGGCACCCGCAGGCGGCTGAGATTCCGACCGCGGATGCGTCTGGATTGCCCGGTTTTGAAGTCGCTGTATGGTTCGGCTTCGCCGCGCCCGCCGGCACGCCTCAGGCCGTGGTGACACGGCTAAACACGGAAATAACCACCGCACTGCGCTCGAGTGAAATCGCCGGCCGTATCGCCGAACTCGGTCTCACGGTGATCGCCGACAGCCCCGACAGCTTTGCGCGCTTCGTCGCCGCCGAAGCCGCCCGCTGGCGTGATGTGGTGAAGACCGCAGGCATGCGCGCGGACTAGTGTCACGGCAATCCGGGGCGGCGCGACTACGTCGCCCCTAACAACACAAACCCTTATTACTTCAGGTCTTGAAAACTCCCATGAATAAACTGCCACAACCTGCCGCGCGAACCACCATGCTCGGCCTCATCAGCGGACTTCACGTCTCGCGAGCGCTCTACGTCGCGGCGCGACTAAAACTCGCCGACCTTGTGCATGATGGCGTTGATAATTGCGCTCAACTTGCCGCGCGCACTAACACCGACGCGGCATCGCTCTATCGTGTCGTGCGAGTGCTCGCCAGCGCCGGCGTATTCGCGCTTGATGCGCAGGACCGCCTTGCGCTCACACCACTCTCCGAGACATTCCTGAGCGACGCACCGGGTTCACTCGGCGCGTGGGCCATTTCGCAGATCGGCGACGATCCGTTTCGCGCGTGGGGCGGGCTCATGCACAGCGTGCGCACTGGCGAGGTCGCATTCGATCATGTATTCGGCTGCAACTGCTGGCAATACCGCGCCGAACACCCGGAAAGCGCGAAAGACTTTGACGAAGGCATGGTCAGCTTCATTGGCACGCACGACGCAGCCGTGATCAAGAGCTATCCGTTCGCGGAATTAAATACGGTCGTCGATATCGGCGGCGGCGAAGGCAAGCTCATCACCGCCCTGCTTGCGGCCAACCCGCACATGAAGGGCGTGCTCTTCGAGCAGGCGCGCGTGATCGAAAAAGCGCGCGCACGAGTGGCCGATGCCGGCTTGTCGGCGCGATGCGAACTGGCGGCGGGGAATTTTTTCGAGGCCATACCGCGTGGCGGCGACGCCTACGTTCTTTCGCGCATCATCCACGACTGGCACGACGAACGCGCGATCACTATCCTGCGCAACTGCCGCGCGGCAATGTCACCCGGCGCGCGCGTGCTGCTGGTCGAACGCGTTGTGCCGGCCAGCATGGAACCGTCGCCAGCGATGCGCGCGATAGCCGTCTCCGACTTGCACATGATGGTAATGAACGGCGGACAGGAGCGCAGCGCGGCGCAATACCGCGCGTTGCTTGAAGCGGCCGGGCTCACGTTCACGCGTGTCGTGCCCGCCAGCGATGTGATGAGCATCGTCGAGGCGAAGCTGGCTTGATGGTAGGAAGCCGCCGGAACGACCGGCGATATAATCCTGAATCATTGGCCACACCATAAATTTCACCCTACGCCGGAGAGCACTCACATGAAACCCATCAAGGTAGGCGACGTAAGCGTATCCAGCATCATCGAACGCGAAGGCCCGTGGCGCGCGCCCAACATCATGTTCCCCAGCGCGACACCCGCCGGGATCAAGGACGTAATGTCGGTGGTGCCCGATTTTGCCTACGACCGCGCGAAGGACTTGTTGTGCATCACCTATCAGACGTTCGTGCTGCGCACTCCGCGCGCAACGGTGCTGATCGATACCTGCGTGGGTGAACACCAGCGGCGCCCGCCGCAACTCCTGTTCGATAAAAAGCCCTGGCTCGACAGCTTTGCTCGGCACGGCCTTAAGTTCGAGGACATCGACTACGTGTTCTGCACGCATCTTCACGTCGATCACGTCGGCTGGAACACGCGCTTGCGCGATGGCCGTCTGGTGCCGACATTCCCCAATGCGAAGTATGTGTTCAGCCGGAGGGAATACGAGCACTGGAAGCAGGCCACCGACCCGGGCTTTGCGGCGGTACACGAAGACTGCGTGCAACCCATAGTCGATGCAGGGCAGGCTCTGCTCGTCGATGATGCCTACGTGCTCTCGGATGAACTCTCGCTCGTGCCCACGCCCGGCCACTCGCCGGGGCATGTGTGCGTCGATCTCAAATCACGCGGCGAGCGCGCCCTCTTCACCGGCGACATGATGCACCACTGCGCGCAAGTCATCGCACCCGACTGGAGCTCGTGCTTTTGTTGCGACGTTAAAGAATCCGCCGCGACGCGCTGGAAGTTTTTTCGTGAGCATGTGAATACCGATACGCTGATCATACCGACGCATTTTCCGGGGACGACGGCGGGGCATATCAAGCCGTTTCGGGATGCGTTTGAATTCAGGTTTTTGGCGGGTTGACAGTGGGCGAGAGCTTTCTTTTCATCGATACGCGAATCAAATGATCCCAGTATCATCCGATGGAGGTACCCTATGAGAACCACCGTAAATCTGGATGAAGACTTATTGGCCACGGCCATAAGGCTGACAGGCACGCTTAACCGTTCGGCTTTGCTGCACGCGGGGCTGAAGGCGCTCATTGAACGTGAGAGCGCCAGACGTCTGGCAAGACTGGGCGGAAGTCAACCCAAACTGAAAGCGCCGCCGCGCCGCCGCCAAGTGGCCGCTGCTTGATTCTCGTCGACACCTCGGTGTGGGTTGACCATCTTCGTGCCGGAAATGCGCGGTTGGCCGACCCGCTTGAGCGCAACGCCGTGGTCATGCATCCATTCATCGTGGGCGAGATTGCCTGCGGCAGCCTGGCGCGCACTTGCCATGACTAACCTTATAGGTTAGTATTGCGAAAATTGAAAAACGTAAGCCGCACTACGATCTGGCCAGCGTGCAGGTCGCCGTGCAGCAGCGCGGGGCAGATGCCTTTACCGCCACCGCTTTGGTTGGCGCTCAGGCACTGGGCCTGGATGCAGCGCAGGCCGTCGAAGCGGTGTGCGCCATGACGCGGTCTGATTTCTACAAGAGCATGACAACGCATGCGGCAAGCCAGGTGTGGCAGGACGTGTATCACCCTGTCGTGCCGAATGGCAAAGTGGCTTACGTCAAAGTAACGTTCCGAGAGAATGGTTCGGTTGTGATTCAGTTTAAGGAGAAATAAGATGCCCCGTGAATGCCTGAACTGTGGACAAGGAATTCCGCGGCATGCCGTAAAGGATGTGCCTTACGAATACAAAGGTCACGCAACCGTGGTGCCGAAGGTTGCGGGTTGGCATTGTCCGCATTGCCGCGAGGTCGAATTCGACGCTGGGGCAGGCCAACGTTTCGCCATTGCCATCAAACGCATAGCCGCCGAAATCGACGCCCAGGAAGCCGCGGAGCTCGCGCGTATACGCAAGAAATTGAAGCTCACCCAAATGGAAGCCGCGCGCATTACTGGCGGCGGGCCGAACGCGTTTTCGCGTTATGAGCGAGGCAAAGCGCGTCCGTTGCCGGCGGTGACAAATCTTTTTCGGCTGCTGGATCGGCACCCGGAATTGCTGGATGAGTTGCAGAGTTGAAGCTTGTGATATTTGTCTGTCGGTTAAGCTAGATTGGACAGCACTGAAGAAGTATACATAGATAGCCACTTTCTTAGTTCAATCTGAAACTCTCAAACTAATGCCCACTGAATGGGGTCTGCCTTTTTTCACAACAAAAGGTGTCATAAGTGCGTCTATTCATTAGTCACAGTTCAAAGGATGCCGTGCTGGCTACCAAACTCATAGCGCTTCTCCGTAGTTCAGTGGATTTGCGGTCGTCCGATATTCGTTGCACAAGCGTCGATGGCTTTCGCTTCGCAGGAGGTACGAACACAGATCAACAGCTACGCGCCGAAGTTATTAATGCCGATGCGTTTATCGGAATAATTTCCCCCGCAAGCCTCGAATCCGTTTATGTGATGTTTGAGCTGGGCGCGCGTTGGGGAGCAGCAAAACACTTGCTTCCTGTCATGGCACCAGGAACCAAAGCCTCCGCACTAACTGGTCCATTGTCTGGGATTACAGCCCGCCGACTTGATACGTATGGAGAGCTACACCATTTGGTCCAAGATCTGGCTAAAGAGCTCAATCTCACTGCCGAACCACCAACCGTCTATCAGTCCGAAATTGAATCGATTCTCGAACTAGCAAAGACGTCCGGCGCTGAATCGCACAATACAGAAATTAGTGCTGATGATTTGCGGCGAAAAATTCTACTGTCAATCGCAAAACTTAACGCACAGAATATTGAAGCCACGCCGCAACGCGTCGCCGAAGTACTTTCGCTCGATCCGTTATTTGTGATGGAACGAATGAGGCAACACCATAATGAACAGTTTGTGACGTTCATTAACGGCGGACAAGAACTGACTCTCACCACTGCATTCTTCTTCTGTCCGAAAGCGTGGGGCTTGGTCACAATTAACGAGGCTTAACACGCAAATCAGCGGACACTCAAACTCGTAGCTTCCACGTTCTTCTATCGCCGCAGTTTCTCGACTGCAGGTTGTTGGCGAAGCCCGAAACTACATAGTGTGTTTCGCGTAGCGCGTATTTTTACCCAAGATTTTAATGTGATGGCTCCAATTTCTACACCAACCATCCCCGCCCAGGAACTCACTGGCAAGGTCGCCCTAGTATAACGATTCGTTAAAATATTTACTTTTAGGCGTTCCTGTGCCATGATGCCTACCCAGGCATATCAACAGTCTGGGAGGACGGCAATGGCAAGAAGAACGGGACGACCGGCATTGGTGATTTCGGCGGACGAACGCGAGGTGTT
>CAMDLH010000166.1 GCA_945901405.1 Bordetella parapertussis | reverse complement strand
GGTTGGGCTGCTAAGCCCAACACCGGGACAATTACACTCGCAACCGGCATTGCGTTGCCGCGACCGGTGATGTTGGGCTTCGCGCGCTCAGCCCAACCTACAATTTCCCTTTCTATCCGCTTAACGCCGCCGCGCCTTGCCCGCGCTCTTCGCCGGCAGCGGCAATGCCGTCTTGTATTTAACCTGCTTCAACGCGAAGCTCGAACGGATGTTCGACACGCCCGGTATCTTCGCCAGGTAATCGACGATGAAACGTTCCAGCGACGGCATGTCGGGCACCACCACGCGCAGCAGGTAATCCGCGTCGCCGGTCATCAGGTAGCACTCCATCACCTCCTCGCGCGCGAGCACGGAATTCTCGAAGATATCGAGCGCGTTGCGCATTTGCTTTTCGAGGCTCACTTGTATGAACACGCTGACGGTGAGGCCGAGTTTCAGTGGATCGAGCAGCGTGACGTAACGTTGAATCAGGCCCGCGCGTTCGAGCTCGCGCACGCGGCGCAGGCATGGCGAGGGCGATAAAAACACCTTGGCCGCGAGATCGCTGTTCGATATGCGCGCATCGGCTTGCAGCGCGGCGAGGATGCGCCAGTCGGTATCGTCGAGCGTGATGTCGGGCATCAATTCACCGTCTTAAAAACGATTTACCGCGGAACACACAGCGGTGCCGACGCTGATTTCGGTGATTTTCATCAAGGGTCTTCGTATCGGGATAGCTTGTTTATGAAATTTTATGCTTTAAATTCAATACTTTTTAAAATTTTATTGCCGAATAGATTGAAAAACAAGCCATTTTAGCAATTCCGTCACGCGCGCTCCCGTTTACTATCTGTCAAGACATCAATATCAGGAATACGCATGGGCTACATCTCCGACCCCGATCCGCAGGAAACCCGCGAGTGGCTGGACGCACTCGAATCGCTGATCGCCACCGAAGGCGAATCACGCGCGGAGTTTTTGCTGGAGCAGTTGTTCGACAAGGCGCGGCGTTCGTGCCGTCGCTTGAGGTTCAATGCCAACACGGCGTATGTGAACACCATCGCGCAATCCGAGCAGCCGCCCTACCCCGGCGACATCGCACTCGAGGAACGCATCACCGCGCTGGTGCGCTGGAATGCGCTGGCGATGGTGGTACGCGCGAATCGCGAGCACCCGGAGCTTGGTGGACACATTGCAACTTACGCCTCTGCCGCGGATTTGTTCGAGGTCGGGTTCAATCACTTTTTCCGCGCTGGCGCCGATGGCGATCTGATTTATTACCAGCCGCACTGTGCCACCGGCGTCTACGCGCGTGCGTTTCTCGAAGGCCGTTTGCCGGAAAGCGCGCTCGTTAATTACCGGCGCGAAACCAAGGGCGGCGGCCTCGCCTCGTATCCGCATCCGTGGCTGATGCCGGATTTCTGGCAGTTCCCCAATGCGTCGATGGGGCTGGGGCCGATCAACGCGATTTATCAGGCGCGCTTCATGCGCTATCTCGACAATCGCGGAATGAACAAAAATGCACGCCCCGCCGCCGGCCGCAAGGTATGGGCGTTTGTCGGTGATGGCGAGATGGATGAGCCGGAATCGCTGGCTGGCTTGTCACTCGCCGCGCGCGAGGAACTCGACAATCTGATCTTCGTCATCAACTGCAATTTGCAGCGGCTCGATGGCCCGGTGCGTGGCAACGGCAACATCATTCAGGAACTCGAAGGTCTTTTCACCGGCGCGGGCTGGAATGTGATCAAGGTGGTGTGGGGTTCGGATTGGGACCCGCTGTTCGCGCGCGACAAGGAAGGCGTGTTGCTGAAGCGCCTGCACGAAACCGTCGATGGCGAGTTCCAAAAGTATGCAGCCACCGATGGACATTTCAACCGCGAGAATTTTTTCAATAAATATCCCGAATTAAAAGCCATCGTCGCCGATCTCACCGACGCCGATATCGACCGTTTGCGCCGCGGCGGGCACGACACCATCAAGGTGCATGCCGCGTATCACGCGGCGATGCGCTCGCGCGGGCAGCCAACGGTGATCCTCGCGCAGACCAAGAAAGGCTACGGCATGGGCCACTGGGGCCAGGGCAAGATGGCCG
Organism: Bordetella parapertussis; assembly: GCA_945901405.1. Taxonomy (GTDB): domain Bacteria; phylum Pseudomonadota; class Gammaproteobacteria; order Burkholderiales; family SG8-41; genus CAMDLH01. The sequence continues at coordinate 11,923 of CAMDLH010000166.1, read as the reverse complement.
CGCATCAGGCGAAAAAACTCGAAGACGACGCGGTGCTGGCGTTTCGCGATCACTTCGCGCTGCCGTTGACCGACGACGACGTGCGCGCGCTGCGTTTTTATCGTCCGCCGGATGACGCACCCGAGATGCGCTACCTGCGCGCGCGCCGCGCGGCATTGGGCGGCAGCCTGCCCTCGCGCAACGCGAAAGCGCAAGCGATGCCCGCGCCCACGCGCGCCAGCATGGCGCGGCTCACCGAAGGCTCGCACGAGCGCGAGGAATCGACGACGATGGTGTTCGTCAAACTGTTATCGCAACTATTGAAAGACCCGGCCATCGGCAAGAACGTGGTGCCCATCGTCGCGGATGAGGCGCGCACCTTCGGCATGCAGACGTTGTTCAGGCAGGTGGCGATTTATTCGTCGGTAGGGCAGCTTTACGAACCCGAAGACCGCGACGAGTTGTTGTATTACAAGGAGGCGAAAGACGGCCAGATCCTCGAAGAAGGCATCACCGAAGCGGGCGCGATTTCGTCGTGGATAGCAGCAGCCACGGCCTACAGCGCGCATGGCGTGCCGATGCTGCCGTTTTATATTTTTTATTCGATCTTCGGTTTTCAGCGCATCGGCGATCTGATCTGGGGCGCGGCTGATGCGCGCTCGCGCGGCTTTTTGATAGGCGCGACGTCCGGGCGCACCACGCTCTCTGGCGAGGGCCTTCAGCATCAGGATGGGTCAAGTCACATCATGGCGGGGTTGATACCCAATTGCGTGTCGTACGACCCGACCTACGGCTACGAACTCGTGACCATCATTCAGGACGGCACGCGGCGCATGCTCGAAGAACAGGAAGATGTGTTCTATTACATCACCGTCACCAACGAGAACTATGCGCAGCCGGCGATGCCCGCGGACGCTGAAGAGGGAATTCTCAGGGGCATGTACTTGCTGCGCAATGGCGGCAATCACAAGCATCGCGTGCAACTGCTGGGCTGCGGCGCGATTCTGCGCGAGGCGCTCGCGGCGGCGGAGATACTCGAAAACGAATACAACATCGCCGCCGACGTGTGGAGCGTCACCAGTTTCAACGAACTCGCGCGCGACGGCGCTTCGGTGGAGCGCTGGAACCGGCTGCACCCCGAAGCCGCACCGCGCGAGACGTGGGTTGAGTCGTGTCTTAAAAATCACGCAGGCCCGGTGATCGCCGCCACCGACTACGTGCGCGCTTACGCCGAGCAGATACGCAGTCTCATCAATCAACCGTACACCGTGCTCGGCACCGACGGCTTCGGCCGCAGCGACACGCGTATTGCGTTACGGCGATTCTTCGAGGTGGATCGTGCGCACATCGCGGTTGCCGCGTTGAAATCGCTCGCCGATCAAGAAGCGCTGCCGGCAGCCGCGGTTGCCGCCGCAATCGCGAAATTCGGTATCGATACCGACTGCGCGGAGCCGTGGAAGCGGTAACACATGCTAGATTAAATAATCGTTTAAAAACAATAACTTACATATTATCCGGCAATGGCCTCACGAGGCAATTCAGCACCACGGACGCGCACGCAGCCTGTTATAGTAGTCATCAGTTGGATAACGAATTCGAGCCAGCCCGCGTGGCTTACTTGATAAATCCAGCAACGCTTTCCAATAAATATTTCACGGGGGAACGCTTATGAAAAACGCTATTGCACGCCTGGCACGATTGTTCGGCATTGCGGCCGTGGCCATGATGCTGCTGCCAGCATTCAATGCCCACGCACAGCAAAAAACGCTGAAGTTCATCGCGCAGGCCGATCTGCGCATCCTCGACCCTATCGCCACCACTGCGTACATCACGCGCAATCACGGCTACATGATCTACGACACGCTGTTCGCGATGGACGGCAAGTTTCAGGTCAAGCCGCAGATGGTGGATAAATACGAGATCAGCAAGGATCAGCTCACCTACACCTTCACGCTGCGCGACGGCTTGAAGTTTCACGATGGCGCGCCGGTGAAATCGGCCGACTGCATCGCCTCGATTGAACGCTGGGCGAAGCGCGACGCGCTCGGCCAGAAGCTCGCCGAATCGACGGCGTCGTGGACCGCCACCAACGACAAGACGTTCGTGCTGAAACTCAAAAAAGCGTTCCCGCTGACACTCGATGCGCTGGCCAAGCCTTCCTCCAACGTGCCGTTCATCATGCCGGAGAGAGTCGCGAAGACCGATGCCTTCACCAATATCAAGGAAACCATCGGTTCGGGGCCGTTCAAGTTTGTCGCCGCCGAATGGGTGCCGGGCAACAAAGTGGTGTACGTGAAGAACACCGACTACGTGCCGCGCAAGGAACCGCCAAGCTGGGCCTCGGGCGGCAAGGTGGTCAAGGTTGATCGCGTCGAGTGGCTCTACATCCCCGACTCCGCCACCGCCGCCGCGGCGCTCAACGCCGGTGAGGCCGACTGGTGGGAGCAACTGCCGCCCGACCTGATACCGCTCCTGAGCAAGAACAAGGACATCAAGATCGAGAACATCGATCCGCTGGGATCGATGGGCGTGATTCGGTTTAACTTCCTGCATCCGCCGTTCAACAATCCGAAGATGCGCGAGGCGCTGCTCTATGCGGTGAACCAGTCGGATTACGTGCTCGGCATCGCGGGCGGCCCCAAGAATGGCCATCCGTGCTACTCGTTCTTCACCTGCAAGACGCCGCTCTCCACCGAAGTTGGCGCCGAGAAGTTGAAGGGCAAGCGCGACATGGAAAAAGCCAAAGCGCTGATCAAGGAAGCCGGCTACAAGGGCGAGAAAATCGTCATCATCTCCGCCACCGATCAGCCGATCGTGCATGCGCAATCGCTGCTCACCACCGAGACCTTCCGCAAGCTGGGTCTGAATGTCGAGTTGCAGGCCGGCGACTGGGGCACGCTGATCACGCGCCGCTCATCGAAAGAGCCGATTGATAAAGGCGGCTGGTCGATATTCCACACCTGGCTGGTCGGCCCCGACATGGTGAACCCGGCGGTGAATTTCCCGATTCGCGGCACCGGCGACAAAGCCTGGTTCGGCTGGCCCAGCGATCCGAAGCTCGAAGAGTTGCGCGAAGCGTGGTTTAACGCCACCGATCTGCCGACGCAGAAGAAGCTCGCCGAGGATGTGCAACGGCGCGCGTTCGAGTTCCTGCCGTTCATCCCCACCGCGCAATTCATATTGCCCACGGCGTATCGCAGCAATCTGTCAGGCGTGATCATCGCGCCGATAGCGCTGCTGTGGAACGTGGAGAAGAAATAAGGGCAGGGGTTAACGAACGGCTTTATCGGTGTTTGCATATGTATTGAGGCGGCTATTCTCGACCTTCGTCGTCATGGCGGTGGTCGCGCTGGTCGTCTTTTCATTGCTGTATTTCACGCCGGGCGATCCGGCGGCGGTCATCGCCGGTGATGTTGCCACCGACGAGGACATCCGCCGCATCCGCGCCACGCTCGGTCTGGACAAGCCTTTTTTCGAGCGCTTCGGCGCGTGGGTGGGCGCGCTTATGCGCGGCGACCTGGGTATCTCGATATTCACCAATCTGCCGGTCACGCGTTTGATCGGGCAGCGCATCGAACCCACGCTGGCACTCACCGGCTGCACGCTGATCGTCGCGGTATTGATCGCCGTGCCCTTCGGCGTGCTCGCCGCCGCGCGCGCCGGCACCTGGATCGACCGTTCGGTGATGGCATTTTCGGTGCTGGGCTTTTCGCTGCCGGTGTTCGTGGTGGCCTACATCCTCATCGGCATTTTTTCGATCCACCTCGAATGGCTGCCGGTGCAGGGCTACCGCAGCATCAGCGAGGGTTTCTGGCCGTGGCTGCGGCATCTCATTTTGCCCAGCATCGCGCTGGGCACGGTCTACATGGCGCTTATCGCGCGCATCACGCGCGCCTCCATGCTCGACGTACTGTCGCAGGATTACATACGCACCGCGCAAGCCAAGGGCCTGTCGCCCGACGCCGTACTCTACGGCCACGCGCTGAAAAACGCCGCGGTGCCGATCATGACCATCGTCGGCATCGGCATCGCGCTCTTGATCAGCGGCGCCATCGTCACCGAGACCGTGTTCGCGATACCCGGCATCGGGCGGCTCACGGTCGATGCAATACTGCGCCGTGATTACCCGATCATTCAGGGCGTGATCCTGCTGTTCTCCGGCATCTACGTGCTGATCAATCTGGCGGTCGATATGTCTTACGTGTTCTTCGATCCGCGCATCCGGTATTGAACGTGGCCACGCAACGCTCAACCTCGCCCACGCTGCTGCGGTTCAAGGATACGTTCCGGCGGCATCCGACGGCGATATTCGGCGGCGTGGTGTTGCTGCTGATGATACTCATTGCCATATTCGCGCCGTGGCTGGGCACCACCGATCCGCAATCAGTGATGCCTGTCAAGCGCCTGCGCCAGCCGGGCGAGGAATTTTGGTTTGGCACCGACATGCTGGGGCGCGATGTTTACAGCCGCGTGCTCTATGGCGCGCGCGTGTCGCTCACCGTCGGCATCGCGGTGGCGCTGTTCAGCACCTTCGTCGGCCTTGCCATCGGGCTGGTAACAGGCTTTGTGCGCTGGCTCGACGCCATCGTGATGCGCGTGATGGATGGCCTGATGTCGATACCGCCGGTGCTGCTGGCGATCGCACTGATGGCGCTGACCAAGGCCAGCATCGAAAACGTCATCATCGCCATCACGCTGGCCGAGGTGCCGCGCGTGGTGCGGCTGGTGCGTAGCCTCGTGTTGACGCTGCGCGAACAACCCTTCGTCGAAGCCGCCATCGCTTCGGGCGCCACGCTGCCAACAATTCTCACGCGCCACATCCTGCCCAACACGGTGGCGCCCTTGCTGGTGCAAGCCACCTACGTGTGCGCCTCGGCGATGATCACCGAGGCGATCCTGTCGTTCATCGGCGCCGGCACGCCGCCGAATATTCCGAGCTGGGGCAACATCATGGCCGAAGCGCGCAGCCTGTTTCAGATCGCGGGTTACATGATTCTGTATCCCGCGATCTTCCTGTCGCTGACGGTGCTCGCGGTCAACCTGCTCGGCGACGGCATGCGCGACGCGCTCGATCCGCGGCTGGCGCGGCGGATGTGATGATGAACGACAAGAGCTTCAACGCAAAGGCGCAAAGGCGCAAAGAAAACGCAAAGAAACCCTTTTCCTGCTTTTCCTTTGCGTGCCGTTCTTTGCGCCTTTGCGTCTTTGCGGTGGAGGGTTTGAACTCGCCATGACCACCCCGCTGCTCGAAGTCGATAACCTCAAGACGCATTTTTTCACGCGTGACGGCGTGGTGCGCGCGGTGGATGGCGTGTCGTTCACGGTGAATGCGGGCGAGACGCTGGCGGTGGTGGGTGAATCCGGCTGCGGCAAGAGCGTCACCTCTCTATCGATTCTGCGTTTGATCGCTACCCCGCCGGGGCGCGTGGTCGCCGGTGAAATTCGCTTTCAGGGGCGCGACCTGTTGAAGCTCGGCGAACCGGAAATGCGCAAGGTGCGCGGCAATGAAATCTCGATGATTTTTCAGGAGCCGATGACTTCACTCAATCCGGTGCTCACGGTGGGCCGCCAGATCGCCGAGGCGTTGACGCTGCACCGCGGCCTGTCACGCAATGAAGCGAGTGCTCGCGCCATCGAGATGCTCAAGCTCGTGCATATCCCCGAGCCGGAGCGGCGCGTCACCGAATATCCGCATCAACTGTCGGGCGGCATGCGCCAGCGTGTGATGATCGCAATGGCGCTGGCGTGCGATCCGAAACTGTTGATCGCCGACGAGCCGACCACCGCGCTCGACGTGACCATACAGGCGCAGATTCTCGACCTGATGCGCGAGCTGAAAGACAAAACAGGGGCTGCGATTGTGCTCATCACGCACGATCTGGGCGTGGTGGCCGACATGGCGCAGCGCGTGGTGGTGATGTACGCCGGGCGCATCGTCGAGCAGGCGCTGGTGGCAGACCTGTATGCGCATCCGCGCCATCCGTACACCGCCGGGCTGCTGGCATCGATTCCGCGGCTCAATGAAGCGGACGACAACAAACGCCTCGCCGAAATTCCCGGCATGGTGCCGTCGCTGAAAGAGGCCATCGCCGGCTGCGTGTTCGCGCCGCGCTGCACTTACGCCACCGCGCGTTGCCAGCGCGAGTACCCGCCGCTCGAGGAAAAATCGCCCGGCCACAGCGTCGCATGCTGGGAAACCGGCCGGGTGTCGGCATGAGCGCTGAAACGCTGCTCGAAGTTTCGCACCTGACCAAGCACTACCCGCTGAAGAAGGGCGTGTTCTCGCGTGTAAGCGGGCAGGTGCACGCGGTGGACGACGTAAGTTTTTCCATCGTCGCCGGAGAAACACTGGGACTGGTGGGCGAATCGGGCTGCGGCAAATCCACCACCGGCAAAACCATTTTGAGGCTGATCGAACCCACCAGCGGCGAAATCCGCTGGCGTGGACAACGCATCGATCAACTGAGCGCTGCGGCGATGCGTCCCCACCGGCGCGAACTGCAAGCCGTGTTTCAGGATCCGTATTCGTCGCTCAATCCGCGCATGCGCGCCTCGGACATCGTCGCCGAACCGATCCGCAATTTCGACGCGCCGCCCGCGAAAGAAATGCGCGAGCGCGTGGCGTGGCTGTTCGAGAAAGTCGGCCTGCGCGCTGATCAACTGGTGAAGTATCCATATGAATTTTCAGGCGGACAGCGGCAGCGCCTGGGCATCGCGCGCGCACTCGCCCCGAGGCCCAAACTCATCGTCTGCGACGAGCCGGTGTCCGCGCTCGACGTATCGGTGCAGGCGCAGGTCATCAATTTGCTGATGGATTTGCAAAAGGAGTTTGGCCTGTCGTATCTCTTCGTCGCGCACGATCTCGCAGTGGTCAAACACATCAGCCATCGCGTGGCGGTGATGTATCTGGGCAAGATCGTCGAACTCGCGGACAAGCGCGCGCTGTTCGAGAATCCCCGGCATCCGTATACCGAAGCGCTGCTATCGGCGGTACCCGTGCCCGCGCCAGGCATGCAAACCAAACGCATGATTCTCGCCGGCGACGTGCCCAGCCCGATCAACCCACCATCAGGCTGCCGCTTTCACACACGCTGCCCGTACGCCGAGGCGCGCTGCAAAATTGAAGCACCCGCGATGCGCGAAGTGCAGCCAGGGCATTTTGTAGCTTGCCACTTGCGTTGACGCTCACTCCGGCCTGACGTTCGCCAGCTTCACAACCCTGCCCCACTTCGCCAGCTCCGATTTCAGGTACGCGGAAAATTCCTCGGGGCTGGTCGGCGCCGGCACGGCGCCGTCGGCGAGCATGCGCTGCACGGTGTCCGGCTGCTTTAACGTTTCGAAAATCGCCTTGTTGAGGGTGTTTACGATGTCGCGCGGCATATTCGCCGGCCCGATCATGCCACCCCAGCCTACGGCCTCGAACCCGGGCAGACCGCTCTCGGCTACTGTCGGAAACTCAGGCAGCGACGGCACGCGTTGCGCCGAGGCGATACCCAGCGCCTTCACGCGCCCGCCACGCACATGGGGCAGCATGCCGGGGATGCTGCTGAACGTGAGCTGGGTCTCGCCCGACACCAGGGACACCACCGAGGGCGCGTTGCCTTTGTACGGAATGTGCAGCATGTCAACCTTGGCCATGGCCGCGAACAGCGCGGTGGCAAGGTGTTGTCCGTTGCCCGTGCCGGGCGAGGAATAGGCGATCTCACCGCGCCGCGAACGCGCAAGCGTGATGAGTTCCCCGACGTCCTTCACCGGCAGCGACGGGTGGATAACCAGCAGGTAGGGAAAGTTGGTCATGACGCCGATGGCCGTGTAGTCGCGCACGCTGTCGTACGGCAGCTTTTTAAATAGATGCGGGTTGATCGCCAGCGGGCCTGATGAAGTGGCCGCGATGGTGTAGCCGTCCGGCGGCGAATTTTTAAGAAGCTCCATGCCGATGATGGCGCTCGCACCCGCGCGGTTATCCACCGCCACTGTCTGGCCCAGTCGCTCGGACAACCCCTTGCCGACGATGCGCCCGACGTAATCCACGCCGCCGCCCGCCGGGAACGGCACGATCAAGCGGATGGTCTTCGCGGGCCAGGCTTGCGCAAACGACGACACTGGAGTCAACATCAACGCGCCGGCCAGCAACACCACAGTACGGGAAGTTTTCATTGTGCCTTTAGCCCCGCTTCCTTCACCAGCTTCACATAGCGCTCATATTCGGTTTGCATCAGTTTGCCGAAGGTCGCCGGCGTGGTGTCGTTGGGAATATCCGCGCCGCCCTTGGCAAAGGCTTCGCGCAGCTTCGGGTCGCGCAGCAGTTTGTCGATGTCGGCGTGCACCTTGGTCACCACATCTTTAGGAATGCCGGCAGGGCCGACCAGTCCGAACCAGCCGTCGGATGTCGCTTCGGGCAAGCCCGCCTCGCCGACGGTGGGCAGATCGGGCCAAGCCGCCGAGCGCCTGGAGCCGCTCACCGCGATCGCACGCAACCGCCCTTCGCGCACGATGGGCGATGCCGAGGGCACGGTGAACAAAAAGAAATGCACGCGGTTGGCCATGGTTTCGGTGAACGCGTCACCCAAAAACTTGAACGGTATGTGCACGGTCGTGGCGCCCGCGCCGCGGCTGAAAATCTCGCCCGCGATGTGCGCGAGTGAGCCCACGCCCACCGACGCGTAATTGTATTTGCCCGGATTCGCGCGCAGCAACGCCGCGAGTTCCTTCACGGTCTTCACTTGCAGGCCAGGCGCCACCACCAGCAGGTTGGGCACCAGCGCGACATTGGAGATCGCGGTGAAATCCTTCACCGGGTGGTACGGCGGATTGGGATTTAGCAGCGGCGCTACGCTATGCGGCGGCGCGATCATGGCCATGGTATAGCCATCGGCCATCGCCTTGGCGGCAAGTCCGCTGCCGATGAGACCGCCAGCGCCGGGCCGGTTATCCACCACGACTTGCTGTTTGTAGTGATCGGACAGCGGCCCGCTCAACGTGCGCGCGAGAAAATCACTGGCGGTGCCCGGCGGCAGCGGCACGATCATGCGTATCGGCCGCACGGGATAGTCGGCGGCCCGCGCCACACCCGCGCACGCCAGTACGCCGCAGGCGGCAACGAAATAAATAATTGTCTTCATGGACATTTTTGACTTTCCTCCGGGAAACCCTGGTTCACGCCGGTGCGCCGCCCTTGATGGTGATGCGATGCATCAGCCGCCGCTCGCCGTAATCGGCCAGCGCGTAATGTTGCGTAATGCGATTGTCCCACACGGCAACGTCGCCCGCGCGCCAGTGGTGGCGCACCTGAAACTCCGGCGTGCGCAGATGCTCGAACAGATAATTGAGCACCGCGTCGCCTTCCTTGCGCTCGACGCCAGCGAGCCGCGTGGTGTAACCCTCGTTCAGATACAGCAATTTGCGTCCGCTCACCGGATGCGTGCACACCACCGGATGTATCACGGGCGGCAATGCCATCATCGCCTCGAAGCGTTTTTGCCCGCCTTCGTCCTTGCGCAGGTTGGCGCGGATATCATCGCCGAATGCCTTGATGGTGCGATGTTCTGCTTTGAGATCCGCGAGGTAAAACTTCATACGCTCCGACAACGCATCGTACGCAGCGGCAAGACTCACCCAGATGGTATCGCCTCCCGCGCGCGGCACTTCCAGCGCATACAACACCGAACCCAGCGTGGGCCGCGCGCGTCCGGAAAAATCGGTGTGCCACATTTCCTTGGTCACGTACGGCGGGCGGCTCGCATCGTAATCGAGCACGTCGATTTCCGGATAGCCGTCGAGCTTACCGAAGGAAGATTCAGCCGCCGCCTGCGGCTCGCCGAAGCGGCGCGCGAACGCGGCAAGCGCCTGGTTGCCCAGCGTCTGGCCGTGGAAAAATATCACGTGATGCGCGACCAGCGCAGCGTGCACGGCGGCAAACCCAGCATCATCGATGCACGCAAGATCAACGCCCGCAACCTCTGCGCCAATCGCGGGCGCGAGCGGAGATACCCGCGGGTTTGCGCATGTGGCGGCAAGCGGCGGCTTGGGGGTGGCATCCATGGCAGTCATTTCAAAAATATCTTGTAAAAACAATTACTTATGTTGCCATTATAATAGCAGCCACGATAATTCACAATGCACGGGAGCGCCATGGCCATCATCATTAACGAGAGTTCAATCACCGCGTTGCCAACCAGCGCCAAAGTGCGGCGCCAGCCGTTGCTGTGCGCGCATCACACGCAGGACGGCAAGGTGCTGCTCGACCGTGTGAGCGTGGATCCAGGCGGCACTCATACGCTGACGGTCAAGGCCACGGACCTCGCGTGGATCCAGATTCTTGATGGCGGCGCGACACTCGCGCACGGTGGCGCGGCGAATGATCTGAATCGCGCGCATATCGTGTTCCTGCCGCCCGGCTTTGGCGGCACGCTCACCGCGCCCGCGGGTGTCGAACTGTTGCACGCCACGGTGCCGCATGCCGCGCGCTTCGATGCGGCGTTCGCCAGCACGCCGCCGCAACTGAATATCATCGACTGGACGCAAGAGCCGGTGCTCGACTCCGAGCATGACGCGCGCAAGCGCATCTACGTCGCCACGCCCAAGCTCTTCGGCACCAAGGCGATCAAGGGCGAGATGATTATTTATCCGCCGGGCACCCAGGCCGCAAATCACCATCACGAGGGCGCGGAACATTTCATGTACGTGTTAAAAGGCCGCGGCACCGCGTTCGCCAACGAATCGCCGATACCGGTGCGCAGGGGCGATCTGATTTATTACGGCGACCACGAGCGCCACTACCTCAGAAGCGAGGGCGATGAAGAAATGGCGTTCGTCGAATTTTTCGTGCCCGGCGTGTACAAAACGGTGTGGGCGCCGGGCGCGCCGGTGTGCACTTGGACGCCCACCGGACGCAGCATCCGCGGCGAAAAACCCGTGCGCGAGATCGCGCGTCACAGCTCGGCGGATGCCGCGAGCCCTGGCGACGTGTAAACCGCGCATCCAGTCCAGTGTCAGGATACGTTTATAACTGAATGTTTTTGTTGACTATTTTCGATTGTGCCGCAGCGCGTCACGCGCTATCATAGCAACACTTGCCAGGCAGACAAATCACCACCCATCAATGACCAACAGTCCGCCAACCGCAAAACCACTCGACAGCGTCGAATCGCTCGTCTTCGCGGAGCAGGTTTACATGCTCTACCGCATGGCGGGCGCGGGCCTCGCCGCCACCTGCGGCATCGCGGCGCTGGTTGCTTTCTCGGCGTGGGGCAAGGCGAATAACACGCTGATCGCGGCCTGGCTGTGTGCGATGCTGCTGGTGTGCGCGGCGCTTGCGGTGGTGCTGCTGCGATTCCGCCGCGAGGAACCCGGCGCGCGCAATATCGACTCCTGGTACCGGCTTGCCTTCGGCGGCGCCATCGCCGCGGCAGTCCTCTGGAGCGCCGCGGGTTATGCGCTGGTGCAGGTGCGCGATGCCACGTTACCGGGGCTCATACTGTTGACGCTGGCCGGCTTTGCGGCGGGCGCGCTGCCGGCGCTGGGCGCGGTGTGGCGCATCTACGCGGCGTACTGCGTGATTCTGCTGTTGCCGGCGGCGCTGGCGCTGGTGACGCGCGGCGAAGTCGAATGGCTGAGCGCCGCGCTGCTGCTGGGCGTGTTCATGGTGGCGATGCTGCTGTTCGCATGGCACCACGCCGCCACGCTGGCGAATGCGCTGCAACTCGGGTTTCGCAATGATGCGCTGGCGCGGCAAGCCATTGCCGGCAAGGAACAAGCCGAAGCACTCAATGCCAGTCTGCAAAAAGAAATGACGCAGTACCAGCACATGCAAACCGAGCTGACGCGCACCAAGGAGGCCGCCGAAGCCTCGGCCGAGGCGAAGGGCGCTTTTCTCGCCAACATCAGCCACGAAATCCGCACGCCGCTGCAAAGCCTGGTCGGCCTTGCCAATCTCGCGATCAAG
>CAMDLH010000165.1 GCA_945901405.1 Bordetella parapertussis | reverse complement strand
CGCAGAGATTACGCAGAGAAGTTCAAAGAATTTTCTCTGCGCAATCTCTGCGCCTTTGCGCCTCTGCGGTTGTTTTTTAGCCATGCGAACAATCCGCCATTACGTAGACCTGCGCGCGCGCGAAACGCCCGACGCCCTTTATCTGATCGCGCCCGAATCCGGTGCGCGCATCTATTACCAGGATTTGCAGCGCGCATCGAGCGAGATTGGTTATTATCTATTGCATCGCGGCCTCAACAAAGGCGACAAGGTCGCGCTGATGCTGCACAACAGCTACCAGACCGCGCAATTGCTGATCGGCGTGATGTACGCGGGCTTCATGGTCGCGCCACTCAACCTGCTGGCGCAGGCGTCGCAACTTGCCTACGTGCTCGATCACTCCGACAGCAAGCTCGTATTCACCAGCGCCGAACTCGAACCGCGCGTGCGCGAGGCGCTCGCGGGCGTGCAACGCGAAGTCGCCGTGGTAGTAATCGATCCGGATGCCGAAATTATTTTCGACGCGCAGGACGAGGTTGCGTTGCCGCAGGCCGGCGAAGACGACGACGCGCTGTTGATGTACACCTCCGGCACCACCGGCAAACCGAAAGGCTGCGTGCTCTCGAACCGCAGCGTGGTTGCAGGCGGCGAATACACCAGCAGCGCGCATCTGCTGGGTGCGCATGATCGTGTGTTGTGCGCGATGCCGCTCTATCACATCAACGGGCAGATCGTCACCACGGTTGCCCCGCTGGTGCATGGCGGCTCGGTCATCATGCCGCATCGCTTCAGCGCGTCGAGCTACTGGCAACTCGTCGCGGAATATCAATGCACGTGGATCAACGTCGTGCCCACCATAATCGCCTATCTGCTCAACGGCGCTGATCCGCGCGAACGTGGCCTGGACATCTCGCGCGTGAAATTCTGCCGCTCGGCTTCCGCCCCGTTGCCGCCAGATCAGCACCGCGCATTCGAAGCCAAATTCGGCATCGGCGTGATCGAAACCTTCGGCATGACCGAAACCAACGCGCCATGTTTCACCAACCCGTACGACGCGGCCAAGCGCAAAATCGGCAGCCCCGGCCAGGCGTATGGCAACGCGGCCAAAGTCATCGCCCCCAACACCGGCAATGATCTGCCAGCAAACACGCCTGGCGAACTGATGATTCGCGGCGACAACGTGATGACGTGCTACTACAAAGACGCAGAGAACACGAACAAAACGTTGGAAGCCGACGGCTGGATGCACACCGGCGACGTGGGTTACCTCGACGAAGACGGCTTCGTATTCGTCACAGGCCGCATCAAGGAACTCATCATCAAGGGTGGTGAGAACATCGCGCCACGCGAGATCGACGAAGCTTTGCTCAAGCACCCCGCCGTGCTCGAAGCCGCTGCCGTCGGCATCCCCGACGCGAATTACGGTCAGGAAATCATGGCGTGCGTGGTGCTGAAACCCGGCATGCACTGCACACTGGAAGAACTCAACACCTTCGCGCTGGGCGAATTGGGTAAATACAAGGCTCCAAAAATAATCAAATTTATCAATGACTTACCGAAAGGCCCTTCGGGCAAGGTGCAGCGGTTGAAATTGCTGGATACGTAATCGTAGCCGTTGCCGCGTGCGCCGCGCACGCGGCACGGCTACACTTGCAGGCAGGCGCAATTCAAGCTGCCGCTGGTTAATCGACAAACTAAAGGGGAAGATGATGACGACATTCGCAAGATTTTCCATGCTGGCCGTTGGTATGACTTTCGCCGCAGTCGCGGGCGCGCAGCAATATCCGTCGAAGACCGTGCGGCTGATTGTTCCGTTCCCGCCGGGCGGCGGCACCGACACCATCGGCCGCGTGGTGGCGCTGAAACTCAGCGAGCAGATGGGGCAGCAGGTGATCGCCGAAAATCGCCCAGGCGCGGGCGCGAACATCGGCGCGGAAATCGCGGCCAAGGCGCCGCCGGATGGTTACACACTGCTGATAGGCTCGATCACGCATGCCATCGGCCAGACGCTCTACACGCGGCTCAATTTCGATCTCGCAAAAGATTTCGCGCATGTGTCGCTGATGGCCACCACGCCGATGATACTGGTGTTGCATCCGTCCGTGCCCGTGAAAACGGTGAAGGAATTTGTCGCGTTCGCCAAGACGCGGCCCGAGCAATTGTCGTATTCGTCTTCCGGCGCGGGCTCCGCCGCGCATCTTGCGGGCGAGTACTTCGCGAGCATGACGGGTCTGAAAATGGTACACGTGCCGTACAAGGGCGGCGGGCCGTCGATGATCGCGCTGGTGGGCGGCGAAGTATCCGCCTGCATGGCCACCATGCCCTCGGCCATCGGCCATATCCGTAGCGGCAGGCTGCGCGGGCTCGCGGTTTCGACCAGGAAACGCTCGCCGGCAGCACCCGAAATTCCGACGGTGGACGAAGCCGGCGTGAAAGGCTACACCGCCGACAACTGGTACGGCCTCGTCGCCCCGGCCGGCACGCCAGGCCCGATCATCACGCGCCTGCACACCGAAACGCACAAGTTGCTCAAAGCGCCGGACGTGGCGGATCGCCTCGGCGGCGCAGGCTTCGAGGTCATGTTGAGCTCACCCGACGAATACGCCGCATTCACCCGCACCGAGATTGCAAAGTGGGGCAAGATCGTGAAAGCGATTGGTCTGAAAGCCGATTAGGCGAAGGCGGCGTTTTGCGCATCACGTTCGTCAAATTCACCATTGCCGCCGCGCTCGCCGCGGCAACCTTTAACTGCGTGGCGCAGAATTATCCTTCGCGCCCGATACGCCTGCTGATTCCGTTTCCACCCGGCGGCGGCGCTGATATTTCCGGGCGGCTCATCTCCAGGGCGCTGACCGACCGCTGGAACGTGCAGTTCGTGGTGGACAACCGCCCAGGCGGCAGCAACATGATCGCCACCGAGATCGTCGCGCGCGCGAACCCCGACGGTTACACGCTGCTGATGGCCACCGCCACGCATGCCATCAACCCCAGCATGTTCGTGAAGCGGCCCTACGACGAGAACAAGGATTTCGTGCCGATCGTGGTGGTGTCGAATTCGCCCAATCTCATCGCCGTTAATCTGAACGCGCCGATGAAAAGCCTCGGCGAATTCGTGGCCTATGCAAAAAATAACCCGGGCAAAATGAACTACGGCACCGGCGGCCACGCGACGCACCAGCACATGGCCATCGAAATGTTCCGCGCGGTGGCAGGCATCGACATCACGCACGTGCCCTACAAAGGCGGCGTGCCCGCGGTCAACGACACCATCGGCGGCCAGCTCATGATGGTATCGACATCCGTGCCGGCGCTGGTGCCCTATGTAAAATCCGGGCGGCTGCGCAGCATCGCCGTCACCAGCCTCAAGCGTTCATCGATGGTGCCCGACGTGCCCACCATCGCCGAGCAAGGTTATCCGGGCTTTAGCATCAACTACTGGCTGGGACTCATCGGCCCGGCGAACCTGCCGCCGGCGGTAGTCGCGAAAATAAATCAGGACGTCAACGCCGCGTTGAAAGCGCCGGAAGTGCGCGATCAGTTCCTCGCGCAAGGCGCGGAACCCGCGGGCGGCACGCCGCAGGAATTCGACGCGCTGATCAAACGTGAAACCAGGGAATGGATCGCGATGGTGAAAAAAGCCGGCATCAAGTCGCAGTAAGCACGGCAATTCGTAGCGTGCGCCGTGCGCACGAACAAATTTACTGGTTTGGTTCGCAACGGCCTGATGTCGTGCGCACAGCGCACGCTACTGATGCGCATTGCGCTCAGTGCGCAACGTAACCCAGCCATTCACCGCCAGCGCACCTATGATCAACGCTGCGCCGACGAGCGCCGCCGCGCCGGGCGCCTCCCCCACGCCCAGCCAAACCCACAGCGGCGCGAGTATAGTTTCGGTGAGCGACAGCAAGCCTATTTCCGCCGCGCGCAAGTGCCGCACCGCCAGCGTCATCAGCCAGCAGCCCACGCCCAGTTGCACGCAACCCATCAGCGCCAGCAGCGACACATCGCGCGCGGCGGCTTCGAGCGGCCAGCCGAGAAACAGCGCCGGTATCATCGCGAACAAACCGCCGAGAAACACCGTGGGCATCAAGTCGGGCGCTTGATCATGTGCCCCGCGCACCTTGCGCACAAACAGAATCTGAAACGCATACGCCACCGGCACGCACAGCGCGAAAAAATTGCCCAGCCAGCGCCCGCCGCCCAAACCCTCGCCGAACATAATGACAATGCCAACCAGCGCGCAGCCGATGGCGGCCCATGTGTGCCAAGCGATGCGCTCGCGCAGGAACAGCAACCCGGCAAGTGCCGCCGTCAACGGCGAAAGACTCATCAACACAAAGGTATTCGCCGCCGTGGTGTTGGTCAGCGCAAGAATGAAGCAATAAATCTGCACCGCAAGACACGCGCCGGAGATCACACCCGCGACGCCCACGGCACGCACACTCGCCAACGCGCCGCGCCCGCGCATCAACAACAGCACCACGCCCAGAAACGCCACCATGAAAAACGCGCGCCAGAAAACGATTTCCCACACATCGGCCAGCGTGAGCTTGCGCACGATGATGCCGCCGAGGCTCCAGCACACACCCGCGCCGATCATCAATGCGATGCCGCGCGCGCGACTGGGCGGGGAAATATTTATTGTCAAAATGGAAAAGCAGCACAGATAAAAAAGTATTATAAAACAAATAGTTACAGACATCGCCTCATCGCGGCGAAAGCCACGTGCACTATCCTCAAAGCCAGTCTGTTTTGCCGTGCGCACAGCGCACGCTACACTCCGCTTAACCAAACTTGAAACGGTAAGATCATGACCCGCGAATCCGCCATCTCCCGTGTGACCAAACATTTCGACGAAGGCAAATTCATCGAAGACCTCGCGCGCCGCGTGGCCATCCGCACCGAGAGTCAAATCCCCGAGAGCCGTCCGTATATGGATGTGTATCTCAAACAGGAAATCACGCCCGCGTTTGACCGCATGGGTTTCAAGACTGAAATTCTGCCGAACCCGGTCGAGGGCGTCGGCCCGATCCTGCTGGCGGAACGTATCGAAGGCGCGACGCTTCCGACAGTGTTGATGTATGGCCACGGCGACGTGATACGCGGGCTGGAAGACCAATGGCGCGCCGGCATCGAGCCGTGGAAACTCAAGCAGGAAGGCGACAAATATTACGGCCGCGGCACCGCCGACAACAAGGGCCAGCACTCGGTCAACATGGCTGCACTGCAAACAGTGATCAGCGAGCGCGGCAAGCTCGGCTTCAATTTGAAGTTCATGCTCGAGACCGGCGAAGAATTGAGCTCACCGGGCCTGAAAGATTTTTGTGAAACGCACAAGGCACGGCTGAAAGCCGACGTGCTGATCGCCTCCGACGGCCCGCGTTTGTCGGCGAAACGGCCAACATTATACCTCGGCTCACGCGGCTCGATGAATCTCACCTTCACCGTCGAGTTGCGCGAAGGCGCGCATCACTCCGGCAACTGGGGCGGCCTCTTGGCGAACCCCGGCATCGTGCTCGCGCACGCGCTGGCGAGCATCGTCACGCGCGAAGGCCGCGTGCTGGTGCGTGATTTGCTACCCGACAAAATTCCTGAAAGCGTACGCCGCGCGCTGCTCGATTGCACGCCAGCGCCCGAACCCGACGAGCCGCAGATCGATCACGGCTGGGGCGAGCCGGGCTTGTCGGCGGCGGAAAAAGTCTACGCGTGGAACACCTTCGAGATACTCGCGTTTCGCACCGGCAATCCGGACAACCCGGTGAACGCAATTCCCGGCAAGGCCGTGGCCACCTGCCAGATACGTTTTGTCGCCGGCACCGATGCAAACACATTCATTCCGACCCTGCGCAAACATCTCGACGCCAACGGCTACGAATGCGTAAAAGTCGGCATGGCGCGCAAGAGCTTCATGGAAGCCACGCGCCTCGACCCCGACAACGCCTGGGTGCGCTGGGCGGCGGAATCCATCCGCCGCACCACAGGCGCAGCACCCGCGATCCTGCCCAACATCGGCGGCTCGCTGCCCAACGATTGCTTCGCGCAAACGCTGAGCCTGCCGACACTATGGGTACCGCACTCCTACGCCGGCTGCTCGCAGCACGCGCCGAATGAACATGCACTTGGCTCCGTCATGCGCGAGGGGTTGCAAATGATGACCGGGTTGTTTTGGGATTTGGCGGAGGAAGGGCATCCGCGGTTCGTAAGGCCAGGCGTGTCAGGCGACTTCATGGAAACGCGTGATCAACCGGCGGATCAGGTGCGAGAGGCGCTGTAGCGTGCGCCGCACTCCAATTTCGGCACAGTGCTTTTCCGTTATCACTACGCGCCACCACAAGCTCATAATCACCACCCCGTCATTCCGGCGCAGGCCGGAATCCAGTAACGTAAACCGCGCCGAAGGTGGATAATTTGATGCTTCGCATGGAGTTACCACCTGGGTTCCGGCCTGCGCCGGAACGACGATTCAAGCAATCACTTTACTTAGGAAAGTCATGTCACAACCGTACCTAGTCCACGTCACCGACGTCACCCCCGAAAACATGCAAAAAGGCGATGGCTGGGCCATCTCCGAATTTCGTCTGCCCGTAACCGGCGCGCATGGCAGTGCGACGACGATTTTTCATTCGATTTTCCGGCCTGGCTCGACGCATGCGAAGCACCTGCACGCGAAGTGCGATGAGATCGCGGTTTACATCAGCGGCCACGGCATCGTCGGGCAGAGCGATCAGCGCACTGTCGTCGGCCCCGGCCATTGCCGGCTGATGCCCGCGGGCACGCCGCATTTTTTTCACAACGAGACGAAGGATCAGCCGGGCCTTGTGATCGGTTTTTACATGGGCGCGAAAAGCGTGCCTGATACTGGTTATCAATTCTGCGGCCATGTGGCGAAGACTGATCTCGATATGCCGCGCGCGGCGACGCTCACCGAGGGCATATTGCTCAACGCCGCCGATGTGAAGCCGATGAAGATCGATGCCGTGCAAGGCTGGAACGTGAGTGATTTTCGTCTGCCCATCGGCACGCACAACGGCGCCGTGAAGAAGGCGCAGTTCTGGATGAAGCTCGCGCCGGGCGACGTGCATCACAAGCACCGCTTCGACAACTGTGAAGTGCTCTACTACGTGGTGTCGGGCGCGGGTGTCGCCGGTGCGGGCGGCACGGTCTCGCGCGTGCGCGAGGGCCACACGCATTTCATCCCCAAGGGCGTCGAGCATTTCCTGGCCAACACCAGCAAGACCGAGACGCTCGAAGTCATCGGCGTTTACACCGGCGCGGGCAGCGTCGAGGATGGTGGCTACGTCTACACCGGCAAGGTGACGGACGCCGATCTGCGCGCGAACTGACTGCGGTGTATAGTCGCCAAAAAACCTACATCATGAGAGGGACGCCCATGGTTACCACGACGAACAAATGGAGTTGGTGCTTGGCGCCCGCGGTGTTTGCCGCAGTGTTTGCTTATGGCGCGGCGGTGTCGGCACAGGAGAAGCTGCCCGGTTACCCCTCGCGTCCGATCCGTATCATCATCGGCGTTGCGCCGGGCGCGGGCGCCGACATGGTCGCGCGCATCACGGCGCAAATATTGAGTGACAAGTGGGGTCAGAACGTGGTGGTCGATCCACGGCCGGGTGGCGGCGGTGTGGTTGCCAGCACCCACGCGGCGAAGGCCGAGCCTGACGGTTACACGCTTTATCAGAACGGCTTCGGGCTGCTGTTTCAGGGGGCGACCCGGCGCGTGCCGTTTGATGTGCTCAAAACGTTCGAACCCGTGGTACGAACGACCTCGCAGCCCTACATACTGATCGCCACGGCAAATCTCACGGCCAAGACGATGAAGGAATTGATTGCGCTGTCGTTAGCCAAGCCGCTGACCTACGCGGGCAGTTCCGGCGTGGGCAGTACGGTGCATCTGGGGATGGAACGGCTGGCGGCGCTGTCGGGCATGAAACTCAGGCACATCGCCTACAAGGGCAGTGCGCCAGCAATCCTCGCGCTGATGGGCGGCGAGATCAATATGGCCGCCGGCAGCGCAATGTCGGCCGTGGCCTCCATCAAAACCGGCAAGGTGCGTGCGCTGGCCACCCTGGGCCTAAAGCGCGTGCCGGTGCTGCCCGATCTGCCGACCGTCGCCGAGCAGGGTTATCCCGGTTTTTCGATTACCAACAACTACAATCTCTGGACGCCCGCGGGCACGCCGCCTGCGATCATAGCGGCGCTGAACCAGCTCATCAGCAGCGGCTTGAATGCGCCTGACGTGGAAAAACGGCTGATCGCCAGCGGCAGCGAAGCCGTCGATCCCATCTCGCCTCAGGAACTCAAAAAAATCGTCGCACGCGATTACGCCGATATCGTGCAGACGGTAAAGCAGTTGGGCCTGAAGTTCTGACGTCAGGCCGTTAGATCCGCGTGGCTGTATCCTCGTGTTGTATCCGCGTAAGGTCCATGCCTTCGGTGCAGGCATGCGGGAACAGCCATCCTGCCGTGCACAGGAACACCACGAAACGGGCGAGGCGGCCCAGTCTGGCCAAGATCGAATTGGGCAACGCCGTGCTTGACTGCGTTTGATTCATCACCGGCTCCGGTGTTTTGCGAGGACAAGCGTATCATGACCTGGCCGGATCGCAGAATTTCGAATTCGACAGCATTGGGCGCAACCCGCGCACCGAAGTTTTGAGGCGGGCTTTACAACGTCGTCATCTTGCGCGAGGGAGGAGGCAAAGTGCGGCTGAAAATCAAAAATCACCAGGACTTTTGGTGCGGGCTTTTTTTCATGGCCCTCGGCGCGCTGGCAGTTTATCTGTCACGCCGCTATGAGATGGGCACCGCACTGCAGATGGGGCCGGGCTATTTTCCCACCTGGCTGGGCGGCATCATGATCGCATTCGGCGTGCTCATCAGCGCCTTGTCGTTCCGGATCGAGGGCGAAGTCGATCAGGATTTGAGCCTCGCGTCATGGGCGTTGCGGCCGTGGCTCGCACTGACCGCGACGCTGGTGCTGTTCGCGGTGTTGATGGAGGCGGATTTCGGGTTTGTTCCCTCGGTCATCGTGCTGATCGTCGGTTGCGCGCTTGCGCACAAGGACGTGAACTGGCGGGAAACCATACTGCTTAGCATCGGCATCACCGCTGGCGTGGTCGCCATCTTCTCGTACGGCCTGGACATGCCGTACCGCCTGTTCTGGTGGAGCCGGTAATGGAACCACTGCTGCAAAACCTCGTCGTCGGCTTCAGCGTGGCGCTCACGCTGCAGAACCTGGCGTATTGTTTTGTGGGCGTGTTTCTCGGCACCATGATCGGCGTGCTGCCGGGGATCGGGCCGCTTGCCACCATGGCCATGCTGCTACCGATCACCTACACGCTGCCGCCGGTTTCGGCGCTGATCATGCTCGCCGGCATTTACTACGGTTCCGACTACGGCGGCTCGACCACGGCGATCCTGGTAAATCTGCCCGGCGAAGGTTCCTCGGTGGTCACGCTGCTGGACGGCCATCCGATGGCGCAGCAGGGCCGCGCCGGCCCCGCCCTGGCGATGGCGGCCATCGGTTCATTTTTTGCCGGTTGCGTGGGGACGCTGCTCATTGCGCTGGTCGGCCCGCCGCTGGCGTCGATCGCGCTCAAGTTCGGCTCGCCCGAATATTTTTCGCTGATGGTGATGGCGCTGGTGTGTGCCGCGGTGGTGGGTTCAGGCTCGTTGTTGAAGTCGCTTGCCATGGTGGTGGCGGGCTTGCTGATCGGCATCGTCGGCACCGACGTCACTTCGGGCAAGGCGCGCTTTGACTTCGGCGTCCCCGAACTAAGCGATGGTGTCGGCATAGCGGTCATGGCCATGGGCGTATTCGGACTGACTGAAATATTCAGAAATCTCGGCAGCACGCACATCGCCCCCACCATCCTCAAGGGTGAAATCAAGGGCCTGATGCCACGCTGGCAGGACCTGAAAATCTGCTTTGGCCCGATGCTGCGCGGCAGTTCCATCGGCGCGGTGTTCGGGCCGCTGCCAGGTCTCGGAAGCACCATTAGCGCGTTCACCTCCTACATGGCGGAAAAAAAGCTCGCCAAAGACCCGTCGCGCTTCGGCAAGGGCGCAATCGAGGGCGTAGCCGGGCCCGAATCCGCCAACAATGCCTGCGCGCAGACCACCTTCGTGCCGATGCTGACGCTAGGCGTGCCCGGCAGCGCGTCGATGGCGCTGATGCTGGGCGCGATGATGGCGCACGGCATCACGCCGGGGCCGCAGGTAATGACCGCGCGGCCCGATTTGTTCTGGGGACTGATCGCGAGCATGTGGATCGGCAACCTGATGCTGCTGCTGCTCAACCTGCCGCTGATCGGCATCTGGGTGAAGCTGCTGCAGGTGCCGTACCGGATGCTGTTTCCGGTCATCATCACCCTGATGGGCATCGGCATCTACAGCCTGAACAACTCCGGCATCGATGTGATGCTGATGGCTTTTTTCGGATTTACCGGCTACATACTGATGAAACTTGGCTGTTCGTTCCCACCGCTGATCCTGGCGATGGTACTGGGGCCGCTGATGGAAGAGAACCTCCGGCGCTCGATGCTGCTGTCGGAGGGCGACCCGTCGGTGTTCTTTACGCGGCCCATCAGTTGCGGTTTCATGGTGATGACCGGCTTGCTGCTGCTCCTGTTCATCGCGCCGGCATTCCGCAAAAAGCGCAAAGCCGTGATTGTCGAGTAAGGCGGCTTGCGGCCAGTGATCGCCCGCCTGCGGCTGTTTGCCGGCTGCACACACAAGCGCCTGCACGGCCCCGGCTGTATTCGTCACTCGCGCATGACCTGCCGCGCGAAGCGAATGCCGGCGAGGTCGTGGTAAGTGCATTGGCGCGGGCAGCATCGAATACGCAGGCTGCGTACATACCGGCAAGGTTGCCGAGGCCGACCTCAAACTCAACTAGTACCGCGACGATTCACACGCGCCTTCTGTCCACGCGCCGCACTGACGCTACCATCCGTCGGCCGCGTGATCGGGAACACTTCTTCCACGTAACCGGCGAGCATCTCGCAAAATGCCGCGGCATAGGGCGGCAGCGGGCGTCGCTTGTTCGACAAAATCGCCAGCGGATGGCTGATCGGTTTGCCGTGGTAGGTCACACGAACGATGCGCAATTGGTAGTAATTCGTGCGTAGCGCCGAGGGAATGATTGCCACGCCGTGTCCGGCTTCGGCCATTGCAAGCAAGGCATGCGGGGCGCGGCTTTCGAGCAGTATGTTGGGCGTAAAGCCGGCGAGGCGGCAGGCGGCATCAAACATCCGGCGCATCACAAAATCAGCGCTGATCTGCAATAGCGGGTGCGGCGCGAGATGATCGATCTCGATCGTGCCACCTTTGCCCAGTTGTAATCCGGGATGGCAGGCGGCGAGCATTTCCGTCGATTGCAATGGATGACTTCTGAATCGTGGGTCTTCTGGCTGATGCGTATCGATAAGACATTGCGCAAGATCAATCTCGCCGCGCTCCAGCATCGACAGCATGTCCGGCCCCACCGTGTCGATGAGCTTTACCTGCACGCCGGGATAGCGCTGCGCGTAACGCAGTAGAAAATCCGGAAAGAGGCCCTCGAGCAGGTGTGGGGAGGCTGCGACCCTCAGCACGCCGGTATCGCCGCGCCGCAGTGACTGCGCACGCTCGCCGATATCGCGGGCATGCTCCAGTAGCGCCTGGCAATCACCCAATAGCTGCTCACCCGTGCTGGACAATACCAACCGGCGCCCCACACGATCAAAAAGCATCACACCAAGTTCCTCTTCGAGCTCGCTTATCTGCCGCGACAGCGCGGGTTGCGCAATATGCAGGCGCAACGCCGCCTTGGAGACAGTGCCCAGTTCCGCCACGGTCACGAAGGTTTTCAGGTGACGTAAATCCATGCCGCCACTTATACC
Organism: Bordetella parapertussis; assembly: GCA_945901405.1. Lineage (GTDB taxonomy): Bacteria > Pseudomonadota > Gammaproteobacteria > Burkholderiales > SG8-41 > CAMDLH01. The sequence continues at coordinate 2,229 of CAMDLH010000165.1, read as the reverse complement.
AGATCGGCATAGGCAGTCAGAGTAATTCACTATTGGACGGTGTGCGGCTCGCACACCATACTGGTTTGCGTCATCCGCGATATTTATTGAACAACGCCAACAAGAAAGGGAAGCCGCCATGAAACCGAATCAACTGTTAATGATCTCAGCGCTTGCGCTGACCTTACCGGCGGCCAACGCGCAATCCTGGCCCGCCAAACCGCTGCGCGTGATCGTGCCCGTCGGCGCGGGCAGCACCACCGACATCATCCCGCGCGTGGTTTTCGAGCAGCTTGGGCCGCAACTGGGCCAGAACATCATCGTGGAAAACCGCACCGGCGCGGGCGGCACCATCGGCTCCGGCATGGTCGCCCGCGCCGAACCCGATGGCTACACTGTGCTCGCGCACGGCTCCGCGCACACCATCGCGCCCGCGCTTTATTCGAAGCTGCCCTACCATCCTGCGCGTGATTTTGCCGCGGCCGTGCCGCTGGGCATTTCGCCGAGCGTGCTGGTCGTTTCACCGGCGAAGGGCCTGAAAACCGCGCGCGATCTCGTCGCCACGGCCAAAGCCAGACCGGGTGCATTCAATTTCTCCTCGGTTGGCCTCGGCAGTGCAACGCATCTGAGCGCGGAGCGCTTTCGCTTCAGCGCTGGTTTCGATGCCGCGCATATTCCCTACAAGGGCGGTGCGGAAGCCATGCTCGAAGCGATGGCCGGGCGCGTCGATTTTTTCTTTGGCCCGGTCGGCATCATGTTGCCGAACGTGCGCGAGGGCAAGCTCGCCGCGCTCGCGGTCAACGGCGTCAAGCGCTCGGCCGCGCTACCCGATGTGCCGACGACGGCGGAAGCAGGCTACCCCGATGCGGAATACCCCATCTGGTTCGCGCTGTTTCTGCCGGCAAAAACGCCGCGCGAAATCGTCGACAAACTGAATCGCGAAACCCTGAAAGCGCTGCAAACGCCCAAATTGCGCGATAGACTCGCGCAACTGGGTATCGATCCCATGATCATGTCACCGCAAGAACTCGACGCACACGTGCAAAAAGAAATCACGCTCAACGCAACGCTGGTCAAGGCCATAGGCTTAAGGCCCGAGTGACCAGCCCCGCGCACAGCTTTGACGACAGCACCGGCTACGAGCGCCTGATAGGGCGCTGGAGCCGCGCCGTTGGCTCGATATTTATTGAGTGGCTGGCGCCGCCCGCGAATGCACGCTGGCTCGAAGTCGGCTGCGGCACCGGCGTATTCACCGAGTTGGTTGTTCAGAAATGCGATCCCGCCTCGATCGATGCGCTCGACCCGGAGCAAACTCAAATCGAGCACGCACGCCGGCAACCGGTGGCAAAGCGCGCGAATTTTCAGGTTGCCGATGCGCAAACGTTGCCCTTTGACGACGCCTCGTTCGACATAGTCGCCTCGGCGCTCGTCATCAATTTCATTGCCGACAAACATCGCGCGCTGTCCGAAATGCGCCGCGTCGCGCGCGCGGGCGGCGTGGTTGCCGGCTACGTGTGGGATTTTGCGATGGAGCACTCGCCCAGCGGACCGTTTCGCAACGCCATGCGTGCATTCGGCATCGATGTCGCAGCGCTGCCCGGCGCCGACGAATCAACCCTGCCCGCCTTGCATGCGTTGTTCAAGCAGGCGGGACTTATTGACATCACCACCAGGGCCATCGACGTGTCGCTCCCCTACACCGGCTTCGACGATTTCTGGCAGGCGCAGACGACGCGTTACAGTCCCACCACCAAACTCATTGATGCAATGACACACAGCGAACGCGAGCGTCTCATGCAGAGCCTGCGCGACGCAGTGCCATCACGCGCGGATGGCACGATCGAGTATTTTGCGCGCGCGAACGCAATCATGGCGCGCGCGCCGCACTGAGCCTCATGCTGGATACCAGCCGGGAGGCGTTGATGGCTTGATTTGATGTAAAAAATACCAATCAAAACAATTACTTACGATGCGACAGTTTTGCAAGCTTCCGCCTCTCTGATTGATTGACACACACATAATGTTCGGTAGCGAATTTCTCGCTCGCTCGCTACCTAAACTATTAAAGGGGGAAATTCAGATTTCCTGATGCATGAGGGGTGTGAGCTATTTTATCGGAAACGAGAAATGCACTAATTTTTATTTAGAAATCGTGTTGAGGATAAGATGAACTGCAGATCTATTGATGGGAGATCGTTATGGTCATGCAGTATCTACTCGACGGTATGCCAGATGGAGCGCAGAAAATAA
>CAMDLH010000164.1 GCA_945901405.1 Bordetella parapertussis | reverse complement strand
TGCGTGACATAACCAGCGGTCGGATTGAGGCGTTGATAGCGAAATGCAGCACGGGTGACGAGAAGCCACGCGCTCCAGCGACAGTAAACCGTGTCACCGCCGCGTTGTCAGCGGTTCTGCACCTTGCCAAGCGTCGGGAGTGGATCGACTCCGTACCCTACATCCGAAAGCTGAACGAAGGCAAAAGCCGCATACGCTGGATCACGCCAGATGAAGCCGCCCGACTTTTGGATGAACTGCCGGGACACTTGAACACGATGGCCGCGTTTACCCTTGCTACCGGACTGCGGGCTTCAAATGTCCAGTACCTTCAATGGGCGAATGTCAGCATGGAAAGGCGTTCGCTGTGGGTACACGCCGCCGAATTCAAATCAGGCAAGACACACTCAATCCCGTTGTCCGACGACGCTATGACCATCCTGCGCGGGCAGGTGGGCATCCATCACGCTTGGGTATTCCCGTATGAAGATCACGCGGTAGAAAAGGTATCGACGAAGGCTTCGTACGCTGCGTTAGAGCGTGCGGAGATTAAGAATTTCCGCTGGCACGATCTGCGCCACACCTGGGCAAGCTGGCAGGTCATGCGTGGCGTACCGCTCGAAGTTCTGATGCAGTTAGGTGGATGGAGCTCGTATGAAATGGTACTGCGATACGCCCATTTATCACAGTCACACATCGCCCGTTATGTACAAAACAGGCACACTCACGTTATAGAGGATCAGGAAAGCACAACGCAAGTACTTGATTCTTTGGGGTGGCTGACGGGACTCGAACCCGCGACAACTGGAATCACAATCCAGGACTCTACCAACTGAGCTACAGCCACCGTTGAACCTGATCGCACGCCCGAGGGATGGCGCGCCCGGCGGGACTCGAACCCACAACCCCCGGCTTAGAAGGCCGGTGCTCTATCCGATTGAGCTACGGGCACGTATTAGCGTTTCCGGGCAACGAAAGGCGCGTAATATACCCCTGTAAGCCGCTGATGGTCAATTTAAAATCCGGCCGCGCGGCCAGCAACCGCGCATCTGCTGTTTGGCTGCGGATTGGCTTGCAGCAAGCGCGAATTTCTGCTATTAAAGCGATCTTTTAAATCGGGAATAGACGGCCCATGGCTACCGAACTGAATACCGCAGTCGCAGCATACAAACCCAAGGGCAAGGAAGAATATATGAACCCGCGTCAGCTTGCGCACTTTCGCACGCTGCTGCAGGAACAAAAACGCGGCTTGGGACAGGATATTGACCGCACGGTGCACACCATGCAGGACGAGGCGACGATTTTCGCCGACCCCAACGACCGCGCGAGCCAGGAATCCGACATGTCGCTGGAACTGCGCAATCGCGACCGTGAACGCAAGCTGATCAAGAAAATCGACGAGACTATTGCGCGCATCGATGGCGGCGAATACGGATACTGCGATTCATGTGGCGTCGAGATCGGTTTAAAGCGCCTCGAAGCACGCCCCACCGCGACTCTCTGTATCGACTGCAAGACGCTCGACGAGTTACGCGAAAAGCAGGTCGCGAAGTAACCCCATCCGGCGCAGGCGGCGCCAAAAACAAAGGGCAGCCAGCGGCTGCCCTTTTGCATTTACCAATTCGAAAAATCTACGCGGTCTGCGCCGCCTGACCTTCCGCCGCCACTGCCTTCATCGACAGACGCAGACGGCCCTTCTCGTCGGCTTCCAGCACCTTCACGCGCACGGCCTGGCCTTCCTTGAGATAGTCCGCCACCGCATTGACGCGCTCGTTGGCGATCTGCGAGATGTGCAGCAAACCATCGCGCCCCGGCAGCACGCTGACAATTGCGCCAAAGTCGAGCAGCTTTAACACGGTGCCGTCGTAAACCTTGCCGACTTCGACGTCGGCGGTGATTTCCTCGATACGCTTACGCGCTGCTTCGCCGCCTTCGGCCGAGACGCAGGCTATGGTCACCGAGCCGTCGTCCTGGATATCGATGGTGGTGCCGGTCTCCTCGGTCAGTGCGCGAATCACGGCACCGCCCTTGCCGATCACGTCGCGGATCTTGTCCGGCTTGATCTTGAAGGTAATCATGCGCGGCGCCCATGTGGACAGCGCGGTGCGCGGCGTTTCCAGCGCGCTGCGCATTTTTTCCAGGATGTGCAGGCGTCCTTCACGCGCCTGAATCAGCGCGGCGTGCATGATCTCCTTGGTGATGCCGGTGATCTTGATATCCATTTGCAACGCGGTCACGCCGTTGGCGGTGCCCGCCACCTTGAAATCCATGTCGCCCAAGTGATCTTCATCGCCCAGGATATCCGACAGCACCGCAAAGCGATTGCCTTCCTTGATCAAGCCCATCGCGATACCCGCGACGTGCGCTTTTAACGGCACGCCGGCATCCATCAGCGACAGACAGCCGCCGCAGACCGATGCCATCGAGCTCGAACCGTTGGATTCGGTGATTTCAGACACCACGCGAATGGAATAGGCGAACTCTTCCAGCGTCGGCAACACCGCGAGCAGCGCGCGCTTGGCAAGCCGGCCATGGCCGATTTCACGCCGCTTGGGCGTGCCCACGCGGCCGGTTTCGCCGGTGGCGTACGGAGGCATGTTGTAGTGAAGCATAAAGCGTTCGCGATAAGTGCCTTGCAACGCGTCGACGATTTGCTCGTCACGCGAGGTGCCCAGCGTCGCCACCACCAGCGCCTGCGTTTCACCACGCGTGAACAATGCCGAACCGTGAGCACGCGGCAGCACGCTATTGCGGATGGTAATTGGACGCACGGTGCGCGTATCACGCCCGTCGATGCGCGGCTCGCCGTCGAGAATCTGGCTGCGCACGATTTTCGACTCGAGCGCGAAGCAGATTTCCTTGACCGTATTGGTGTCGGGGCCGCCTTCCGTGCCCGCGCCCACTCCGGCAAATACACGCTTCCAGATGTCGTCGATAGACTTGGAGCGTGCCTGTTTTTCCTTCACCTGGAATGCGGCTCTGAGGTCGGCCTCGGCGATTTGTGAGATGCGCGCGATCAGCGCATCGTCCTTCGCGGGCGGCGCCCAATCCCATATAGGCTTGCCGGCTTCCTCGACCAGTTGATGAATGAGGTTGATCACGGCCTGCATTTGCTCATGGCCATAAACCACCGCGCCGAGCATCACGTCTTCGGATAATTCGCCCGCTTCGGATTCCACCATCAGCACCGCTTGTTCGGTGCCCGCGACCACCAGGTCGAGCTTGGAGGTTTTCAGTTCCGTTGCAGTCGGATTGAGTAAATAGCCGCCGTTCACAAAACCGACGCGCGCCGCGCCTACCGGCCCCTGGAACGGCATGCCGGACAGCGACAGTGCCGCCGAGGCGCCGATCAGCGCCGGAATGTCGGAATCGATTTCGGCGTTGCTCGACATCACCGTCGCGATCACCTGCACTTCATTGTAGAAACCGTCCGGAAACAACGGGCGTATCGGACGGTCGATCAGGCGCGAAGTGAGAATTTCTTTTTCCGAAGGACGGCCTTCACGGCGAAAAAAACCGCCGGGTATCTTGCCTGCGGCATAAGTTTTTTCCTGGTAATCCACCGTCAGCGGGAAAAAATCCTGTCCGGCTTTTGCGTTGCGCGCGGCAACCACGGTAACCAGAACCACGGTGTCATCAAGGCTCACCATCACCGCACCACCCGCCTGACGTGCGATTTCACCGGTTTCAAGCGTCAGTTGCTGACGCCCGTACATTATCGATTTCTTTATATGATTCAAGACGTTATCCTTTATCTTTTAAAACAAAAAGACCGCGAGGCCGCGGTCTGAATTGATTCCATCATCGGAAGATACGACCGCGAAACATGTATCCATGTGCGGCCTGACCGCTTGCGCGGCAAACAACGGAAATTCTGCTATTCCGTACATACCGGCGAGATGCTACTTGCGTAGTCCCAGCCGGTCGATCACGTTCTTGTACTGTTCAACTTTCGTTTTTCTCAAATAATCCAACAGCTTGCGGCGCTTGCTTACCATGCGCAGAAGACCGCGGCGTGAATGATGGTCTTTAACATTCGCGTCAAAGTGCCCCTTCAAACCATTGATACGTGCCGTCAACAATGCTATCTGAACTTCAGGCGACCCAGTGTCGCCTTTCGCCCGCTGGTATTCCGACATCAGCTGGGCTTTTTGGGTGGTTGTCACCGCCATGAGTCTATCTCCGCTCGAAAACCCCGTATTTTACGCCTGAATTGGGGAAATTCTCAAGTACATCATTGCGTTGGCGTTGTTTGGGCAATCAGTCGCTTGGGCGCGACACATCCGTCCATTGAAACCTCCACCACGCCCAGAAAAACACCGTCCGGGCCGTACGCACGCGCCAACTCCGAAACCGGCCTTGCGGACGCCTGAATTTTTTGCCCCATCAGCAAGCGTTCCATCCCGCGTGTATCCAGATTTACGGCAGGCAAGGCGGATACCAGTAAGTCTATCGGCAGCAAACAAGCAGCGCGTGCCGCATCATCAAGTTCCGCAAGCTGATCCAGATTGCGAACACGCGTGTCGCCCAGCGCGAGGTCGGCAACGCCCGTGCGTGTCAGGGCGGCAAGTGATGCGCCGCAACCGAGCGTCGCGCCGATGTCCTCGGCCAGCGTGCGTATGTAAGTGCCCTTGCTGCAACGCACATCGACGAGCAAGGTATCGCCCGCCGCTTCCACCAGATCGAGGCTGCGAATAAAAATCGTGCGCGCCTCGCGCTCAACTTCGACACCCTGCCGTGCGTATTCGTAGAGCCGCACGCCCTGATGGTGTAGCGCGCTGTACATCGGCGGTGTTTGCAAAATCTCGCCGCGAAAGCGCGCAAGCCCCTGCGCCACCAGCGCGGCATCGGTTACGGGCGCGGCGGTGCGCAGCACCGCGCCTTCGGCATCCCCCGTGGCGGTCACGACACCAAGCCTCACGCGCGCACGGTACGACTTGTCGGCGTCTAGCAGCATATGGGTGAATTTCGTGGCTTCGCCGAGGCAGATAGGCAGCAGTCCATCCGCCATCGGATCGAGCGTGCCCGTGTGCCCTGCTTTTGCCGCCGAATACAAAAAGCGTACGCGTGCAACGGCCTGCTGCGAACTGATACCGGTGGGTTTATTGAGCAACAGCACGCCATCGACGGCGCGCTTGCCGCGGCGCGCACGGCTCACGGCTTGCCGCTAGTCGTGCTGCTCGTGTTGCCGGGGTTGTCCGTGGCCACGGCCTCGTCGATTAAGCGCGACAGCTTTACGCCGCGTTCCACCGAGACGTCGTAGACGAAATGCAACTGCGGCACGGTGCGCAGCCGCATGCGATGCGCGAGTTCACTGCGCAAATAGCCGGCGGCATGTTCCAATGCCTTCGTGCATGCCTCGGCCTGCGCCGGGTCACCCAGCATCGTGAAGAATATTTTTGCGTGCGCGTTATCCTGCGTCACCTCGACGCTGATGATCGTCACCATGCCGACGCGTGGATCTTTCAGTTCCAGCCGGATAATTTCCGACAACTCGCGCTGTATCTGATCGGCGATACGGCGGCTGCGGGGGTAGTCTCGGGGCATTTTTGAAAGTAGTGTTGAGTGATGAGTGTTAAGTTTTGAGCTTCTCAACCCCCGCTTCGCGGGGGCAGGCGTTCCTTTAAGAAACAAAGGGTTAGACGTTTTGTTTCTCAGGAGTTATCGGCTCACGATCCATGAGCCATTAACTCAACATTCAACACTTAAAACTTAACACTGGGCTCAGAGACTACGCGCCACTTCAACCACTTCATAAACCTCGATCTGGTCGCCAGCCTTCAGATCGTTGAAGTTCTTCAGGGACAGGCCGCACTCGAAGCCGCCTTTCACCTCGCGCACATCGTCCTTGAAGCGCTTGAGTGAATCAAATTCGCCCTCATGGATCACCACGTTATCGCGCAGCACGCGCAACTTGGCGTTGCGGCGCACGAGGCCGTCGAGCACGTAGCACCCGGCAACGGTGCCCACCTTGGATATCTTGAAAATCTCGCGCACTTCTATATTGCCGAGCGTGTTTTCTTTGCGCTCCGGCGCGAGCATGCCGGTCAACGCGGCTTTTACGTCATCGACTGCTTCGTAAATGATGTTGTAGTAGCGAATGTCGATGCCGCCGCTTTCGGCGAGCTTGCGCGCGGCCGCGTCGGCACGCACGTTAAAGCCGATGACCGCGGCCTTGGATGCGAGCGCCAGGTTGATGTCCGACTCGGTAATGCCGCCCACCGCCGAATGCACGATGTTGACCCTGACCTCGTCGGTGGCCAATTTGCCCAGTGCGTGCGTGAGGCCCTCGTATGAACCCTGCACATCGGCCTTGATGATGAGCGCGAGCATTTTCTTCTCGCCCTCGCCCATCTGCTCGAACATGTTTTCAAGCTTGGTGGTCTGCTGCTTGGCGAGCTTGACATCGCGGAACTTGCCCTGGCGGTAAAGCGCGATCTCGCGCGCCTTGCGTTCGTCGCCCAGCACCATCACATCGGCGCCGGCCGCCGGCACATCGGATAGCCCAAGAATTTCCACCGGAATCGATGGTCCAGCGGACTCTATGTTCTTGCCGTTCTCATCCTGCAAGGCGCGCACGCGGCCAAATACCGAACCAGCGAGCACGATGTCGCCACGTTTTAACGTGCCCGACTGAATCAGCACGGTCGCCACCGGGCCGCGGCCCTTGTCGAGACGCGATTCGATGACGATACCCTTGGCAGGTGCCTCGCGCGGCGCTTTCAGTTCCAGCACCTCGGCCTGCAGCAATATTCCGTCAAGCAACGCGTCGATACCCTTGCCGGTCTTGGCGGACACTTCGATGAACTGTGTGTCGCCACCCCACTCTTCGGGAACGACTTCGTGCGACGCGAGATCCTGCTTCACGCGCTCGACGTTCGCCTCGGGCTTGTCGATCTTGTTCAGCGCCACCACCAGCGGCACCTTGGCGGCCTTGGCATGCGCGATGGCTTCCTGCGTCTGCGGCATCACGCCGTCGTCAGCCGCAACCACCAGCACCACGATGTCGGTGACCTTCGCGCCGCGTGCACGCATGGCGGTAAACGCTTCATGGCCCGGCGTATCGAGAAACGTCACCATGCCCTTGGGTGTTTGCACATGATAGGCGCCGATGTGCTGCGTAATGCCGCCAGCCTCGCCGCTGGCCACGCGCGTGGTGCGTATGTAGTCGAGCAGCGAGGTCTTTCCGTGATCGACGTGGCCCATCACGGTGACCACCGGCGCGCGGTGTTCGCGTTCGACTTCCTTGTGCTGTTGCTCTTCGGCGAGCAGCGCATCCGGGTCGTCCAGCTTGGCGCGTACTGCTTTGTGGCCCATCTCTTCGACCAGGATCATCGCGGTGTCCTGATCGAGCACCTGGTTGATGGTGACCATGCTGCCGAGTTTCATCAGCGCCTTGATTACCTCGGCGGCCTTCACCGACATTTTGTGCGCAAGTTCGGCGACGGTCAGGGTTTCCGGAATGGTGATATCGCGCACCAAAGGCTCGGTCGGCGCATTGAACGTACTCGGCTGTGCGTCTTCATCCCTGTGCCCGCCGTGTTTGTCCTTGCGCGTACGCCAGCCGCTGGTGACGGAGGTATCGCCACGCGTCTTGATGGTGCGGCGCTTGGCCCCTTCATCCTGCCAAACCACTGCCTTGACCGGCGGCTTCTTGGCTTTTTTCTCGGCGGGTTTACCCGGCGCTGCCGCCGGTTTGTGCAAGGTGCCATCGACCACGGGGCCGGTGGGCGCGGCGGCAACTTCCGCGGGTTTGGCCGGCTCTACCGGTTTTGCTACTTCAACCGGCGGAGGCGGTGGCGGCGCCGCTTCGGCAACGGCCTCCTGAGCCTTCTGGCGGCGTTCCTGATTCTTCTGTGCGTCCTCGGCCTGACGCGCCATCAACTCGGCGTGCTGTCTTGCTTCCGCCTCGCGCAACGCTTTTTGTTCGGCATCGATAACCGGGCGCACTTGCGGCGGTGGCGGCGGTGGCGCTGCTTCGACTGCCTCCGCAGGGGCGGCGACATCACGCTTGACCAGCACGCGTTTCTTGCGCACCTCGACCTGGATGGTGCGCGCTTTGCCGGTGGCGCTGTCAGACTTCTTGATCTCGGTGGTCTGCCGGCGCGTCAGCGTTATTTTTTTCTTTTCTTCCGTACGGCCGTGAGATTGTTTAAAGTAATCAAGGAGTTGCGTCTTATCCACCTCGGTGATCGCGGTGTCCGCGGTGAACGCTTTTTTCACGCCGGCGGCCTGCAACTGCTCGATAAGCTGTGTCGGCGGCACGCCGAGTTCTTTCGCGAATTGTGTGACGTTTAGTTGCGCCATTGTGTTTGTGCGGGTATCCGGTGTCTACTTAAACGTTCAAGCGTTGGTTTCTGCGAACCATGGCGCACGCGCGGCCATGATCAACTCTTTGGCGCGCTCGACCTCAATGCCGGTCAAATCGACCAGATCGTCGGTTGCGTAATCGGCGAGTTCTTCCTGCGTGCCAACACCTTTGGAAGCGAGCATTTTCGCCGTATCGTGATCCATGGTCTCGACCTTCATCAGGTCTTCGATGTCGTGCTCGACCCTCTCCTCGCTGGCGATCTCTTGCGTGAGCAGCGCGTTGCGCGCACGGCTACGCAGTTCGTTCACGGTGGTCTCGTCGAACGCCTCGATCTCGAGCATTTCGTTGAGCGGCACGTACGCAACTTCCTCGAGCGTGGAGAAGCCCTCTTCCATCAAAATGTTGGCGACTTCCTCGTCAACGTCGAGCTTGTCGATGAACACGGCGCGTATCTTCGCTGATTCTTCCTCGCTCTTTTGCTGCCACTCGTCTTCTTTCATGATGTTGATTTCCCAGCCCGTCAGCTCGCTCGCGAGCTTCACGTTCTGGCCGCCGCGCCCTATGGCCTGGGCGAGGTTTTCCTCATCCACCACGATATCCATGCTGTGCTTTTCTTCGTCCACCGTGATCTTGCTGACCTCGGCCGGCGCCAGCGCATTGATGACGAACTGCGCGGGGTCTTCGTTCCACAGCACGATATCCACGCGCTCCTGCGCGAGCTCCGCGGTCACCGCCTGCACGCGCGAGCCGCGCATGCCGACACAGGTGCCGATCGGATCGATGCGTTTGTCTTTCGACAGCACGGCGATCTTGGCGCGCAAGCCCGGATCGCGCGCGGCCGCCTTGATTTCCATCAGCCCGTCTTCGAGTTCGGGCACTTCGAGTTCAAACAGCCGCGTGATGAAATCCGGCGCGGTGCGAGACAGTATCAACTGCGGGCCGCGCATCGAGCGCTCAACCTTCCACACCAGCGCGCGCACACGATCACCCACGCGCAGATTTTCTTTCGGGATCATCTGCTCGCGCGGCAGCAACGCCTCGAGACGGCCTGACTCGATGAGCGCATTGCCGCGCTCCATGCGCTTGATGGTGCCGGTGACGAGATGTTCGTCGCGCGCAAGAAAATCATTGAGAATCTGCTCGCGTTCGGCATCGCGGATGCGCTGCAGGATCACCTGCTTGGCGGTTTGCGCGCCGATGCGGCCCGGGTCAAACCCTTCGAGCGGCTCTTCAATGTAATCGCCGACCTTGGAATCGGGTTTCTCTTCCACCGCCTCGTGCAGCTTGTACTGGCGCGACGGCACTTCGATTTCGATATCCGGTACCACCTGCCAGCGGCGGAAGAACGAAAACTCGCCCGTGGTGCGGTCCACCGACGCACGGATTTCAACGTCCTCGCTGAATTTCTTCTTGGAAGCCGAAGCGAGCGCAAGCTCGAGCGCGCCGAAAACGATTTCTTTTTCGACGTTCTTCTCGCGCGCCAGTGCGTCCACGAGCAACAGAATTTCACGGCTCATACAAAGCTCCTAAACTAAAGCACCGGCACCAAACGCGCCCGGTCGAGATTGGCCAGATCAAATTGCAACGCCTTCTCCTCGACTTCCATCTCCACCTTGCCCGCGCTGGCGTTATACCCGCGCAACACGCCGACAAAGTTGCGCTGCCCATCCACCGGCACGCGCAATTTAACTTTCGCCTTCTGCCCCGCGAAGCGCTCAAAATCTCGCTCCTTTTTCAGCGGCCTGTCCAAACCCGGCGACGACACTTCCAGCCGCTCGTAACTCACATTCTCAACCGTCAACACCCGCGAGAGCTGATGACTCACCGTCGCGCAATCCTCGACGTTGATGCCGCCCTGCTTAGTGCTGCCCATGCCACCGGGCTTGTCAATAAAAATCCGCAGCATCGCGCCCTTGCCTGAACGCTCGACATCCACCAGCTCGTAACCGAGGCCAGTCACAGTCGTTTCCAGTAGCGCGGATAAATCCATTAATAATCAATACCTTAGAAACAAAAACCCGGTGCTCGGAAACAAAAAAAGGGCGAACCGCCCGTTTCTTAAATCGCCCCAAACACCACACACTTGCCACATTCTCTTAAACAGAGCCTTGAAGTATAACAAATTTTTCAGCTTCGTCCAATAGCAATGATTGCTCTGCGGCTTAGTCCCGATACAAAATAATGTTTAAAAACAAATGCTTACATTACTCATCTTAAAAAGCGCATCACAATGGGCTTGCCATGGCGCATAAACTGTATATAATTACAGCCACATCATCAGCCAGGAAACACCTCATGGAAGACCTCACCGCCCGCCAAAAAGAAATTCTTGATCTCATCCGCGAGCATACCGCGAGCTCCGGCTTTCCGCCCACACGCGCCGAAATCTGCACCATTATGGGTTTTAAATCACCCAACGCCGCCGAGGAACACTTGCGCGCGCTCGAGCGCAAGGGCGCTATCGAAATGCTACCCGGCGCATCACGCGGCATCCGCGTCATGAACACCGGCGGCGTGCCGCTCATCGGACGCGTCGCCGCCGGCGCGCCGATACTCGCCGCCGAAAACATCGAGGCCCGCTACCGCATCGACCCGCGCATGTTCAGGCCCAGCGCCGACTACCTGCTGCGGGTCAAGGGCGAGAGCATGCGCGACGCCGGCATCCTCGATGGCGATCTGCTCGCCGTGCATCGCACCACTGAATTCAACACCGGGCAAATCGTCGTCGCGCGCATCGCCGATGAAGTCACCGTCAAGCGCATCCATCGCCGCCGGCAACTGATCGAACTCATGCCCGAGAATCCCGATTTCAAACCCATCATCGTCGATCCCAAGTGCGAAGTTTTCGCCATCGAAGGCATTGCCGTTGGCGTGATCCGCGGCAACATGCACTAACCGGACATGCAATCATGGCTGCACTGCAATCGCCGCAATCACAATCACTTGCGGAAGTTCTCCATCACCCCGCCATCTGGCGTGGTAACGACTTCGCGCAAGTCGCCACACCCAGCGCGCCGACAGGTTATGCCGAACTCGACGTACTGCTGCCGGGCGCGGGTTGGCCCACCGGCGTGCTCACCGAAATTCACGTCGAGCGCCCCGGCATAGGCGAACTGCAACTGGTGATGCCCGCCGTCGCGCGCATCACACAAGCCGGTCGCTGGCTCACCATGATCGCCCCGCCCTATCTGCCCTACGCGCCGGCGCTGGCCGCGCACGGCGTCAGCCTGCAACGTCTTTTACTGATCCGCCCGAAAACGCTCGCCGAGCAGTTGTGGGCCTGCGAACAGGCGCTGCAATCAGACACCTGCGGCGCGGTCATGCTGTGGCTCGATCAAACGCGCGAACGCCCAACGGACAAGGCGCTGCGCCGCCTGCAACTCGCCGCCGAACGGCGCGAAGTGCTGGCGCTGCTGTTCCGCGCCTCGCGCGCATCCTCCTGCATGCAGGCCGCGCTCAGGCTGCACGCCAGCCGCGAAAACGGCCAAACCATAGTGCGCATCCTCAAGCGGCGCGGCGGTGGCATTCCCGCGCCCGTCGCACTCGACCTGCACGACACACTGCTGCGCCACGCGCCGGTGGCGTATCGGCGCGATTTCTCGTACACGCCCGCGCTCGCTCCCGCGCATTGATGCGCCTTCTGTCCGGCGGCACCCATGTTGTGGCTCGCGCTGCATTTTCGTCATCTGCCGCTGGAGGTTTACACGCGCGGCGCGCGTGATGCACAAGCCGTAGCCATCACCTCCGGCACTGAACCCGGCGCGATTGTCGTCGATGTAAACCGCGCCGCCCAGTCGCGCGGCGTGCAGGCGGGCATGAGCGTATCGGCCGCCTGCGCCATCGCCTCCGGGCTGCGCACCGTCACGCGCGATGCCGCGAAAGAACACACCACGCTCAAACGCATCGCCGCGTGGGCGCTGCAATTTACGCCGGTGGTGAATATCGCCGAGCCTTCCGATGCTCTGCTCGAAATAGAAGGCTCGCTAAAACTCTTCGGCGGCCTGAACAAGCTGCACGCGCACATCACGCGCGCTCTGAACGAACTCGGCTTCGATGCCGCCATCGCCTGCGCGCCCACGCCACGCGCGGCGCAGTTGTTCGCGCGCGCAGGGCTTGCCGTGCGCATCCAGCATCGCGACGCACTCAAGCAGGCGCTCGCGCCACTGCCCGCCGCCCTGCTGTGCGAAGACAACGCCACGCGTACGTTGCTCGAAAGCTTCGGCGCGCGCACCTTCTGCGCATGCCTTGAATTGCCGCGCGACGGATTGGCCCGCCGCGCCGGACAGCGCCTGATCGACGACATGGATCGTGCGCTGGGCCTGCTACCCGATCCGCGCAAACCTTTCGTGCCACCGCAAACCTGGGATGTCACGCTACCGCTGCCCGCCCCCGTCGAACACGCCGAAGCCCTGCTCTTCGCCGCGCGCCGCCTGCTCACTGAATTATGCGGCTGGCTCGCCGCCACCGGGCAAGGCACCCAATGCCTGTACTTTGAATTCGCCCACGACAAACAAGCGCCCACGCGCATCGCACTTGAACTTGCCACCGCCAGCCGCGACGCCGATCATCTGCTAAGCGTGCTGCGCGAACGGCTCGCCCGTGTAGAACTGCCCTGTGCCGCGACCGAAATCGGCATTGCCTGCAAACGCATGGCGCCGCTCGCCTCGCACAACCTGTCGTTCCTGCCGGATGCGCGCAACGAAACAGAAAGCGCATCACGTTTCATCGAGCGGCTTAACGCGCGGCTGGGCGCGGAGGCCGTATGCAGTCTCGCGCCATGGCCCGATTACCGCCCGGAGCGCGCGTGGCGCGCCTGCCCGCCCAGCGTGCGAAATACAGCCGGCAACGCCGCAACCTCGTACGCACCATTGCACGCACCATCGCGCCCGCTGTGGCTGCTCACCATGCCCAAGCCGCTGCGCGAAATCGATTCGCAGCCGCACGATCCCGACAACGGCCCGTTATCGCTGATCGCCGGCCCCGAACGCATCGAAGCCGGCTGGTGGGACGGCCAATCTGTTTCTCGCGACTATTTCGTCGCACGCAACACCATGCAATCGCTGCTGTGGATATACCGCGAACGCAACCCCGCCGCGCGCTGGTACATGCATGGATTTTTTTCATGATGTCGAGGCAAGCCGTGACCGCTGTGTTTGGAATTATACTTGCCGCTTTCCCCGTGCAATCAGGCCTTCATCACGCCACTGCAAAGGGTCTTTCATTCTCGCACTCCACTCTTTTCCGCCGCCTCGTAAGCCTTCACCAGCCGGCTCACCGTGGTGTAATGCACGCCGAAATGTTCCGCGACTGCCGCCATCGTATGCTGCCCCGACAAATACGCAAGCGCCACGGCTTCGTTACGCTCGTGTGCGCCGGCAAATTCGCTCAACGCACGCATTGACGCGCGGCGTTGCGCATGGGGGACTTCCGTAAGCGTAGGCTTTTTGTCCACCAAGGCCTGCATTTTCTCGATAAACGCATCGGGGCCGAGATAAACCTGCCCCCGCAGTTGGCTCCACACGCTGGGCAGCCGCGCGCCCTCGGCTCCATCGCCCGCCTTGGAGCGGGGCAAGGGAACACTTGCAGCGCAGCAGCGGGTTGGGATAAGAGTAGAGGGGCGTGCGCAGCCCCTCACCCTAACCCTTTTATGCGCGGTACGCGCGGCAACCACTTAGCCCGAATGTTGCACAAACAATCCGACGTGAAGCATTTGGCATAATGTAGAATTAAAATCGCATCGTGCCAGAACGACAAGCGTAGTCTACCCTGCCCATCAAGTCGGAAGGCGGCGGCAGGTTAGACAGGGATTGGGAAGGGTGGGCGGTCTATTCTCGGCTGACCGGACGTGTCCGGGCTAAGGGGAGAACAGCAACTTGGCCGGCTTGGGCACAAACAAACGCTCGGTGACGGTCTGCAACAACTGTTT
>CAMDLH010000163.1 GCA_945901405.1 Bordetella parapertussis | reverse complement strand
GAGGGTCTTAACAACAAAGCAAAAGTCACTATGAGAAAATCTTACGGATTCCGAACGTTCAGAGTGGCAGAACTCTCGCTATATCATGTACTTGGCAAACTACCCGAACCAAAGCTCGCCCACAGATTCTACTGACGAACCTTATTTTTACACGCGCGAGGTACGTGAATCAGTGGACAAGGCCATGAAGTTGCTGGAGCCCGCGCTCACCATGGGCCTGGGTATCGTGATGGCGCTGATCATGTGGTCGGTGCTCTCGCCTGTGTATGATATTCTGGGCAAGCTGAAACTCTGACGCGACTCACTTGTGAATTACTTGCGACTCATTTGCAATAATGTCCGATAAACTGCTTCTTTGCGTATCAGCGAATCAGACGCTGGCCGCGCACTGGCAAAGCGGGCGCGGCGGGCGCATGGTGAATTGCGCAACCTTCGCCAATAACGAGTCGGGTATCGCGGAGTTTGCAGACTTTGCATCCACGCTCGGTGCCGCGCCGGTGTGGATCGCCGCCGACACGGTGGAGGAAGATTACCGTTTCGAGTCGTTGCCGCACACCAGCGGATCGGACCGCGCGGAAATGATTTCGCGCAAATTAAAACAGTATTACCGCAACACGCCTTACGTTTGCGCCACCTCGCGCGGGCGTGATGCGACGAAGCGGCGCGATGACCGTTTCCTGTTGTCGGCGCTGACCAATCCATCGTTGATCGATCCGTGGCTGCGCGCCGCCAACTCGCATGGATTGCCGGTGGCCGGCATCTGCCTCTTGCCCGATCTCACGCCGGCGCTGCTGCGCGCGCTGCAAGTGGGCGCATCCAATGTGCTGGTGGCGAGTCAACATCACTCGGGGCTGCGCCTGACGATATACCGGCAGGGCGATTTTTGTCTGAGCCGTCTCACGCGCGGCGATCCGGCGGCAAGCGGCGACCCGGCGCGTTTTTATGCGGAAGAAATTTCCAATACGCGGCTTTATCTGTCAACCCTGCATCCGGAAGCGCTGGAAGAACCGCTGAGCGCGGTGTTTCTCGATCCGCACGACACGCTCGCCGAAGTGGTGCAGCACATCGCGGACGAAAATCCGGGCATGGGTTGCCTGCGCGCCGGCCGCGAGGGCATAGTGCGGCAGGTTCGCCTTGCGCCCGAACATCTCGATGTCGCGCCCGAAACGATCTACCTGCAACTGCTCGCGCGCGAAACGCCCGACGCCAATCTTGCTCCCGCCGCGGTGACCGCCGCCTACCGCCGCTACCGCACGGGGCGCGCGCTGTATGCCGCGGGCGCGGCACTGGCGTTCGGCGGCTTGCTCCCCGGCGGCTACAACCTGTGGCAAGTGCACGAAATGCGCAAGGAGACCGGCGAAGCCTTGCGCCAGACGGAACTGCATCAAACGCAATACCGCGAAATCACGCGGCGCTTTCCCGCCGCGCCCGCGGCGTCGGAACATCTGCGCAAGGCTGTTGAAATTCACGCCAAGCTTGTGCAGACGGCGCGCACGCCCGGCGAGCTGCTCAATATCGTCGCGCGCGCGCTCGAACCCAGCCCGGAAATCAACGTGCTGGAAGTGGGCTGGAAGCATGGCGCGGGCCGCATCGAGGGCGCATCGGCGTCCGTGCTGGCGCGCGCGGGCGCGGAAGGCGGCACCGCCGCGCGCCAGCAGAGCGCTTATCTCGCCGGTGAGATACGGCCCTTTAACGGCGACTACCGCGCGGCGATCGACGCCATCAACCGCTTGTCCAGCCGGCTGTCGGCCGATGCGGCGGTGGCACAGGTTGAAATCATCAAGCAGCCGCTCAACGTCAATCAAAGTCTGCCGCTGGCCGGCAACACCAGCGAAGCCGCGGAGCAGACCGGCAAGGCCGAGTTCAGGCTTGCATTGACCTTGAAGTCCGGGGTATAGGCGCACGCACACATGAGCGAACGAAAATCCACCACGTCCACGCTGGCGCTGCCGCTGGCGGCGCTCGCCGTCGGCTTGCTCGCGTGCGTGGCGGCGATACATTTTTCTCGCATCGAAATCGACAAGACGCAGCGGCAGCTCGCAGCACAACAATCGCTGGCACGCGAGGCGCGCATGCGCGTGCAAAAGTCCGGCGACGAGCAGGACATCATCGTGCGCTACCAGGATAGCTACCGCAAGCTGCTGCAAGCAGGCTTTGTCGGCGATGAACAACGCATCAACTGGCTTGATGCACTGCGCGTGGTCAATCAGAAAGCGGAATTGTTCGGCATCAGTTACCAGATCACCCCGCAGCAACCGTACGCATTTGCGTCCGAGCTCGCGCCCGAACCCATGACAGTGCGCCAATCGGTGATGAAATTGCGCTTCGCGTTACTGCACGAAGGCGATCTGTCGCGATTTTTTGCGCTGCTGTCGCAGCAAAATGCCGGCGTCTACGTGCCCGAGATCTGCACCATGCAACGCACGCCGGGCATCGCCACCATGCGTTATCAGCCGAACCTGATAGCGGAGTGTGACATCTCGTGGATCACCGTGAGGCCACCCGGCGCTAGCGCCTCCACCAACGAGGCGCGGCCATGACGCGATTTATTGTGCTTGTGCTTTGTTTAATTGCAAACGCGGCAGGCGCGGCTGATTTGCAGGGACGGCTATTCTTCACGCCCGCGCAACGCGCGCAACTCGAAGCCGCGCGCACGCAGAAAGACCGGCCCGCGCCCGCGGCCGCCACGGAAGGCGAAGCCGCCCCCGCGCCGCCCGCGCCGGAAGTCGTCACCTACAGCGGCATCGTGCGCAGGGACGACGGCAAATCGACGGTGTGGCTCAACGACAAGGCGATCAGCAGCCGCCAGAGCGCGGCGAGTGCTGGCATCAGCGGCGTGCGCGACGATGGCGCGATCAGCATCAAACCGCCGCAAACCGAACGGCGTGTCGCGTTGAAGGTCGGGCAAAGTCTCGAAGTTGTTTCGGGCGTGATCGAGGAGCCGTACGCGCGCCGCGTCACACGAATTACGCGAGTTACGCCGGAAGCCAAACCGCCCGCCGCCAGTATTGCTCCGGAATCGAAGCCGGCAACACGCCGTTCACGAGACGCCGATGATGAACGCGATTCGCAAAAATCCACTTCCGCGCGCGGTGGCGGCAAGTAGATTGGCCGCCATACGATCGCGGCAGCGCGGACAGGCGTTCCTGCTGACGTTGCTGATACTGGGCATACTGCTGGCCGCGCTGGCCTACCGGATGGTGACGCCCGCGAACATCACCGCGCAGAACGACCTCAAGACCGAAGCGGCACTTGCGCAAGCGCGCGAGGCGTTGCTTGGCTACACATCCTCCCAATACACGACCAATCCCAAGAGCATTGCGATTCGCCCGGGCCGCCTGCCATGCCCGGATACCACGGGCGACGGTCAGGCGGAGACGAATTGCACGACAGGCGGATCAGCCGCCACTTCAGCCCGGATAGGCCGATTGCCGTGGAGAACGTTGGGCATCGCGGATTTGCGCGATGGCGCCGGAGAGCAACTTTGGTACGCCGTCTCGCGCAACTTCGCGGCAACCACCGGAACCATCAACAGCGACACTACCGCCGAATACACCGTCACCGGCGTTTCGGCGGCCAGTAATGTCGTGGCAGTCATATTTGCGCCGGGTGCCGTGGTTGGCTCACAACGCCGCGACGCGGTGATTGCTTCATGCAGCACCACCGGAACATCGCGAGCGCGCAATCTGTGCGCCGAAAACTACCTGGAGGGCGGCAACCAGGACGGCAATGCATCCTTCGTAGGCGCGCTGTCCGCCGATGCCTACAACGATAAACTGATGGTGATCACGCACGACATGCTGTTTAAACGCGTGCTGCAGCGCGTCGCCAACCATGCGCGCGCGGTGCTGAACAGCTACTACCAGAACAACGCTGCCTTCCCCACGGCGAGCGCGCTGGGCAGTGCATCCAATCAATGTGCACCCGCCGTGTATCAAGGCCGCGTTCCATTGCCGCCCACGTCCAACGCACCACCGGAACCCTGTGCAATGATAAACACGTGGACAGGCGTCAATTTTGAAGGCTGGTTCTCGAATAATAACTGGCACCACTACCTGTACTATGCGGTATCTCCGAATTGCACGAATGCCGCCATGGCCGCCGCTTGCTCCGCTGGGGGCGGTCTGACGGTGAACAGCAAATCAACAAGCGTGCGCGCGCTGTTGATCGCAACAGGACGTGCCTACAGCGTGCAGAATCGTCCCTGCGCCACTGCGAGCGATTGCCTGGAAGACGCCGAAAACACCAACGGCGACACCGTATTCACCGTGCCCGTCGCGTCGTCGACAAACAACGATCAGTTGATTATTGTGTCGCCATGATGAATCGAACGGGCGGGCAGCGCGGTTTTTCCCTGGTGGAGCTTGCGATCTCTATCTTCATCATCGCGCTGCTGCTGGGAAGCATTCTTGTGCCGCTTGCCACACAGGTCGAACAACGCCAGATAGGCGAAACGCAAAAATCGATGGAAGAAATCAAGGAAGCGCTGCTGGGGTTCGCCGCGACGAATGGCTACCTGCCATGTCCGGATACCGATAACGATGGCGCCGAGAACATCGATACGGCAAGCGGGAAATGCGCCACGGTTTCCGGCGACAATGTGTCGACGGGCAACCTGCCATGGGCGACGCTGGGGCTGACAACTTCGACCGACGCCTGGGGCAATCGCTTTCGTTTTGCAATCAACGAGCGTTACGGCTGGCGCGCGCCGGCGGCCCTGATCGCGCTGACAACACTGTCCAATACCGACGTGCGCATCTGCGCCGCGGCCGGATGTGGCGGCACGGGCATCGCGGTTGTCGCAGCCGTGGTATCGATGGGCCGCAACGGCCACGGTGCGACCAATAGTCAGACCGGTGTAGCCAATATCGCGCCCGCCAGCGCCGACGAACTTGAAAATCTCGATGGCGACCGTGAAATCGTCAGCCGCACCGCGTCCGCGGTTGGCGCTGGCGCCGGAGAATTTGACGACATCGTGGTGTCGATTTCACAGTTCGTGCTGTTCAATCGCATGATCGCCGCGGCCAAATTACCGTGATCGATGAAATTAGTTAAGCACTTGTTTTAAAACACTATTTTTGAATTCCGCCGCAAGCGCCGCCGCGTCGTCGAATTCGAGGAAGTATTGTTTGAGCGCGCCATCCAGCGGCAGCACCTCGGCAAGCCGGTACACCACCCACGCGGCGTCGTCAAAACGCAGCGGCTGCGGAAAATGTTCCGCGCCGATCTCCTCGATCATGCGCTTTAACAGCTCGGCGCAGGTGTGATCGGATGCGGCGGGCGTTGCGGGCGGCAACATTTCCACGTCGCCTGACATGAGGCCGTTCGCCGCCACGCGCGTGGCATGTATACGAAACCGCTCGCCGCCGCGCACGAGCAGATGAAACATGCTCGAAACCGGCATCTCCCATTGCTCTATCGTGACGACGCAACCCACGCTTTGCGGCACCGCCGGATCGCCGACTTCACGGCCTTCGCGTATCAGGCACACGCCAAACGGCAGGTTGTCGCGGATGCACGCCTTGGTCATGTCGAGATAGCGCTGCTCAAAAATTTTCAGCGGCAGCGCGCCGCCCGGATACAGCACCGTGCCCAGCGGAAACAAAAATATTTTGCGATTGCCGCCCGCGTTTTCGGCCGAGTCCGTCATCACCCGAGCTCGCGATGGCGCACCAGCACTTGCGCCCGCGCCTCGTCGCGAAAAGCGCGCGCGAGGTACTCCACGAAATACACCGAGCGATGCCGTCCGCCGGTGCAGCCTATGGCCACGGTGAGGTAGCTGCGGTTATCGCGCCGGTACGAATCGAGCCACTTCTCGACAAAATCGCGAATGTCGTCGAGCAGTTTTTGCGCATCTCCGTTCGCCTGCATGAATTCGATCACTCTCTTGTCGATGCCGGTGAGCGGGCGCAGGTTCGGATCGTAGTGCGGGTTGGGTAAAAAGCGCACGTCAAACACCATGTCGGCGTCGAGCGGAATGCCGTGCTTGAAGCCAAACGACTGAAACAACAATGTAAGCCCGGTCTTGGGCGCGGTGACAAAATCGCGCACCCAGCCGCGCAGCGCGTTGGGTGACAAGTCGCTGGTATCGACATGATTGGCGAGCACGGCGATTTCCGCCAGCAGCTCACGCTCGCGCGAAATGCATTCAGGCAACGTCAATTTGCCGTCGGACAGCGGATGGCGCCGGCGCGTTTCGGAGTAGCGCTTGATCAAGGTATCGTTCTTGGCCTCGATATAGAGCACGCGCAGATCGATGCCGCCCGCGCGCAATTCGTCAAGACGCGCCGGCAATTCCTCAAGCTCCGCGCCGCCGCGCGCGTCCATGGTCAGAGCGACACGCTCGTGGTTTGCCGCCGCCAGATGGCGCGCGAGCTCCGCCAGCAGCTTCACCGGCAGGTTGTCCACGCAGTAGTAACCCGCGTCCTCGAGCACGTCGAGCGCCACGCTCTTGCCCGAACCGGACAAGCCGGTGATGAGTACGAGTTCCATAGCAGGCCGCCTAACCGGTGTTGTCTTCGTTTTTCATGTGCCGCGCCTGGCGCTCGATGAATTCGCGCGTGCTGTCTATGCCGCGCAGTTGCAGCACGTAGTTGCGCACCGCGGCTTCTGTCAGCACCGCGAGGTTGCGCCCCGCCGCCACCGGAATGATGACCTTGTGTATCGCCACGCCCATCACGCTCTCGGCGCCGGGTTTTAACGGCAGACGTTCGAGATGCCTGTTTTCTTCGCCGCGCAGCGGACGTTCGAGATGCACGATCAATTTGACCGCCTTGCGCGGGCGCAGCGCCGATTCGCCAAAAATAGAACGAATATTCAGCACGCCCAGGCCGCGTACTTCGAGAAAATCGCGCAGCAGTTCCGGGCAGCGTCCGCTAATCGCTTCCGGGCCGACGCGCGCGAGTTCAACCACGTCATCGGCGATAAGCCCGCTGCCGCGCGAGATAAGTTCCAGCGCGAGTTCGCTCTTGCCCACGCCCGAGTCCCCGGTGATCAGCACGCCCACGCCGAGCACGTCGAGCAATACACCATGCATGGTGGTTGATTCCGCAAGCTCCCGCGCCAGATAAGGGCGCAGCATCCACATCAATTCGACGCTCGACATCGGCGAGGTGAGCAGCGGGATCGAACGCTCGTCGGCGATTTCGGTGAGCACGCCGGGCACGGCGGCCGCGCTGGTTACGATAAAACACGCCAGCTCGCGCGACGCCGCCGTGCGCAGCGCCTCGCGGCTGGCATCCGGCGTCATCGCACCGAGATGTTCGATCTCGGAGGCGCCGAGCACCTGGATTAAATTCGGATGTATGAAATTAAGATGCCCGATCAGCCCCTTGGACGAATCCTTGGTGAGGCTGCTGTCGAGTTGACGCGCCGCGCCCGCGCTGCCCGCGGCCCAGGCCAGGCCCAGTTTGCCGCGGTTGTCTTCAAACAGCCTGGTTATGCTGACTTGCGGCATCAGGTTGCCACTGCGCTACCAGTTGATGCAGATCGGCCGCGTTCGCCGCCGCGTTCAGGCGTTCGCGAAACGGTTTATCGCTGAACATCTGCGCGAGTTCGGACAATATCTGCAAATGCACGTCGGTCGCGCGGTCGGGCACCAGCAGTATGAAAATCAGATTGACGTTCTGCCCGTCGGGCGCATCGAACGGTATCGGCTGCTTCATGCGCACCAGCGCGCCCTGCGCATTCTTCAGATTCTTGATGCGCCCGTGCGGAATCGCGACACCCTGCCCAAGACCAGTGGAACCCAGCTTCTCGCGCGCGGACAGGCTGTCGAACACCTGCGCGCGCGCGATGCTGTTGTTGTTCTCGAACAAAAGCCCCGCCTGCTCGAAAACGCGTTTCTTGCTCGTTACATCCATGTCCACCACCACGTTGGCTGGCGGCAATAATTGTGAAATCAGACTCATGATGCCCTGCCGAAAGATTAGCGGCTACTTCTCGCCTTGTTCCTGTTCCTGTTCCTGCTCTTCACCCTTGACCACCGGTTCGCCATGACGGCGGGAAAGCGCTTTTTCCTTGTGCTTGATGATCGAGCGGTCCAATTTGTCGATCAGCGTGTCGATTGCCGCGTACATGTCTTCCTCGGTGCTCTCGCAAAAAATATCACGGCCGCGCAGGTGCACCGTCGCCTCTGCCTTTTGCTTTAACTTCGCCACCGACATGATTACGTTCACGTCTATCACATGATCGAAGTGGTGCGTCAGGCGCTCCATCTTCGACTGCACGTATTCGCGGATGGCAGGCGTGACCTGTACATGATGCCCGGTAAGATGCAGATTCATGATTTTGCTCCTCTAAAGGGTTTTTCGAAGATTACCTGGCAGTATTTGCAGCGACTCACGGTACTTCGCCACGGTGCGGCGCGCGACGACGATACCCTGCTGCGCGAGTATCTGTGATAACTGTGAATCGGATAGCGGTTTACTTCTGTTCTCGGAACCCACCAACTGCTTGATCAGCGCGCGTATCGCCGTGCTCGACGCCTCGCCGCCCACATCGGTGGCGACATGGCTGCCGAAAAAATATTTCAGTTCGAATATGCCGCGCGGCGTATGCATGTACTTGTGCGTGGTCACGCGCGACACGGTCGATTCGTGCAACTCCAGAGTCTCGGCGATTTCGCGCAGCACCAGCGGCCGCATGGCAATTTCGCCGTGCTCGAAAAAATTACGCTGCCGGTCGACGATCGCCTGCGACACGCGCAGGATGGTCTCAAAGCGCTGTTGCACGTTCTTGATCAGCCACTTCGCTTCCTGCAATTGACTTGACAGTTGTTGCGCGCTACCGCCGCGGTTGCGTCCCAGGATATCGGCGTAGATGCGGTTGATGCGCAGCTTGGGCACCGCTTCCTGATTTAATGTCGCTACCCATAAGCCTTTGTTTTTACTGACATTTACGTCTGACACCACGTAGCGCGTGGAGTCCGCCGAGTAGTCGCGCCCCGGCTTGGGATTAAGGCTGATGACGAGTTTTTGCACCACCCGCAGCACCGCGTCGTCGCAATGCAGCGCCTTGCGCAATTTTGCGTAGTCGCGCGCGGCCAGCACATCGAGATGATTGCGCACCACCTCGAGCGCATGATCGCGATGCGGGGTCGAGGCCGGCAGTGCCAACAGTTGCAGCGCAAGGCACTCGCCCAGATTGCGCGCCCCCACGCCGACGGGCTCGAGATTCTGCAAATGGCGCAGCGCGATCTGCAAGTCGTCGGGATCGACTTCCAGTTCGGGCGGCAACATCTCCAGCAGTTCCACCAGGTCTTGCGTGAGGTAGCCATCCTCGTTCAGCGTGTCGATCAGCATCGCAACCAGGCGCGCATCGCGCTCCGACACATTGACCAGAGACAATTGCGCGATCAGGTGTTCGCGCAGCGTGGGCGCGTCCTCTGCGATGCTGGTGAATTCACCGTCGCCGTCCGCGTCGCCGCCGTCGCCGCGTTCGCGGACGCTTCCGAACGGCAGCTCGGCAAACACGTCGCCGCTGTTACCATTGCCGCCGCTGTCGTTGTCACTATCGCGCACGGAGTCCTCGGCCGGTGCCGACTCCGCGACCGATTGCGCGGGCTCGTTCGGACGCTCGCGCGCATCCATCGGTATTGCGTCACGCATGCCGTCATCGCGCTCGAGCAGCGGATTGTCGCGCAGGAAACGTTCGAGTTCCTGATCGAGCTCCAGCGTCGACAACTGCAACAGCTTGATCGACTGCTGCAACTGCGGCGTGAGCGTGAGATGCTGTGAAAGGCGGAGTTGGAGGGAATGCTTCATGGGAATGCCGCGCGGCGAGGAGAACGGCTTGTTAACCTACAGGCGCCTATAAGCGGAAATTCTCTCCCAGATAGACTTTTCTGACGCTCTCATTATAGACGATTTCGGTGGGCGTCCCGCTTGCCAGCACGGTACCGTCATTGATGATGTAGGCGCGGTCGCAGATGTGCAGCGTGGCCGGCGCGTTGTGATCGGTGATCACCACGCCGATGTGGCGCTCCTTCAGAAAACCGATGATTTTCTGGATCTCGATCACGGCAATCGGATCCACGCCCGCGAACGGTTCATCCAGCAATATGAACCGCGGCGAGGTCGCCAGCGCGCGCGCGATTTCGACGCGGCGGCGCTCGCCGCCAGACAGGCTGATCGCGGGATTGTTGCGCAAATGCGTGATCGACAGGTCGCGCAATAAATCATCGAGACGGTTTTCGATATCCACCGCGCGCGAAAGATGCAATTCAAGAATGGCGCGGATGTTGTCCGCCACCGACAGCCGGCGAAAGATCGACGCCTCCTGCGGCAAATACGACAGCCCCATGCGCGCGCGGCGGTGTATCGGAAAATGCGTGAGCCGCTGTCCATCAAGGTAGAGTTCACCGCCATCCATCGGCGCGAGGCCCACCATCATGTAAAAACACGTGGTCTTGCCCGCGCCATTGGGACCGAGCAGGCCTATTACCTCGCCGCTGCGCACCTCGAGCGATACATCCTTCACCACCACGCGCGAGCGGTAACGTTTCTTCAACCGCTCCGCCTTCAGCAAACTCACTGTTGTACTCACTGGCGTGCTCACTGGCAAACTCACGGCCACCGGCGCGGCCGCGGGCGGCACGACGGGCGAAGACTGGGTATCGGGCATGTCGGCCGTTTTATCTTGGAACATCCGGCTCCTCGCGCGGCGCCGCGATATCAACCGCGGGCTTCAGTGACAGCGGCGGCGGCTCGGCTGGCGGTTTCGACTTCGATTTAGGCTGCATCACCATGCGCGAACGTCCATCCGGGTTGTTGGCCGACGCGGCCTTGGCGCCGCCGCCGATCACCTGAAAGAATTCCGTCGTCGCGTCGTACGAAATGTAATCGCCGCGCACATCGTCCTCATTACGCTTCATTGCCGCGCGCGTAAAAAGCTGCAATTTGTCGGCGCGCCCGTCGTATTCGATGCGCTCGGCCCAGCCCTCGACGAATTCATTGAGGCCCTCACGTTTTTGCTTGAAATACGCGAGCTTGCCCCACGACGTGCCTTGCTTGAACCCTTCCTTGTCCTGGCGCAGCTCCATGCGGTCGCCGCGAATCACCAGCGTGCCCTGCGTGAGCACCACGTTGCCCTCGAACACGGCGACCTGCTTTGCGTCATCCACCGTGACCCTGTCGGATTCGATGTTGACCGGCTTGTCGCGATCGGCCTTTTCGGCCCAAGCGGGCGCCGGCGCGGCGAGCGCAAACAATGCGAGCGCCCATGCGCAACCACCGGCGAACAGGCCGCGGCGGACGCGCACCAGCCGCTTAACCGGGAGTGCCCGGTTTGCCACTGAGCTTGCGTTTTGGATCATGATAGGCGCCTCTTACCTGGGAATGGAGCTTGAGTATAAGTGTGTCTTGATTGAATTCTAAGCCAACTGCGTTGACAGTGAAATTGGCGTCGGTAATCCTCACCGGGCGGTTGGTCTGCACGCGGTTTTCTTCGGGAATCACGTGCAAATAGCTGCTTTGCAGCTTCATTTCGCTTTTGCCGGCGTAGGCGGCGCGCGTCGCCACCACGTTTTCCATGAAATAGATATTTTCGCCATTGCTCGAAACCAGCGCCTTTTGCGCCACCACCGTGAGCGGCGCGCGTATGCTTTCGGACACGAAATAGGGCGACTCCAGGTGCGTTGTGTCGTCATCCGGGTAATGCGTCATCTTCTCGGCGCGCAGCGTGTGCTTGACCTTGCCGGACACATCCATGCGCAAGACCACCAGCTTGTTCACGATGTAATCCGGATCGTGCCGCAGGATGGCATCGCGCTTGACCGGCTGCGGCTGCAACGTCTGATCCACCCACCAGGTCATCCCCGCAAGCGCCGCCAGCAACAGCAGTGGGAACAGCGGGGCAAGTCGTTCAACCATGCCCGCGTCCGGTGAAACTCATGCCAGGCTCACTTTAGACTCACTTTAAATATTCCGCGATGCGCGCATCGTAGGTGCCTTGCGCGTGCATGATGAGTTCAGCCGCCTCGCGCACCGCGCCACGCCCGCCGCGCGCGCGCGTGATGTAGTGCGCATGCTCGCGCACCACTGCGGGCGCATCCGGCACCGAGATCGCAAGCCCGCAGCGGCGCAGCACCGGCAAATCGATCAAGTCGTCCCCCATGTACGACGCGGCGGACGCATCCAGCCCGAGTGAAGCCAGCATGGCCTGAAAGGTTTCGAGCTTGGCTGATACGCCCTGATGCAGAAAATCGACATTGAGATTTTTTGCGCGCAGCTCCACCGTGCGCGAACGGCGGCTGGTGACAATCGCGATCTTGACGCCGGTGTCTTGCAGCATTTTGATGCCGTGCCCGTCGAGCACATTGAATATCTTGAATTCCTCGCCGGAGTCGGTGTAACACAGTCCGCCATCGGTCATCACGCCATCGACATCGAATGCCGCAAGGCGTATGCCCTTTGCGCGCGCGTGGACATCCATGCTAGACCACCTTGGCGCGAAACAGGTCGTGCATGTTGAGCGCGCCCACGAGCTTGTCCTCGGCATCCACCACCAGCAGTTGATTGACCTTGTTGCGCTCCATGATTTCGACCGCCTCAACGGCAAGACGTTCCGGCGCGATGGTGCGCGGCCCGCGCTTCATGACCTGGGCGATGGGCGTGGCGCGCAAATCCACCCCCCGCTCCAGCGCCCGGCGTAAATCGCCGTCGGTAAATACGCCGGTGACCTTGCCCGCTGTATCGAGAATCGCCGTCATGCCCATTTGTCCGCGCGTCATTTCAAGCATGGCTGCTTCGAGCATCACCGTATCCGCCACCCGCGGCGCGGCGGCGCCGGTGCGCATCACGTCGCGCACATGCGTAAGCAGTTTACGGCCCAGCGTGCCGCCTGGATGCGACATTGCAAACTCATCGCGCGTGAAGCCGCGCGCACGCATCAGCGCCACCGCCAGCGCATCACCCAGCGCGAGCGCCGCCGTGGTGCTGGCGGTGGGCGCGAGATTGAGCGGACATGCCTCCATTTCCACGCCGGCATCCAGATGTATATCGGCCTCCGCCGCCAGCGCCGAGGCCGCGTTGCCGGTCATCGCGATCAGCTTTGCGCCCTGGCGTTTGAGTACCGGCACGATCGCCAGCAACTCGTTGCTCTCGCCCGAATACGACAGCGCGATGAACACATCGACGCGCGTCACCATTCCGAGGTCGCCGTGGCTCGCCTCGGCGGGGTGCAAAAAAAACGCTGGTGTTCCAGTGCTTGCCAGCGTTGAGGCGATCTTGCGCGCGATATGGCCGGATTTGCCGATGCCGCTCACCACCACGCGCCCCTGGCAGCCGAGTATCAATTGCACCGCATCGGCGAAACGCGCATCCAGCCGCGAAATCAAATGCGTGACCGCGCGCGCCTCGATTTCGAGCACTTCGCGCGCGGCGGCTATGGCATCCGCGGCGTTGCCTTGCGTTGTATTGGATGCGTCATTCATGGGGAAAATTATAACAGATGAGGGTCTGAATCCCCGTCTGGCAGGCTTGCATTTTGCGTGTATTAAGGCATCATCGAAGACAACGCACATCGTTGAATACGCACAAGCGAAATACATTTTTTTGAACGCCGCATGCACAGCACGTTACAACCCGTACTGATATTGCTCGCCGCCGCGGTACTGGTGGTGGTGGTGGCGCGCATCCTCAAGCAGCCGCCGCTGCTCGGTTACCTGATCGTCGGTGTCGCCATTGGCCCGCACGCGCTGGGCTGGATCAACACCACGGATCAGGTGCGCGAGCTGGCCGAGATCGGCGTGGTGTTCCTGATGTTCAGCATCGGCCTTGAATTCAGTTTGTCCAAATTAATGACCATGCGCCGCGTGGTGTTCGGACTGGGTTCGGCGCAGGTTATCGCGACCCTCGCCGTGGTGCTCGCCGCCGCGATGCTGCTGGGTGTGAACTGGCGCGGCGCCATCGTGCTGGGCGGCGCGCTCGCGATGTCCTCCACCGCCATACTCGCCAAGCTGCTGGCAGAGCGCTCTGAACTTAACTCGGCGCACGGGCGCCAGATCATCGGCATTTTGCTGTTTCAGGATCTCGCAGTGGTGCCGCTGCTGATCCTCATCCCCGCGCTGTCCGCGCCGCCCGAGGAGCTTGCGGTCAACGTCGGCATCGCCATGGCCAAGGCCGCGGTGGTGCTCACCGTGCTGCTGTTCATCGGGCAAAAGCTGATGCGCGGCTGGTTTCACGTGGTCGCGCGGCAGAAGTCGTCCGAGTTATTCATGTTGAACGTGCTGCTGGTAACGCTGGGCATCGCCTACATCACCGAAATCGCCGGGCTGTCGCTGGCTCTGGGCGCGTTTGTCGCCGGCG
>CAMDLH010000162.1 GCA_945901405.1 Bordetella parapertussis | reverse complement strand
CCTTACCCTCAATGGTAAACGTACCCTTGACAGTGCCAGCATCAATGGCGGCGGCATTCAGGGACATCATTCCCAGAAAAATACTCAAGCAAATAGCGAACCAGCGATGATGGGTGTGTTGTGGTTTCATGACATTCTCCGTCGGGGTTTGAAAGTCAAGCCTCGGCTCTATTGATCTGACTGTCAACTTCAGGGCGTTTTTCATGCAAGGGTGTAGCCTGTATCTTGCCAGAAAAATGACAATTTACCCTTGGGGTTGTGCGGTAACCTGAATAGGAATATCGCCTTCCAGTGTTTGAGGCGACTGGGTCTATCTTGGCTTGAACAGATGTGCAAACGTAAATTCATCCGTGCGCGGCACGTAGCTGATGTTGGACTTCATCGCCCAACTGACGATCTGGTGATGCAACGGTATTACTGCCACGTCGGTGAGTGCGACGGCAGCGGCTTCGCGCGCAAGCGATTCGCGCTGTTTGATGTCCACCGATGCTAGCGACTGGCCCAGCAGTTGATCCAACTTCGCGTTTGAATATTTCGCCCAGTTCCATGCGCCCCAGCCTTTTTCCGGCGATGGCGTGGCGAGCGTGGAGCGCAGCGCGAGATCGCCCGCGAACGAACCCCAGCCCAGCAGCGAAAAACTCGTGTCGCCCTTGCGCACCTTGCCAAGATAGGCGTTCAACGGTAGCGCTTCGACCTTGGTTTGTATGCCGATGCGCGTCAACATCTGCGCCACGGCTTGCAGCACTTGCTCGTCGTTGATGTAGCGGTTGTTGGGGCCGGAGAGTGTTACGCCGAAACCATTGGGGTAGCCCGCTTCGGCGAGCAGTTTCTTCGCGCCCTCCGGATCATACGCATCGGGTTTCAAATCGGGGTTGTGGCCAAACACGCTGGGCGACACGATGTTGCCAGCGGGGATGGCGAGCTTTTCCATCACGCGATCAACAATCGCCTGCCGGTTGATCGCCTTGCTGATGGCGCGGCGCACGCGCACGTCCATGAACGGGTTTTTATCGCTTGGTTTGTTGTTGATGGTGATCAGCGGCGATTGCGCGCGATATTGATCGAGATGCAAAA
Source organism: Bordetella parapertussis (assembly GCA_945901405.1). Classification (GTDB taxonomy): domain Bacteria; phylum Pseudomonadota; class Gammaproteobacteria; order Burkholderiales; family SG8-41; genus CAMDLH01. Next base: position 13,268 of record CAMDLH010000162.1, on the reverse strand, counting down.
AGATGGTGCGCCAGCTCGTGCTTTGGTCTATACGTAACTTATTGTTTTTATTGAGTTTTTCTAAATCGGCTGACGGCACGTGTTCGATCACGTCGATCTCGCCGGAAAGCAGCGCCGCAGTGCGCACGGGGTCGGTGGGCAATATGCGCAGCGTGACTTTCTCCCACGCCGTGCGCCCGCCCCAGTACTGATCGTTGCGCGCGAGTTCGACTCTTTCGCCGCGCGCGAAGCGCACGAATTTATATGGCCCGGTACCGATGGTGGCGCGGCCGGATTCAAAATCTTCCGGCGTTGCGTTCTGCGCGATTTTCTTCGACACGATCATGATCGAATTCAATTCCTGCGGCAGCGCGCCGTAGGGTGTGGCGGTCTTCAAGCGGATCGTCAGCGGATCAACGATTTGTTTCTCGCTGATCATGCGCACATAAGCGGCAAAGCCGCCGGGGCTGCCCTTGATGTTGAGCGGGCGCTCAAGCGAAAAAATAACGTCCTCGGCGGTGAGATCGCTGCCGTCGTGAAACTTCACTCCCTTGCGCAACTTGAATTCCCACGTGGTCGCATCCACCGCGCGCCATGATTGCGCGAGGCCCGGTATCAGCCGCGTGCGTTCGTCCACGTGCGTGAGCGCATCGAAGACGTGATACCCGACGGTGAGATTCGGTTGCGAGGCGAGAAAGTGCGGATCGATGGTGGTGACATCGGCGGACAGGCCGATGCGTAGATCGGCGGCATGGGCGGAGGCGCAGAGCGCGAGGACTGCCAGGGCGGGATTGAGGGCTGAGGATTTAGGATTGAGCAATCCCCTTAGTATCCGCAGCAAGCCACGAAACGTTATTTTCCGCATGTCTGGGATGCTATCACGGTAGAGGGGGCAGCTTCCATTGGCGGCCCGGGTTTGCCGCGCTTTGTGAAGGACGAATTCGACGCCTACCTCGACTGCGGCATACTCGCCCATGGATTCCTGCGCCTGACCTGCGACGGTTGCGCGCGCGACACGCTGGTTGCGTTCAGTTGCAAGCGGCGCGGCATCTGCCCGTCGTGCGGCACGCACAGAATGGCCGAGACGGCGGCCGACCTGGTCGATAACATCATCCCCCAAGTGCCGGTGCGGCAATGGGTGCTGTCGTTCCCGATCCCGCTGAGGAGCCTGTTCGCCGTGCATGCCGAACTCATCACGCCGGTGCTGCGTGTCCTGCACCGCGCGATCCACGTGCATCTCATCAAACAAACCGGCGTCCACGAAAGTGTCAGGTCTTGGTTGCGGCTGGGCAATGTTGCAAATTCTAGCGGGTGTAAACCCCGCCTCGCTAACCGCTAGCCACGGGCCGGGTATCGAGCCTTGCAGATACGCTGGTGACAGCGTGCTTGATGCGTAGGCACGAAAGCAGGCGAGGAGTGTTAACGGTGTCGCATTTCCGCAGAAACCCGGTGGCGACGAAATTTGTGGGTGGCAAACAAGCGCAAGCCGGGTGTGATTTTGGTTTTTGATTTTCAAGCAAGAAGATGTCGATTTTGCAGTGTGCTGCGCAGGGCTTGTGGCGAATGGAATTGCAAAGCCAACCATCGTCCGGCAAGCGAAGCACGGCTGGATCACCAGCGTGCCGTGTCAGCGTGAGTTGAAGCGGTCGAACGAAGGGCGCACTTAGTCTGCGCGGAGGTAGCCGCTCGCATCGGCGATGGGGTAGAAAGCCGACTGGCCGGTGGAAACGCAGGCGCGACACCGGCCCCAACCGCCAAGCCAGTTCCGATGCCGCGCCCCGCAGCCCCAACCGCGGCAACGTTGACCGCATAGTATTTCACGAAGCGCACGTCGCCGTCGACTCCCATTGGCCCTGAGTGCCAATGGATATCCCCGGAAGACGCTACCTGTGCGGCGGCTGCCGCACCCCCGTGCTGATCTGCAGCCATTGTGATCGCAGCAACCGCAAAGCGAAAGCGATAGTGTCAGGTCTTGCAATATAGCATCACCCTCGGTTCACCGCCCGGCTGACGGTTGCATAGTGCACGCCAAATGCGTCGGCAATCTGTTGCAGCGTGTAATCCCCCGTCGCGTAGGCCGCCATCATGCCCGACTTCGCGTCCTCGAAAGTATCGCGATAGGAGGCAATGGGGTCAGGCTTGCTTAATTGCATAATATCCTTTGGGAGCACGAAGGGGGTAGTTCTTGACATTGCATGTCATTGAGACAAAGTGCAATAGTCAGTATGCACACGTTGGGTCGCGCCATCTACCGCGACACACCTGCCTGTAAGATTTGACTATTTGTAATACACGTCATACAATTTCTCTAAGATTTGTCATACAAAAAGGCTGGTTTGCCCAATGAGCACCTTGTCGATTCGTCTGCGCCCAACTGCAGAAACGCTGCTGGAGCAGCATTGCAAAAAAACGCGGCTCAACAAGTCGCAATTGGTAAACGATCTTATCGAGCAGTCGCTCGGCGCCGAACAAGGCGGTCAAAGAGCTGCCGCACTGCTCGACGAAATGCTGGCGGGCATTGAGGGCTCGGGCAACCGGGACAGCGCGAAAAACATTTCCAGCCGCTTGAAGAAGTCACTTCGTGTTAAGCACGCTGCTCGATAGTGGCGTGCTGGTCGCGCTGTTCGACCCCAGCGCGGAAGAACATCAACACTTCCGGACGGAACTGCCCGCCGCAGGCATGCTGCTGACGACCTGGCCTTGTGTCACCGAGGCGTTGCACATATTGCCGCGCGTGAAAATGAAAACGGCCCTGATGCGCTGGATCGGTGCGGGCGCGGTCAGCGTGCATGAATTTCACGCGACAGATCTGCCGGCCATGGCGGATTGGATCGAACAATACAGCGAGCGGCGTGAAATGGATTTCGCCGACGCCTCTGTCGTGTGGCTTGCCAATCGCAGCGGATCGCGGCGCGTGATGACCATTGATGTGCGGGATTTCAGCCGATACCGGTTGGCGGGGCGCAAAACGTTTGAAATCATTTAGCGCCGCCCGTCTACCGCACCGTGTCACTGCCGCGCAATCCCCGCATCCTGAATCACCTGCGCCCAGCGCGTAATCTCCGCGCGGATGAACTGATCGAACTCTTTGCGCGTGGTGGGCGCCACATCGATACCCGGTTCGGTTAGCCGCTGCTGAATTTCCGGAATACGCGGCACCGAGTGAATGTCAGCGTTCAGTTTGTAGAGTATCGCCGCAGGCGTGCCCGACGGCACGCACATACCGTACCACGATTGCACTTCGTACCCGGGAAAACCCGCTTCCCGCACCGTCGGGCAGCGAGGGATCAGGTCATTTTTGCAAACACCGCTGAAACACACGTAAACTTATTTTGCGGTTGCCTTGTTTGTGAACGAACCATGGGGGTAGGGCCATGAACACGAAATTCCGTTTCACATTGGCTTTATTGACGTTGATCATGGGGTTTGCTTTTCAATACTCCCCATGGCCTATCGCGGTCACGCCCGCGCACGCGCAAGCGAGCGGCGCGGACTCACGCACGATAACCTTTAACGGCCGGGCGGCAACAGCATCGGATCTCGCGATACTCGCGCAATTTGAGAAGGCGTGGGGTGTGCAGATACCCTCGGGCAACTATTGGTACGACGCCATCAGCGGCGCTGCCGGGCAATGGGGCGGCCCAACCCGGGGTTTTCTCTATCCCGGCCTGAATCTTGGTGGAGGCGTTGCGCCGGCCAATGCTTCGGGTGGAGGCCAGGGCAATATCACCGGTGTGTTCATCAATGGCCGCGAGATTCATCCACTTGATGCTCAAGGTCTGACGTCATTGCTGGGGCAGCCGCCCTGGCCCGGCCGCTGGTGGGTCGATGGGCAGGGAAACTTTGGTGTCGAGGGACAGCGGCCCATAGGCAATCTGCTGATGATCGCGAATCAACGCCGTAGCGGCGGGAGCAGCAGCTACTATAGACGCGATTCGGCAAGCGGATCATCGGTGTTCGTCGGCAGCGGCTGCACGTCGGTCAGCGGGCGAACCAGAGCCTCGGATTCTTCGTCGAACTACTCTTACTATGTCGGTTGTTAGTCTCGATGAGAATCACTGCGGCCTGAATGCATGCGCCAGCGTTCTCTCATCCGCGCGCGGCGTGTAGGCGAGGCCGCGGCGGGAGGCCCACACGTTTTCCTTATGGTAGAGCGTGATGATGCCAAGCTCGCTACAGCACCCGCAAGTGCCGAGCGTCCGCGCCGCGCACGGCATCCAGCGGGATGTTCTGATCAAACGTGACCAGCGAGCCGTGGCGCTTGACCGCGAGCGCAAGCAGATACAGGTCGGTGATCTGATTGTGCCCGTGCACGCGGTTGAAATCGACTGCGCCGTCGTCGCGCAGCGTGACATCGTCCGGCCAGAACTCGTGATCGAGCGAATGGCAAGCGTAAATCAATTGTGCGCGCACGCGCTGCAGGCCGAGCGCGCCACGCCTGCCGTAGCTCGGCAGATTCAGAATGCGAATGACGCCGTTTTCAACCAGCGGACAGGTGGCGATGGCGATGCCCGGAGTGTCGATCAGCGCATTGGCCTGGGCGGACGCTACATGCGCGTCGTCAAACAGCGCGACCCACACATTGACATCGAGCAGCATGCGCCTCGCCGCGCCCGCCTGAGCGGGGTGCGCCTGATAGTGCGCGCGCGGTTCCATGGCCCCTGGGTTCGCTCCGGCGGGCACTAAATGCCTTCCTGCTCCATGAGATCGCGCACGCGTTCGACAGTGATGACTTCGTCGCGGGCGGACAGCAGCGCGAAGCGACCGCGCAGCGGCGCGACCATGTCCGCGGGCGTGCTTGCGGCGCGCGCGCCGGTGCGGATCAGCGCCGAGACCGCGTCGCCAAGCGACATTTTTTCGCGCGCGGCCAGATGCTTGGCGACCAGCAGTGCGTCTTCGGCAATGGTCAGGGTGGTGCGCATGGATGGCTCCCAAAATCGAAAGTACGCATCATATCATCAATTCGATGCTTTTGTTCAAAAATTTCGCGTAAGCAAGCTTGGTGGAATTAAAATTAAACAATAAAATCAATAACTTAATAAAATAATGACCACTCAAGAATGGAGGATGAGAGTACTTTTAGGCAGATTGCAGTTCAAGTGTCTGCCTTTACCTGTGCCTTCTCACTGCGGCCTGAACCCATGCGCCAGCGTTCTCTCATCCGCGCGCGGCGTGTAGGTGAGGCCGCGGCGACTCGCCCACACGTTTTCCTGATGGTAGAGCGTGATGATGCCAAGCTCGTTCATCGCCACTTCGGTGGCCTGCTGTAAAAGTTTTTCGCGCTTGGCGTCGTCCACCGTGGCCAGCGCCTGATCGAGCAGTCCATCCATTTTTGCGCTGGAATAACGGCCGCGATTGGCCTGGCCCATGCCCTTGGCCGTATTGAAGGTGGCGAGCAGCGCCTTGAGCGGCGACGAGGCTTCGGCGGTATCCGAGCCCCAGCCCACCAGCATAAGGCTGAATTCAAGCTTGCTGGCGCGGCTGAAATAAATCGACGACGGCATGGTCTCGACCCTGGTGGTGATGCCGATGCGCGAGAGCATTTGCGCGATGGCCTGCGCGATTTGGTCGTCGTTGACGTAACGGTCATTCGGCCCGTGCAGTGTCAAGCCAAAGCCATCCGGATAACCTGCTTCGGCGAGCAGCTTGCGCGCGCCTTCGGCATCGAAGGTCTCTGGCTTTAACGCCGGGTTGTAGCCGAACATGCCATCGGGCATGAGTTGGCCGGTGGCGCGCGCCGCACCTTCCATCACACGATCCACCAGCGCCGGGCGATTGATCGCCTTGCTGATCGCGCGGCGCACGCGCACATCGCGCAGCGGGTTTTTGTCCAGCGGCTTGCCCGCCTTGTCGGTGACAAACGGCGAGCGCTCGCGGTTGCCGTCGATATGCAGATACATCACGCGGTGCGACACGATGCGATAGGTATTGAGTGCCACGGTTTTCGACACCTTCGCCAGATCGGCGGTGGGCACGTTTTCAATCGCCTGCACATCGCCCGCGTAGAGTGCCGCCACGCGCGTGGGGTCGGAGGTGATGATGCGAAACGTCATCTTGTCCCACGGTGATTTCGCACCCCAGTAAGCGTCGTTGCGCGCGAGTTCGACGCGATCGCCCTTGCTCCAGCGCACGAGCTTGTAGGGGCCGGTGCCGATGGCCGCCTTACCGGAATTAAAATCCTCGGTGGCCGCTCCCTTGGCGGCACGGCTCGACACGATCATGATGGTGCCCATGTCGTTGGCTATCAGCGGATACGGTGTCGCGGTCTTGAAGCGTATGGTCAGCGGATCGACGATGATTTTCTCGACGATCTGCTTGCTGTAGGTGGCGAACGACGACGGGCTGTTGGCCACGTTGGGCACACGGTCCAGCGTGAACACCACATCGGCGGCGGTAAAATCCGAGCCGTCGTGAAACTTCACCCCTTTGCGCAGCTTGAATTCCCACGTGGTGTCGTCAACCGTGCGCCACGACACCGCGAGCTGCGGTATCAGCTTGCCGCGCGCATCCTTGCCCACCAGTGTGTCGAACACATGGCCGGCGACATTGTTGTTGGGCGTGAGATTGTGAAAATGCGGATCCATCGAGGTGACATCCGCGCTCAGCGCGATGCTCATGTCGGCGGCACGCGCGGGGGCTGAACATAGCAGGCTCAACAGCAACAGCGTAAGTATTTTTTTCATGGGATTCCTCAAGATAGCCAGCACGCAAAGCATACCGGATTTTGCCTACGTTGACAGTCCCTTGTTCGGCTCTTATCCTGCCTCTTTAACGCATGGAGAAAGACATGAGCGCCTCGGTGTCCAGCGTGGACATGATCCGCACGCTGATCGGGTTCCCGACCGTCAGCCGCGATTCCAATCTCGAACTCATTCATTACGTACGCGACTACCTGAAGCCGTACGACGCCGATATACGCCTGACGTTTGACGACACGCGCGCCAAGGCCAATCTGTTTGCAACTTTAGGCCCGCGCGGGAACGGTGGTGTGGTGCTCTCAGGCCACACCGACGTAGTGCCGGTGGCGGCGCAGGCGTGGGATTCCGATCCGTTCAAGCTGGTTGAGCGCGACGGCAAACTTTTTGGCCGCGGTACGTGTGACATGAAAGGCTTTATCGCCATCGTGCTCGCGCTGTTGCCTGAATTCATGCAACGCGAGTTGAAGGCGCCGCTGCATCTGGCGTTTTCGTACGACGAGGAAGTCGGCTGCCTCGGCGTGGGGCGCATGATCGACGATCTGGTGGCCAACAACATTCGCCCGCGTGCATGCATCGTCGGCGAACCCACGCTGATGAAACCGGTGATCGCGCACAAGGGCAAGAAAAGTTACCGCGTCATCGTGCGCGGCCTCGCCTCGCACTCGGCCTACGCGCCGGGCGGGGTGAACGCGGTGGAAGCGGCGGCTGAAGCAGTCGCGTTTTTGAAGAACATGGCGCGCCGCCACGCGAGCCGCGGCCCTTTCGACCGCGGTTTTGATGTCGCGCACACCACGGTGCACACCGGCGTGATGCACGGCGGCACGGCGCTCAACATCGTGCCGCATGAATGTTCGTTCGATTTCGAGTTTCGTTACTTGCCCAACGACGATCCGGAAAAACTGTTTGAGGAATTCAAAACCCATGTCACCACCACGCTCGAACCCGAAATGCGCGCGGTGTACAAGGATGCGGGCTTCGACATCCAATTGATGTCGCAGATACCCGCGATGGATAACAGCCCCGAGACAGAAGTTGTCGCGCTCGCGCAAGCGCTGTCGGGTAACAGCGACACCGGCAAGGTGTCGTACGGCACCGAAGGCTCGCAGTTTCAACGCGCGGGCATCGCCTCGGTGGTGTGCGGGCCGGGGTCTATCGATCAGGCGCACAAGCCGAATGAATTCGTGGCGCTGGAGCAGGTGGCTCGGTGCGAAGCCTTTATCCGCGGCTTGATGTCCAGAGTTTGCGAGAAATAAAATGTCAATAAAATCAATAACGTACATTGTATTATCGGCGCTGTTAATTACGCAGTTGAGTAACGTGGCGATGGCGGCGTACCCCGACCGCCCGATACGATTGATTATTTCTTCCGCGCCTGGCGGCTCGCCGGACGTGGTTACGCGCATCCTCGCCATCGAGCTGGTGAAGCAGATGGGCCAGCAGATCGTCATCGACAATCGTGTAGGCGGCGCGCAGACCATAGGCACGGAGATGGTGGTGCGCGCCAACCCGGATGGCTACACGCTGGGTTATGCCAACGTGGTCACGCTGGCCATCAACAAGACGCTACTGCCGAAACAGCCGTACGATCCGGACCGCGATCTGATGCTGATCGGGCAATTTTTATCCACGCACAATCTGCTGGCGGTGCATCCGTCGCTGCCGGTGAAAAGCGTGCGCGAGTTGATCGACCATGCGAAGAAAAATCCTGGCAAATTGTTTAATGCCTCGGCGGGCAACGGCACTACGGGGCACCTCGGCGGCGAACTCTTCAAGATCATGACCGGCACGCAGATCGTGCACGTGCCGTACAAAGGCAGCCCGCAAGGCATACAGGATTTGATGGCGGGGCAGGTGCAGTTGATGTTCGACAATCTCACCTCGATTTCGCCTGCGGTGAAGTCGGGCAAATTGCGCGGCCTTGGGGTGAGCGGCCCGCGCCGCTCGCCGGTATTTCCTGATTTTCCGACCATCGCCGAGGCGGGCGTGCCGGGTTATGCAACCACCGCGTGGGGCGGGCTGGTGGCGCCCGTGGGCACGCCGCGAGAGATTATTGCGAAGCTCAATGCCGAGACCAATCGTGCGCTGCAATCGCCCAATTTAAGGGAGCGTTTTGCGGCGATAGATGCAGAGGCGGTGGGCGGTACGATTGCCGAGTTTGCCGCCTTCGTTAAGGCGGAGTCGGTGAAGTGGGGCGATGTGGTGCGCAAGTCTGGCGCGAAACTGGATTGATGCGCAATGAGGTTGTAGCAGCCGCTACGAACCGGATTACTGGATAACTACCATGACTACTCTTCAATTCGACCTCATCATCCGCAACGCCACCATCATCGACGGCACGCGCGCGCCGCGCTATCAGGGTGACATCGGCGTGCGCGATGGCCTGATCGCCGAGATTGGAAATCTGAAGAACTTGCACGCCGAGCGTGAGATCGACGCGGAGGGCCACATCGCAGCGCCCGGTTTTATCGACGTACACACGCACGACGACCGGCTACTGTTCTCCGACCCGGCGATGACGCCCAAGGTGAGTCAGGGCGTGACCACGGTGATCGCCGGCAACTGCGGCATCAGCCTCGCACATTCGCCCGCGCCGCGTGCCGGTGTGATCACCCCGCCGCTCGATTTGCTGGACAGCGACGGCGGCTGGTTTCGTTTTCCCTCGTTTGGTGCGTATCGCGAGGAACTCGCCGCAACGCCCGCCGCGATCAACGCCGCGTGTCTGGTGGGGCACACCACGTTTCGCGTGGCCACGATGGATAAACTCGAACGCCCCGCGACTAAAGCCGAGATCGCGAAAATGCGCGAGATGGCGCGCGAGTCGATGGCCTCCGGCGCGATAGGCGTTTCCACTGGCACCGCGTATCCGCCCGCGGCGAGCGCGCCCACCGAGGAAATCATCGAAGTGTGCCGGCCGCTGACCGAGTTCGGCGGCATGTACGTGACCCACATGCGCAACGAAGACGATCAGGTGATTGACTCGATTGAAGAGACTTGCGCCATCGGACGCAGCCTCAATGTGCCGGTGGTGATCTCACATCACAAGACCGTGGGCATCCGCAATCACGGCCGCTCGGCCGAGACGCTGGCGCTGATCGCGCAACGCATGAGCGAGCAGCCGGTGTGCCTGGATTGTTATCCGTATATTGCGTCATCCACCGTGCTGCGCTACGACCGGCTCGAACAGTCCTCGCGCATCATCATTACCTGGTCCAAACCGCATCCGGAGTTCTCCGGTGTCGATCTGGATGAAGTCGCGCGCCAGCTCGGCATGACGCAAGCCGAGGCGGTGGAGAAAATCAAACCCGCCGGCGCAATTTATTTCATGCTCGACGAAAAAGACGTGCAACGCATCCTGTCATTCGACGAAACCATGATCGGCTCCGACGGCCTGCCGCACGACGCCAAGCCGCATCCACGGCTGTGGGGCACTTTCCCGCGCGTGCTGGGGCACTACGCGCGTGACCTGAAATTATTTTCGCTGGAAACAGCGGTTTACAAAATGACGGGATTGCCGGCAAAGAAATTCGGTTTGAGCGGGCGCGGGGTGTTGCAGAAGGGCGCATACGCCGACATCACGCTGTTCGACGCAGCGCTGGTGATCGACGCGGCGGACTTCAAGAATTCAACCGAGCCGGCGAAGGGCATTGATACGGTGATCGTGAACGGAGCCATCGTGTGGGACGGCGGGAAATCCACTGGAGCACGGCCAGGCAAGGTGTTGCTCAACAAACAGCGGCAATAACCGTAGGATGGGTGAAACCCATCACAACCCAAGTGCGCGTTGCTTCAGTGTGATTGTGATGGGTTGCGCTGCGCTCCACCCATCCTACGGATATTTTCCGGGTGTTGCTTTTTACTCCGGCTTCGCTCCCGACGCCTTTACCACCGGTGCCCAGCGCTCGATTTCCGCCTTGAGGAAATTTGCGAAATACTCGGGCGACTCCACCACTGGGTCCGCGCCCAGTTGCGCGAGGCGCTTGCTGAATTCCGGGGTTCTGACGATAGTGTTCACCGCGTTGTTTATTTTCATCACGATGTCGCGCGGCGTCGCGGCGGGGGCGAGCAGGCCATACCACGTCGCGGTTTCAAACTTCGGCACGCCGGCCTCGGCCATTGTCGGCAAGCCGGGCAGCAGCGCGGAACGTTTCGCGCTGGTGATGGCGATGGCGCGCAGGCGGTTGCTTTGCACGTAGGTGAGTGACGACGGAATGTTGTTGAACGAGAATTCCACTTCGCCCGACAAAAGCGCCGTCATCGAAGGCGCGCTGCCGCGATAGGGCACATGCGTGATGCCGATGCCTGCCATGACTTTCAGCATTTCGCCCGACAGGTGCTGTGTGCTGCCGCTGCCGGAGGTTGAGTAGTTCAGTTTGCCCGGATTCTGTTTAGCGAATGCGATGAATTCCTTCACCGCTTTCACCGGTAGCGACGGATGCGTGATTAGTAGATTCGGACTGACCGCGAACAGCGCCGACGGCGCGAAATCCTTGATCGGGTGGTAATTGATCTTCGGGTACAGACTGATGTTAATGCCCAGCGCCGCAGAGCTCATGAACAGCGTGTAGCCGTCCGCCGGTGCGCGGGCGATCAATTCGGCCGCGACGTTTTGCGCCGCACCCGCGCGATTTTCAACAATGATCTGCTGGCCAAACGCCTTGGCGAGTTCCTGCCCGATGATGCGCCCCATGATGTCGCTGCCGCCGCCGGGGGCGTATCCTACGATCGCGCGCACGGGTTTGGACGGATAGGATGATGCCGGTTCGGCGGCTTGGACGGTATTGAATGCAACAAGAAGTATTGTTGTAAGTATTGGTTTCATTGGGAATTTCCCAGTGATTGGAAAGAGCGGTTGACAATCTGGAGTGCGGCGGCTTGCCGCCGCTCTTACGATAATGGATGAAGTAAGTCTTCGTTGAGCGGCAAGTCCTCACGAAGAAAAGCGGGAGCAAGCTCCCGCACTCCAAATCAGTGATGCAGTATCTTTGACAAAAAATGCTGCGCGCGCTCGGAGCGCGGCTTGCCAAAAAAATCTTCTTTTTTGGCATCTTCGACGATTTCGCCCTCGTCCATGAACACCACGCGATGTGCGACGCGGCTGGCGAACCCCATTTCGTGCGTGACCACCATCATGGTCATGCCTTCTTTCGCAAGCTCGGTCATCACGTCGAGCACTTCGTTGATCATCTCCGGATCGAGCGCGGAGGTGGGCTCGTCGAACAGCATGGCGAGCGGATCCATCGCCAGCGCGCGCGCGATGGCTACGCGCTGTTGCTGGCCGCCGGAGAGTTGGCTGGGGTGTTTCTCGGCTTGTATTTCGAGGCCGACACGCTTCAGAAGCGCCATTGATTTCTCGCGGGCCAGCTCCGGCGTGCGCTTTAAAACCTTGATCTGCGCCAGGTTTATGTTGTCGATCACCTTCATGTGCGGAAACAACTCAAAATTCTGGAACACCATGCCGATATGCGAACGCAGATCAGGCAAGTCCGTATCCGGCGCACCGACCGAAATGCTGCCCACGGTGATTTCGCCCTGCTGGAACAGTTCCAGCCCGTTAACGCACTTGATCAGCGTCGATTTGCCGGAGCCCGATGGGCCGCACACCACGACGACTTCGCCGTCATCCACTTTCGTGGTGCAATTCTTCAGCACCTGAAAGCTGCCGTACCACTTGCTGACGTTTTTCATTTCGATCATGGTTGTTTCCTTACCTGCCCACGTTATAACGTGCCTGCAAACGCCTGACGAAATACGATCCCGAATAGCAGATGATGAAATATATCAGCGCGGCGAATAGATACATTTCAACCAGCCGCCCATCACGCCGCGCGATCTTGCCCGCCGCGCCCATGAAATCGGTGAGGCCCACGACGTAAACCAACGAGGTATCCTGAAACAGAATGATGCTGGTGGTGAGCAGCACGGGGATCATGTTGCGAAACGCTTGCGGCAGTATCACCAGCACGTGCGCCTGCCGGTAGTTAAGCCCCAGCGCGTAGGCGGCGCTGACCTGTCCGCGCGGCACGCTTTGTATGCCCGCGCGGATGATCTCGCAGTAATACGCGGCCTCGAACATGGTGAAGGCGATCAGCGCGGAATAAAACGGCCCGATGCCAGAGGCGTACGGGTTGCCGGTGAGTTTCTTCATCGCGATCGGAATCAGGAAATAAAACCAGAAGATCACCAGGATCAGCGGAATCGAACGCACCAGGTTGACGTAGGCGCCCGCCGGATAACTCAACACCTTGTACGGCGACAGCCGCATCAGCGCGAGCAGCGTGCCGATGAAGATGCCGCCCAACATCGCCAGCAGTGTGAGGCCCAGCGAAAATTGCATGCCCTCCCACAGGTAGGGCAGCGAGGTCCAGATGACTTCGAAGTCAAAGCCTGTGAACATGGCTATTTGCCGCCCTGCGAGCCGATGTAACCCGGCACGCGCGTGCGTTTTTCCAGCCAGCGCATCGAGAACGTCACCGTCAACGTGATCAGCGCGTAGACGATGGTGGCGATGGTGAAGATTTCAAACGTGCGGAACGTATATTCGGAAATCTGCCGCGCCTGCGCCGTAAGTTCGAGCACGCCGATGGTGAGCGC
>CAMDLH010000161.1 GCA_945901405.1 Bordetella parapertussis | reverse complement strand
CGCCGGGGGCAGCACCACCACCGTGCTGTTGCCGTACTTGCGTAGCGCGACCTCCATCGTTGCACCTTTCATGTTAAGCATCGTTGAACGCAGAATATCCAATGCGATTTATGTTGTCAAGCAATGTTGAACAACTGGCGTTATGTTGGGCAAGGCGCGATAACCCGTAAACGATTGTTTTAAAAAGATATTTAAGTCTCGCGTCGAGGGGTGCGGCTCGTCATGCAGGCGGGGGCGGCGACCTACATTTGGCGAGTCTTGGCATGCGTCTGGCGACTGGAGGCGCTGATGTCTTACGTGAGTAAGCCATTGTGATAGGATGAAGATATCTCGATAGAGGAGCACATCATGATCGTGACGGTGTCGGAAAAAGGTCAAGTCGTCATCCCCGCTAAGATTCGGCGTCTTCTTGGAATCACTGCTGGAACCCGGCTGGATGTTGTGCCGGATGACGGTGGATTCAGAATGCTGATGGATAATGCCCGGAAGACCAAGCGTGCATCGGATTGCATCGGCATCGCTGGTTACACCGGGCCGGCGTTGACGGATAAGCAGTTGGATGTGGCCAAATTTGCGATTAAATCGTGATTGCCCTGGACACCAACGTTCTTGCCAGAATTGCCACCAACGATACTCCGCGACAAGCGCGGCAGGCGGCAAAGATGATAGATGCAGGCGGCGCGCTGTTCGTGCCGATCACGGTTGCGCTGGAGCTTGAATGGACGTTGAGAGGGCCTTATAAAATGCCCAGAGCCGCTATAGTCAGATCGTTCGAGGGCTTTTTATCAGTGCGTAACCTGAATTTTGAACGCAGCGGGGATATCACCCTGGCGCTACAGCGCTATCAAGCGGGCTTCGATTTTGCCGACGCACTGCACCATGCCGGCGCAACGGGATGTGAGGCGCTGGCCACATTCGATAAGCTATTTGAAAAGCGGGCGAGTAGTGCAAGACTGCAACCGCCGGTAATCGCCCCGGCATAAGTGCTGCTTTTCACATACTTTGGGGGACGAGGCTTACCCGAATACCGCCACCCTACGCCGTAACCCCCACTCCCTGACGGCGATCTCGGTGTTCTCAAGCTTTGCGGTCTCGCGCGATGCGGTGAAATCAACCCGGTTCTTCTCCAGAAACCCGCGCAGCACTTCGCCGCGAATCGCGAAGTTGACGTTCTGCGGCAGGTCGCCGGTGCGCTTGGCGATTTTCATCGCGTCGAGTTTGGAAGCGGCGACGCCGATGAAGTGGCCAGCCTGATCGAACAAGGCACCAACAACACCTTACCCAGCCGAATGAAGTTCTTGGCCGTCAGCACGAGTGCCGGGCGTGATTCGCCGCGCATCTCGCAGCCAGCGGTTCGAGGCTCACGCGCACGATATTGCCGCAATGTTGAATGCGCGCGGATCACCAGGGGTGCGATTCAAACTGATGTCTGAGAAAACCTCTACCCACCAAAAGCAATAGGGTCAGTTCTTGACTTTGCATTACGAGATGTCAAGAATTTGTCAATGGTCCGTCCGCTGCGACTGCAACTTGCCGGCGCCCTTTATCACTGACCGCGCGGGGTAACGCGCGCGTCACTTCGCTGCATACCGCAAAGTTCACGTTCCGCGGCAGGTCGGCGTGATACCGTTTGACCCTCTGCGTGTAGGCATCCTCGATGTGCCTGGTAAAAAGTAAAAATGTTGCACTTGGTTTTTGAGCGCTCTCAGTAATAACTCGCTCTTGCGTTCGGGATTGCGCATGGGTATCCATTCGGATACACTGTAACGCATGAACACCTTTGAGCGTTCCGAGGAATTCGACGCTTGGCTGGTCGCCCTGAAGGACAAAGTGGGTCGCGCGCGAATCGTCCATCGTATCCGGTCTGCCGAGCATGGTAATTTCGGTGACTGTGAGCCGGTCGGCGAAGGCGTCTCCGAAATGCGGGTTCATGTTGGACCGGGCTATAGAGCCTATTTCACGCGGCGTGCTGCGGTGGTTTATTTGCTTCTTGTGGGCGGCGACAAGTCCTCGCAGAAGCGTGACATCAAACGTGCCATTGAGATGGCACGGGCTTTGAAAAAGGAGTGAGCCATGACTAAATTTGCCCCATTTGACGCTGCCGACTACCTCAATGATGATGAGACCGTCGCGGAATACATAACCGCCGCATTGGAGGATCCCAATCCCGATGTATTTCTAACGGCCGTGCGCGATGTGGCTCGTGCCCGCGGCATGGCACAACTTGCGAAGGATACGGGTCTAGGCCGCGAGAGTCTCTACAAGGCGCTTACACCAGGTGCCAAGCCGCGCTACGACACGATGCTCAAACTGCTTCATGCTCTCGGCGTTAAGCTCTCGGCTTCTCCCGTCCATTCATAAAAATGAGGACACGATATAACGCTAACTATTTGTTTTAATTAACATTTCATGGTTCGCGTAAGGCGTAGCTCCTATTGCGTGGAAGGGAGCGGCTTACAAGCGTGCTGGTGTGCGCGCGAAGCGATCAATCGCGGACGTGTGCGATGCGCCACTCGCGAACGATGCGGTTCCGTCGTCACCGGCATCTACGCGGGTAATTTGTTTTTGTTTAGAAAGTTGTAGTGCTGACGTAGAGTGGTGGCCGCAGCAAGTGCCGCACCCGTACCGCAACCACCGTGCGCTGACTTGCAATCTTGGTATTCCCAGCTTCGCCGTATCGCGCAATGCTGTGAAGTCAGTCCTGTTCGTTTCGAGAAGCCCGCGCGGCACTGCGCCGCGAGTCGCGAAGTTGACGTTCTGCGGCAGGTCGCCGGTACGCTCGGCGATCTTCAGCGCGCCGAGCTTGGAGACAACCCTGCCGATGATGTTGCCGGCCTGATCGAAAACCGACACGCCGCTGTTGCCGCGCTTGGGACTGGTCGCGGCACTGGTATCATTTACGCGTTAGCTGCGCGATGGGATGACTCGAAAGTTACAAATCATCTGGCGTAAGGCCTGTGTGCTTCGCGACACGGGCTAACATTTTGGACCGATTTCATCGCCATCGCGGAAGGCGAAAACATAGTCTGGGGAGCCAGATCGAGCTAGTGTTTTATGTGAGCCGGATTGCCGATGACGAGAATATTGAGGATGACGGCTTGTTGCGTTTTCTTGTCCGCCAGAAAGGCCTCTCTCGATAGTCCTTCTACATAGGTTCGCGCCAACTTGATCGCCTCAAGCATATGATCGAGATAATCGACCTCACGGAGCTGATGCCGCGTCATCATACTGGTGCCGCGCGCGAAGCTGGTGCCGCTTGGCAAACCACGAGCGCTGAAATTCGGGGTGTTGAAAGGAAAGATTCGAGTGCCGGACGATTTCGATACGCCGCTGCCCGATGATGTCCTCGCGTTGTTCGAGGGGCGGAGCGCGAAGTGAGGATGCTGCTAGACACGCCTATTTTTCTATGGATGCTTGAAGACTCGCCCAAGCTTTCGCACAAGGCTCGCGAGATGATGACTGCGTCCGGGGCGGAATGCTTTGTTTCCGCCGTCAGTTTCTGGGAGATCGCGATCAAGGCTGCCCTGAGGCGCGATGATTTCCGCGTTGACGTGGCGCGTCTCGTCAAGGCGGCTGAAACCGCGGGCCTGAAATTTTTGTCCTTTTCACCGGGACATGCGGTTCGGATTTCAAAACTCGCCAACCATCACGCCGATCCGTTTGACCGGGCGCTGCTCGCGCAGGCGATGACCGAGCCGTTAACATTGCTAACCGGCGATGCCACGCTTGCGCGATATGGAGATTTTGTTGCCGTGGCGTAGCGCTCACGGTAAGCGCCGCGCAGCCTGCATTCCTGGCTTTACCACTTATCCCGCCACCGGCGTAACCGTAAAACTCCGCGCTGCGAACACCGTACCCGCACCGTAACCGCCGCGCCCTGAGTTGCAATCTTGGTATTCTCAAGCTTCGCCGTGTCGCGCGACGCGGCGAAGTCGATCTTGTTCATTTTACAAAACCCGCCCAAAACTTCACTGCGGATCGTGCCGCCACGTCCGCGATTGATGCGGCTCACTGCGCTCACCGGCATCCTACGAAGGGTCGCGAAGTTGACGTTTTGCGGCAGGTCGCCGATGCGTTCACCGATTTTTAAGCGTCAAGTTTTACTCGGTAAGTTGTTTTACGGTAGACTACGGGCAAGCACATATCAAGAGAATGCAAATGGCAACCACGATTTCAAGCAAGCGGCAGATCGTTATTCCCAAAAAGGATCTGCTCGCGGTCGGTCTCACGGAAGGCAGCAGAGTGCGCGTGATCCGCGAAGGACATACGCTGAGCATCGTCCCGGACAAGCCGCGAGACGGCTCAAGAATCGAGGATGGGCCAAAGATTCTCGGATACAAAGGGCGGAAGGCCTCGCAATCCGAAATCAACAAGGCCATCGCCGCTGGCGCCGCGGAATCTCTGTGAAATCACTGGATACGAGCGTATTGGTTCGCTACTACACCGCCGATGACAAGCGGCAACACGCGGCCGTGGTGGCCGCACTGAAAAACGAAACCGCCCTGTTTGTGCCGAAAGCGGTGGTGCAGGAATTGTGGTGGGTGTTGACCAAGGTGGAATGTTACAAGTTCGCGGAGGACAAGGTTCGCCAGGTTATTGCCCATTTGGCTGGTATTCAAAACGTCGTTCTCGAAGATGCGGACGAGATAATGACTGCACTGGATTATCAGCGCAAAGGGATCGGCTTCGCGGATGCGTTGCATCTGGCGGCCAGCAGCGGGTGTACGGAGCTTCTGACCTTCGACGCCAAGTTTGCCAAGCGCGCGCACGCGCTCGGGCTCAGGCCTCCCTGTGTCGTTCCTGGATGAGCGGGATACTGGAAATGGACATTGACTAAACACGAAGCGGGACGAAGTCGATTCGGAGGTTTGGCTGCTGTGATCACCGGGCGGCTGTATGATGTTTGTAATACACGCTTGGCGGGGTTTATCCATGAAAATGCTTTCCGTCCGTCTTAACGACGCCGAAGCTGCGGCGCTGCAGGCGGTTTGCGAGGCAAAGGGGTTGTCACGTTCGGATGCGGTTAAGCGCGCGATTCTTGAATTTGCGCAAGTGGCGCGCCGCAAGCCGTTCGGACAAGTAGCCAATGAGCTTGGATTGGCGGGCGGTTTTTCAGGCGCGCGTAGTTTGGGCGAAAAGCATTCGGAGCACGTTCGCAGGGCGGCTCGTGCGAAATCTGCTCGTTGACACCGGGCCGCTGGTTGCCTTTGCCAACTAGCGGGATAAATGGCATGCCGATGCTGGCCAGTTTTTCAACGGATTTGACGGTGCGCTGGTAACAACCCTGGCGGTTGTAACCGAGGTTTGTGCGTTGTTGCCAGACCATCTCGCCACCGTGTTTTTGCACAGCATCGAACGCAACAATTGAGAGCGGGTTTCACGTGTATCGCACCAAGCGCGGACGCTCACTGCGCAATAGATTTCCACAGTAGCCATCCAAAAAGCCGTGGCTCTCGGCGTGACGATGTCTGGATCAAGTGCTTGCGCCGATTGTAGGTGTATGAGGCAAATGCCTCACCATTCTGCGTGCTTGTAGTGATCCGTGCACTTACCCCGCCACCGGCGTAACCGTAACCCCGCGCCGCGAGCACCGCACGCGCACCGTGACCGCGGCGCCCTGACTCGCGATCTCGGTGTTCTCAAGCTTTGCGGTCTCGCGCGATGCCGTGAAGTCAACACGGTTCTTTTCCAGAAACCCACGCAGCACTTCGCCGCGGATGGCGAAATTCACGTTTTGCGGCAGGTCGCCGGTGCTCTTGGCGATTTTCAGGGCGTCGAGTTTTGACACCACCATGCCGATGATGTTGCCAGCCTGATCGAACACGGGGCCGCCGCTGTTGCCGCGCTGCACCGGCACGGATATCTGCATTTGCGAAGGGTTGTCGCGGATGCCGGTGGTGGAGCTCACGTGACCGAAGCCCACCGTCGGTTTGGTGCCGAGCACGCCCACCAGCGGAAAGCCGACCACGGTGATGGATTCGCCGAGCTTGGGCGCGGCGTCGCTGCGCACGCGCGCGACGTTGCTGTATCTTTTGTCGGCCACCAGCAGCGCGAGGTCGCGTGCAATATCAAAGTCGAGCAGTGTTGCCTTGATCGGGCGGTTGTTGTCGTCGAAAACTTCGTACGAGTCGCATTGGTTGACGACGTGTTGGTTGGTGAGAATGTGCCCGCTCTCGCTGATGACGATGCCCGAGCCGCTGGTGTTGCCGCGCGGCGGTGGGGCGGGCGTGGGCGCGGGGCCGGCGATTTGCGGCGTATCGGGTTTCACGCCGGTGGCGATTTGCCGGCACGCGAGGCCCAACGCTTCCGCTACGTCGGTGCCCGGCTCGGGCGGCGTGAATTCGCTACGCCGCACGGTATCGCGTTTCTCGGTATGCACCATTTTGCGATCTTCGCCGTAGTACACGGTCATCGCGGCGATGGCTCTGCCGGCTTTACAGTCGGCAACGTAATGCAGGCGCGTGCTGTGGTAGTTGACTCCCGACGGCAGCGGTTGGCCGGCGGTGTATGCGCGGCGCACCATGAAGCGCTGAACGTTATTCTGATTATTGACCGCATCAAGATCGATCATCGATTGATATTCGGGCGGCGAGCCGAGCGCACGCCAATCAACCGCGTGGCCGGTGGCCGTGGGTAAGAGCAACGAAATCAATAGTGCAAGGCGCTTCATGAATGCTCGCGGTCGATTAACAAGAGTATTCTAATGACAATCCGCGGCGATGTGCGATCGCCGCGCGTTGCCTATTAACGCACGCGCGCACCGCGCGTGTACGGGCCCACCTGTGGTGACAGTCCGATTTAGCGGCGATAATAGAAACTTGGACTACCAAATAGTGTGAGGTCAACGCGCCCCTCACCCTAACCCTCTCCCCGTAAACGGGGCGAGGGGATTATATTTTGGCTGGCGCTTTAATTTTCTGTTTGCGCGTCTGAATGCCCACACCTCCTGCCTACGACGCCGTATTCATCGGCGGCGGCCACAATGGCCTTACCTGTGCCTGCTACCTCGCGGCCGCCGGGCTGAAGGTGCGCGTGCTGGAGCGCCGGCCCATCGTGGGCGGCGCGGCGGTTACCGAGGAGTTTTTCCCGGGTTTTCGCAATTCGACCGCGAGCTACACCGTCAGCCTGCTCAACCCCAAGGTGATTGCAGATCTCAATCTCGCCGAGCATGGCCTGCGCATTGTCGAGCGTCCGATCGCGAACTTTTTGCCGCTGCCGGAGAATAAATATCTCAAAGTTGGCGGTTCGCTCGCCGCCACGCAAGCCGAGGTCGCGCGTTTTTCCAAGCGCGATGCGCAGCGGCTGCCCATTTATTATGAGCGCCTCGAACAAGCCGCCAACATCCTGCGTGAGTTGTTACTGCTCACCCCGCCCAATGTCGGCGGCGGCTTGCAGGATATCCTGAGCGCCATCAAGGCCGGCCGCCAGGCGCGCAAACTCAGCATGGCGGAGCGGCGCGACCTGCTGGATTTTTTCATGAAGAGCGCGGGCGACATGCTCGACTCGTGGTTCGAGTCCGATGCCATCAAGGCCGCGTTCGGTTTCGATGCCATCGTCGGCAACTTCGCCAGTCCGTACGCGCAGGGTTCGGCGTATGTGTTGCTGCATCACGTATTCGGCGAGGTCAACGGCAAGCGCGGTGCGTGGGGGCACGCCATCGGCGGCATGGGAGCGATCACTCAGGCGATGGAAAAAGAGGCGCGCAAGCGCGGCGTGGAGATCACCACCGACTGCGAGGTCTCTCACGTGTGCGTGGACATACGCGGCGCACGCGGCGTGCAGCTTGCGAATGGGCGCGTGATCGAGGCGCGCTGCGTGGTATCCAATCTAAATCCGCGACTGCTGTATTCAAAACTCGTGGATAAACATTCTCTCGATCCCGAGTTCCTGCGCCGCATCAATCATTACAAGTGCGCGTCGGGCACACTGCGCATGAATGTCGCGTTGTCCGAGTTACCGGATTTTTCCAGCATGCCGGGCACACGCATGCAGGAGCATCATCAATCCGGCATCATCATGGCGCCGACGTTGAAATACATGGAGCAGGCGTACTTCGACGCACGCACGCTAGGCTGCTCGCGCGCGCCGATAGTCGAGATGCTGATTCCCTCGACGGTGGATAGTTCGCTCGCGCCGCAAGGCAAGCATGTCGCCAGTTTGTTCTGCCAGCATTTCAATCCCGAGCTGCCGAACAAGCTGTCGTGGGACGACATACGCGAACCCGCCGCCGATCTGGTGATCGACACCGTGACCAAACACGCGCCGAATTTCAAGGCATCGGTGCTGGGCCGCATGGTGCTCGCACCGCCCGATCTGGAAAAAAAGTTCGGCTTAACCGGCGGCGATATTTTTCACGGCGCGCTGTCGCTCGATCAACTGTGGAGCGCGCGTCCGATGCTGGGTTACGCCGCGTATCGCGGTCCGATCAAGGGCCTCTACATGTGCGGCGCGGGCACGCATCCGGGCGGCGGCGTCACCGGCATCCCCGGTCACAACGCCGCGCGCGAGATCGTCAGCGATTTCAAAAGGCGGCGCGTGGGAAATGATAAATAATCGTTTAAAAACAAATACTTATGTATTACTGATATTGCTATTGTTCGTGGCCTGCGGTGACAAAGCGCCGCAGGTAAGCAAACTCGCGCCGTCGGACGTGATCGTTGCCTTCGGCGACAGCATCACGTTCGGCACGGGTGCTACTGAAGCCGAGAGTTATCCTGCGGTACTTTCCAGTCTGATTGGCCGCCCGGTGGTGAAATCAGGCGTGCCGGGTGAGGTCACCGCGGGCGGATTGGCGCGCCTGCCCGGCGTGCTCGAAGAACACAACCCCAAGCTCGTGTTGTTGTGTCTCGGCGGCAACGACATGCTGCGCAAACACAACGAAGCCGAAACCAGATCGAACTTGCGCACGATGATCAAAATGCTCAAGGACAAAAACATCAACGTAATTCTGATCGGCGTGCCCAAGCCCGCCATGATCACCAGCGCGCCAGAGTTCTACAGCGAAATCGCCAAGGAATTCGGCATTCCCTACGAAGCGAAAATCGTCACCAGCGTGCTTTACAACCCCGGCGAAAAAGCAGATCCGATACATCCCAACGCCAAGGGCTACAAACGCATGGCCGAGGCGCTGGCGGCGTTGATGAAGAAGTCCGGGGCAATTTAAATTGAGGGGTTCGCCGCCGGCGGTGCGTCTCACGCTCATCATGTGCGTGGGCGAGTCCTTCAGCATGCTGGGCTTCTCGGCGTTTGTGACGCTGCTGCCGCAACTGCAACGCGAATGGAGCCTCTCCAACTCCGAGGCGGGTCTGATCGGCGGCATCGCGTTCGCCGGCTACATGACGGCGGTGCCGGTGTTGACCGCGCTCACCGACCGCTTTGATTCACGGCGCATCTATCTCGGCGCGTGTTTGTTGTCCTCACTCGGCGCGCTGGGGTTCATGTTGTTCGCGCAAGGGCTGTGGACGGCGCTGGCTTTTCAGTTTCTGATCGGCGCGGGCCTGGGCGGTACTTACATGCCTGGCATGAAAACACTGACCGATCACCTGGAAGGCAAATCGCAGGCGCGCGCGACCGCGTTTTATGCGGCGTGTTTCGGCATCGGTTCCAGCATTTCAATTTTCACCTGCGGCAAGCTGGGCGCCGCGTTCGGCTGGCAAACCGCGTTTATGTTAAGCGCGATTGGGCCGCTGATCGCGGGGGCAATGGTGACTTTGCTGATGCCGCGCGGACGCACGCGTGCAGCGCAGCCGGGTCAAACCGCGCTGCTTGATTTCCGCCCGGTGCTGGCGCAAAAACGCACACGCCATTACATACTTGGTTACGCCCTGCACAACTATGAATTGTTTGGCCAGCGTTCGTGGATGGTGGCGTTCCTGGTATTCGCGGCAACGTTGCAACCGGCGGATGCCGTGATGGTGATGAGCGCGGCCACGCTGGCGTCGATCATCAATCTGTGCGGCCCGGTGATGAGCGTGTCGGGCAACGAACTGGCGATACGTTATGGCCGTGAGCGCATCATCTTTTACTTCATGGGCGCGTCGGGGCTGGTGGCGTGCGGGCTGGGGTTTGCGGCGGGCCTGCCTCTGTGGCTGCTGTTCGTGCTGATGTGTCTGCACTACGGGCTGATGCTGGGCGATTCGGCTGCACTGACCGCGGGCGCGGTGGGTGTGACGCCGCCCGATCAGCGCGGCGCGATGATGGCGGCGTACTCGTTTATCGGATTCAGCTCGGCGTTTATCGCGCCGCTGGTTTTTGGCGTGGTGCTCGATCTCGCGGGAGGTAATCGCAGTACCGTTGCATGGGGTTTGGCCTTCGTGAGCATCGGCATTTTTGGCGCGCTGGCGCCGGTGGTGCGGTGGTTTGCACGGCGCAAAGGCTGATCACGCCGATTTTTTAGCCCTGCGATCCTCCGCTCGGCGCAATGCGCTTCGCGCCGTTATTTCCCTTCGTAAAGCTGCGGCCAGCGTATGCGTGCATATTGCGAGCCGTCCTCGTAGATGTGGCACGAGTTCAGTTGATACGGGCGCTTCGCCGCGGGGTCGTGTGTCTTGCGTTCCTCGCGCGCGCGGCCGGTGGCTTGATAAGCCACGGTGCCCAGCGGCCCCAACATTTCAACCAGATGCGTGCAGCCCTTGACTCCGCCCAGGCGCACGGCGACTTCACGGCGCCAGCCCGCGACGATGCGCACGCCGCGCAGTGATCTGAAATTGGGCGTGACGTCGCCGCACACCGGATAGGGCGAGGCATCGGTCGCGGCTTCGGCGTCGTGAATCATCATGTCCAGATCAATGGTGAGCCGTATCCACATATCATGCACCGGTTCGCCCGGCTGGCGGTCGCGCCCGCCGTGGCGGCGTGAGTGCACCACGTCCTTGGTGTCGGTGAGATGGCCTTCGATATCCCACAGACCATCGGCGCGTTCATAACCCCTGCATTCGATCATGCGTTTATGAATGGGCTGGCGGGACTTGGGTTCGGATAGGGGCATGTGCTCTACTCCTGATCATGCGGTGGCAATCGTGGCGTGGCGCGCCGGCAGCGCGTCAAGTATGTTTTGGCGTTCGGCGGGCGTATAACGCGTCCAGTACGAAATCTCGCTGAGCGTGCGCGCGCAACCGAAGCAAAAGCCGCTCACCTGATCGATCACGCAGGTGTGCACGCAGGGTGAGTCGTACGGATCGTTGCAGTCGATCATCAATGCTTACGCCGCACGCTTGGCCGCGAGGGCTCTTGCGGCGCGCGAGAATGTCGGGCGGCCCAGCACGCCGCAAATGTAATCGCCCGCGTCGATCAATTTATCCATGTCCACGCCGGTTTCAATACCCAGGCCGTTCAACAGATACAGCACGTCCTCGGTGGCGACGTTGCCGGTGGCGCCCTTGGCGTACGGGCAGCCGCCCAAACCGGCGACGGAGCTGTCGAACGTTGAAATGCCGCATTCGAGCGCGGCATAAATATTGGCGATGGCCTGGCCGTAAGTGTCGTGCATGTGCACGGCGATACGTTCCATCGGCAGGTGTTTGGCAACGGCCTCTATCGCCGTGCGCGTCTTGCCCGCGGTGCCGGTGCCGATGGTGTCGCAGATGGTGACTTGATAACAGCCCAGTTGATCGAACTCGCGCGCGAGGCGCGCCACGGCTTGCGGATCAACATCACCCTCATATGGGCAACCGAGGCACACCGACATATCGCCGCGCACCTTGAGGCCTTGCGCGAGCGCTTCGACGCAGACCTCGGAGAAGCGCGCGATGCCTTCGGCGATGGTGCAGTTGGTGTTCTTTTTCGAGAACGCCTCGGTGGCCGCGCCAAAAATCACTACCTCGGTGCAACCCGCCGCAATGGCCGCATCCAGCCCCTTGCGATTGGGCACCAGCACCGGGTAACTCACGCCGGGCTTGCGGCGTATGCCCGCCATCACCTGCGCGTTGTCCGCCATCTGCGGCACCCATTTCGGCGATACGAACGCCGTCGCCTGTATGTCCTTCAAGCCAGCATCCTGCAGGCGGTGGATGAGTTCTATTTTTACTTCGGCCGGCACCGGCTGCGCTTCATTTTGCAAACCATCGCGCGGGCCGACATCGACGAGCTTTACTTTTTTGGGCAGGTTCATGAGTTTCCTTACTGGCGGTTCGCTGGTTTTGCTTCGAGACAATGCATGATTATACGCGTTGACTAAACCTGCTTTTCCGCGGTTGCCGGCAGGTATGCACGCAGCGGCCAGCCATTTTTACCATTGACGGCTCGCAAAACAAGCTACATCCTGAACACGCCAAAGCGCGTGCGTTCCATCGGCGCGTTGGCCGCCGCCGCAAGCCCCGCCGCGAGCATACGCCGCGTATCGGCGGGGGCGATGATGCCGTCGTCCCACAGCCGCGCGCTGGCGTAATACGCGCTCGATTGCCGCGCATATTGTTCGAGCACCGGCGCCTTGAACGCGGCTTCGTCATCCTTGCTCCACGACGCACCGGATTTTTCGAGTGCATCGCGCTTGACTTGCGCCAGCACGCCCGCGGCCTGTTCGCCGCCCATCACCGAGATGCGCGCGTTGGGCCACGTCCACAATAAGCGCGGGCCGAAGGCGCGTCCGCACATGCCGTAGTTGCCCGCGCCGAAACTGCCGCCGATGATGACGGTGAATTTCGGCACCTTCGCACACGCCACCGCGGTGACCATTTTCGCGCCATCCTTGGCGATACCGCCTGCTTCATATTTTTTGCCGACCATGAAGCCGGTGATGTTCTGCAGGAACACCAGCGGGATATTGCGCTGGCAGCACAGCTCGATAAAATGCGTGCCTTTTAACGCCGACTCCGAAAACAAAACGCCGTTGTTGGCGACGATGCCGACCTGCCAGCCGTCGATGCGCGCGAAGCCGGTGACCAACGTTGCGCCGTAGCGTGATTTGAATTCATCAAACTCCGAAGCATCGACGATGCGCGCGATGATTTCGCGCACATCAAACGGCGTGCGCGGATTGGCGGGAATCACGCCGTCGAGTTCGGCGGGGTCGAATGCGGGTACTTGCGGCGTATCGCGATGTATATTTAAGTATTTGTTTTTATTGATGTTTTTAACGCATTGCCGCACCAGCGCCAAGGCCTGCGCATCGTTGTCGGCCAGGTGATCGGCAACGCCGGAGATGCGCGTGTGCACATCCGCGCCGCCAAGTTCCTCGGCACTGACGATTTCACCTGTTGCGGCTTTTACCAGCGGCGGGCCTGCAAGAAAAATCGTGCCCTGATTTTTGACGATGATGGTTTCGTCCGACATCGCCGGCACGTACGCGCCACCGGCGGTGCACGAGCCCATCACGCACGCGATCTGCGCGATGCCCGCCGCCGACATCGTCGCCTGATTGTAGAAAATGCGCCCGAAGTGATCGCGATCGGGGAACACCTCATCCTGACTCGGCAGATGCGCGCCGCCGGAATCGACGAGATAGATGCAAGGCAGCCGATTCTCCAGCGCGATCTCCTGCGCGCGCAAATGCTTTTTCACCGTGAGCGGGTAATACGTTCCGCCCTTTACCGTGGCATCGTTGGCGATCACCATGCACGCGCGGCCATGGATGTGTGCGATGCCGGTGACGATGCCGGCGGCGGGCACGTTTTCCTCGTAGACCTCGAACGCGGCGAGCGGCGAGAGTTCGAGAAATGTCGAGGCTGTGTCGAGCAAGGCGGCAATGCGTTCGCGCACCAGCAACTTGCCGCGCGCGACGTGTCGGTCACGCGCGGCTTCGCCGCCGCCAAGCTGTGCCGCCAGTGTGCGTTGTTCGAGTTCGGCCACACGCGCGCGCATGGCATCCGTTGCCGCGTTGAAGTCGACGCCGCCGGGTTTGAGTTTGCTTTTGATGACGGTCATAGGCTTGCCAATTCAGCTTGATACAGCGCGAGCATGGTTGCATCGAAACAGCAGAAGATAATTTTGTCGAGCGCATTATCACGCGCGCACTCACGCACCGCGATGGCAACCGCCTGCGCCAGCGGATAACCATAAACGCCACAACTGATCGCTGGAAACGCAATTGTTTTCACGCCATGCTCGCGTGCGAGAGCAAGGCTCGTGCGGTAACACGACGCCAGCAACTCCGGCTCGCCGGAGCGCTCGCCGTTCCACACCGGGCCGACGGTGTGTATCACGTACTTCGCCGGCAGCTTGTAACCCTTGGTGAGCTTCGCCTGCCCGGTTTTGCATCCGTTAAGCGTGCGGCACTCGGCGAGCAACTCCGGCCCCGCCGCACGATGAATCGCGCCGTCTACGCCGCCACCGCCGAGCAATGAAGCGTTCGCGGCGTTGACGATGGCGTCAAGCTTGAGGGTGACGATGTTGGCTTGCTGGGCTTCGAGTGTTGTGGGCATGGTGGACTTAACCCCAAATCTTTTTGACACAGATTTACGCAGATGAACGCAGACAAACCACTCGCGTCATTCCCGCGCAGGCGGGAATCGTGCGCCCGTGATGGCGCCAAATCAGCACGGTGCAAGTCCGTGTCGGAGTGTGCCACAGCTCCGTAGCCGAAGGTAACTGCGCCGTTGCGTGTCAAAGCGAAACGGGGTGGGGAGCAACCGGAGG
>CAMDLH010000160.1 GCA_945901405.1 Bordetella parapertussis | reverse complement strand
TAGCAGCTTCCGCGACATCCAGTTCCTCCCAGTAACGCAGAATGAAAGCCTCGCGTTGACGGGCAGGTAGTTTGGTTAGGGCTTTCTCAATTAAAGCAAGCACTTGCTTGCGTTCCAGCAGTTCCGGCGGGGGGGCCGCGTATTTAGACTCATTCTCAACTTCGAGGGTTTCCAGCGGATCATGATCATCTTCCGAATCGCCGCCGACTAGCGAGGACATCGGTGTGGTCCACATCGACCGCACCTTCTGGCGGCGGTAAAAATCGCGGATGGTGTTCTGCAGGATGCGCTGGAACAGCAGCGGCAACTCCTCGTCCGGCCGGTCGGAATATTTTTCCGACAGCTTTAGCATGGCGTCTTGCACAATGTCCAGCGCGGTATGCTCATCCCGCACTGCAAATAATGCCTGCTTGAACGCGCGGCGCTCTACTTCGGCGAGAAAATCCGCTACTTTCTTGTATGTAGCCAGGTGAAAGCCTTTTATACGCAGCGTGGTACGGTCAGTAATGACGGCAGTTTTGTGGCTGTTGCTTGGGCTTTATTCCCAAACGCCTATAGGCCGGTCATCGCAGAGCGCTGCATCTTAACAAATGCGTGAGATGGTGCAATAGATGTGATTTAAGCCTGCGCAATCGAGCGTATCTTCATGTTTATTGGGCCATTTTGCTTGACCCGATCAGCAGCAAACGGTAATGTTACAGGTTTCCGCGCTTTCCTCCCATCCATCAAGGTTTTTACCATGCAACTGTCTGGTGCAGAGATCGTAATCCGCTGCCTTCAGGAAGAAGGGGTCGAACATGTCTTCGGCTACCCCGGCGGCGCGGTCCTGTTTATCTACGACGAGCTGTTCAAGCAGGACAAGGTCAAGCATATACTCACTCGCCATGAGCAGGGCGCGGTGCATGCCGCTGACGGCTATTCGCGCTCGACCCACAAAATCGGCGTGGCGCTGGTGACATCCGGCCCCGGCGTGACCAACGCGGTGACCGGTATTGCCACCGCGTACATGGATTCGATTCCAATGGTCATTATCACCGGCCAGGTGCCCACGCACGCTATCGGCGAAGATGCCTTTCAGGAGTGCGACACAGTCGGCATCACGCGGCCCTGCGTAAAGCACAATTTTCTGGTGCGCGATATCAAAGATCTTGCCACCACGATGAAAAAGGCGTTTTACATCGCGGCTACCGGGCGTCCGGGGCCGGTGGTTGTGGATATTCCCAAGGACGTTACCGCGCAGAAGACCGAATTTCATTATCCGGAAAGTATTTCCCTGCGTTCGTACAATCCGGTTACCAAGGGGCACCCGGGACAAATCAAGAAAGCGATCCAACTGCTGGCCGCCGCAAAGCGCCCGATGATTTATACCGGCGGCGGTGTGGTATTGGGAGACGCCTCGGTCGAACTCGCGCAGTTTGTGCGGCAGCTCGGGTTTCCGTGCACTAATACTCTGATGGGCCTGGGCGGCTACCCCGCGACCGACCGCCAGTTTTTGGGCATGCTCGGCATGCACGGCACCTACGAAGCGAATCTGGCGATGCAGAATTGTGATGTGTTGATTGCGATTGGCGCGCGCTTTGACGACCGAGTGATCGGCAACCCCAAACATTTTTTCGACCCCAAGCGCACCATCATTCATATCGACGTCGATCCATCGTCGATTTCCAAGCGCGTCAAGGTCGATGTGCCCATCGTCGGCAATGTGCGCGACGTGTTGAAGGAATTCAACAAGCAACTCGATGCCGGGAAATCAAACGCCGCCAACGTGGACGCCGCGGCGCTAAAAGCCTGGTGGGCGCAAATCGAAGAATGGCGCGGCCGCGATTGCCTCAAGTACGACCGCGCCAGCGCGATCATCAAGCCGCAGTACGTGGTGCAAAAACTCTACGAAATCACCAAGGGCGAGGCGATCATCACCTCCGATGTGGGCCAGCACCAGATGTGGGCGGCGCAGTTCTACAAATTCAACAAGCCACGACGCTGGATCAACTCCGGCGGTTTGGGCACCATGGGTTTTGGCCTGCCCGCGGCGATGGGCGCGCAACTGGGCAATCCGAAATCGACGGTGGCGTGTGTCACCGGCGAGGCGAGTATCCAGATGTGCATACAGGAGCTTTCAACCTGCAAGCAGTACCATTTGCCGATCAAGCTGATAAATCTCAACAACCGCTACATGGGCATGGTGCGGCAGTGGCAGGAATTCTTCCACGGCAACCGTTATGCCGAGTCGTACATGGACGCGTTGCCCAATTTCGTCAAACTGGCTGAGTCGTACGGGCACGTCGGCATGCGCATCGACAAGCCGGCGGATGTCGAACCGGCGTTGAAGGAAGCATTCGCGCGCAAGAAAGACCTGGTGTTCATGGATTTCATTACCGACCAAACCGAAAACGTGTATCCGATGGTGCCCGGCGGCAAGGGGCTCTCCGAAATGATACTGGTGTAAGCATGAAACACATCATTTCAGTATTGCTGGAGAACGAAGCGGGTGCGTTGTCGCGCGTGGCGGGGCTTTTTTCCGCGCGTGGTTACAACATCGAGTCGCTGACGGTGGCGCCCACCGAAGACGAAACGCTGTCGCGCATGACCATCGTCACCGCGGGCTCCGACGATGTGATTGAGCAAATCACCAAGCAGCTAAACAAGCTGATCGAGGTGGTAAAGCTCGTCGAT
Organism: Bordetella parapertussis; assembly: GCA_945901405.1. Classification (GTDB taxonomy): domain Bacteria; phylum Pseudomonadota; class Gammaproteobacteria; order Burkholderiales; family SG8-41; genus CAMDLH01. The sequence continues at coordinate 11,967 of CAMDLH010000160.1, read as the reverse complement.
CTATCCGATGGCGATCACATCGAACGCGAATTGATGCTGGTGAAGGTGCGTGCGGTGGGCAAGGATCGCGAAGAGATGAAACGCATGGCGGATATTTTCCGCGGCCGCATCATCGATGTCACCGACAAGGACTACACCATTGAATTGACCGGCACTGGTTCCAAGCTCGACGCTTTCTTGAAGGCTATCGACCGTGCGGCGATACTCGAAACGGTGCGCACGGGCGCGTCCGGCATCGGCCGCGGCGACAGGGTATTGAAGGTTTGACAAACAGTATTTGATGATTACCACAGAGAGAGATCATGAAAGTTTATTACGACAAGGATGCTGACCTGTCCCTGATCAAGGGCAAGAAGGTTACGATTATCGGTTACGGATCGCAGGGCCATGCACATGCGTTGAATCTCAAGGAGTCGGGCGGCAAGGTTACCGTCGGGCTGCGCAAGGGCGGCGCGTCGTGGGACAAGGCGCGCAAGGCGGGTCTTACCGTCAAGGATGTAGGCGAAGCGGTCAGGGGCGCGGATTTCGTGATGATGCTGATGCCCGATGAACACATCGGCAAGGTCTATCGTGAAGACGTGGCGCCCGCCATCAAGAAGGGTGCCACGCTTGCGTTCGCTCACGGTTTCAACATTCATTACGGCCAGGTAATCCCGCGCGAAGACCTCGACGTGGTGATGGTCGCGCCCAAGGCGCCGGGACACACGGTGCGCGGCACCTACTCGCAAGGCGGCGGCGTGCCGATGCTGATCGCCGTGCATCAAAACCCGTCGAAGAAAGCGCGCGACATGGCGCTCTCCTATGCGGCGGCGATCGGCGGCGGCAAGGCTGGCGTGATTGAAACCTCCTTCAAGGAAGAGACTGAAACCGATCTGTTCGGCGAGCAAGCCGTGTTGTGCGGCGGCTGTACGGCGCTGGTGCAGGCCGGATTCGAGACGCTGGTCGAAGCCGGCTACGCGCCGGAGATGGCGTACTTCGAATGCCTGCACGAACTGAAACTGATTGTCGATCTCATGTACGAAGGCGGCATCGCCAACATGCGTTATTCGATCTCGAACAATGCCGAGTACGGCGACTTCACCCGCGGGCCGCGCATCATTACGGACGAGACCAAGAACGAAATGCGCCGCATACTCAAGGAAATCCAGACCGGCGCCTATGCGCAGGAGTTTTTGCTTGAAAACCAAACCGGGGCGACGAAACTGAATGCCATGCGCCGCATCGGTCGTCAGCATCAGATCGAAATCGTTGGCGCCAAGCTGCGCGAAATGATGCCGTGGATCAAACGCAATCGTCTGGTCGATCAGTCCAAGAACTAGCAGCGTGAAGGGTGAATGCGTGAAGGGTACGCCGATCCCCTTCACCCTTCACCCTTCACCCTTCACCCTTCACCCTTCACCCTTCACACGGATGAACTACCCCCACCCCATCATCGCGCGCGAAGGCTGGCCGTTCATTGCTATCGCGCTGGCGGTGGCAGTGCTGGTTCATGTCATGGCCGGGTTGGCGTGGGCCGTGTTTCCGTGGCTCATTGTGGTTTTCATGGTGCAATTCTTCCGTGATCCACCGCGCAAGATTCCCGATGATCCGACAGCGGTTATCTCGGCCGCCGACGGTCGAGTGGTGTCAGTTGAGCGCGTGCGCGATCCCTATCTCGAACGTGATGCGTTGAAGATCAGCGTGTTCATGAACGTGTTTAACGCGCATTCCAACCGCAGCCCCGTGGACGGCGAGGTGCACAACACCTGGTATCACCCGGGCAGTTTTGTGCACGCGCAGTTGTCGAAGGCTTCGCTGGAGAACGAACGTGCGGCAATCTGGATCAAGACACCCGCCGGCAAGGATGTGACCTGCGTGCAGGTCGCCGGCCTCGTCGCCCGCCGCATCCTGTGCTATGCAAAAACGGGGCACAAGCTCACCCGCGGCCAACGGTTTGGCTTCATACGGTTCGGCTCGCGCGTGGATATTTATTTGCCGCCCGATGCAAACCCGCGTGTGAGTGTGGGAGATACGGTCTACGCCACCGAATCGGTGCTGGCACAGTTACCATGAACCTCGAACCGCGCGATCCCAAGATCTTCATCAAATCGCGCTTCGGGCGGCGCGGCATTTACTGGCTGCCGAATCTGTTTACCCTGGCAGCGCTGTTTTCCGGCTTTTACGCCATCGTGCAGGCGATGAATGAGCGTTTCGAGTACGCGGCGATCGGTATCTTTGCCGCGATGGTGCTCGACGGCCTCGACGGGCGCATTGCGCGCTTGACCCGCACGCAAAGTGATTTCGGCGCGGAACTCGACAGCTTGTCAGACATGGTGTCGTTCGGTGTGGCGCCGGCGTTGGTGGTGTACACGTGGGCGCTGCGCGATTTTGCGTTCTCGAAAACGCTGCCGGTGCTGGGGCCGTGGTTGTCGACCAAGCTCGGATGGATCGCGGCGTTTATCTATACCGCCTGCGCCGCGTTGCGGCTGGCGCGTTTTAACACCAATATCGATGTGGCCGACAAACGCTATTTTCAGGGCTTGCCCAGCCCGGCGGCGGCGTGTCTGCTGGCGGGGCTGGTGTGGGCGCTGAACGAATGGCAGGTCAAGGGAAACGATGTAAAGTGGCTGGCGTGGAGTCTTACGGTATTTGCGGGCCTCACCATGGTGAGCGATCTTAAGTTCTACAGCGGCAAGGACATCAACCTGCGCAAAAGCATATCGTTTCCGGCGGTGGTCGGTATCGCCATGGGTTTCGTCGCGTTATTCGCCGTGTTCAGCACCTTGCCTGAGTTGTTGTTCACGGCGTTTGTGTTTTATGCGCTATCCGGCTACGTGATTTGGGTGTGGACAAAGATCAAGGATCGGCGCGGGCCGCCAGACCAGCCGCCTGCTCAGCCGCCCGCTACCGCCTGAACCGCAATTGCATTCTGGCCTGGCGATGCTTGCATACCGGCGAAAAAGTCTTTATATTTCTGAATCATGAGTTCCTTGACGCAGACCTTCGCATTCGCCCTCATGATTGCGGCGATTTCCTCCAGCCTTCTGCTGGCCGGTCTGCTGCTGCGCGGCCGCGCGCAAAAATAACACACCCACATTTGAAGTTTTCGTCCGGCGCCAGGCAACCTGCCGGGATTTCCAGTTTTACGTTCTGTCATGGCGCACGCGCCGGCCGGACGGCAATTACACAGAGCGGAGACCATCATGGCCACTGATAAATTGATCATATTCGACACCACCATGCGCGACGGCGAACAAAGCCCGGGCGCGGCAATGTCAAAGGAAGAAAAAATCCGCATCGCGCGCCAGCTCGAACGCATGCGCGTGGATGTCATCGAAGCGGGCTTTCCCGCGTCGAGCGACGGCGATTTCGACGCCGTGCAGGCTGTCGCGCGCATCATCAAGGACAGCACGGTTTGCGGACTGGCGCGCGCAAACGAAAACGACGTGCGCCGCTGCGGCGAGGCGGTCAGGGTCGCGCGTTCGCCGCGATTGCATACCTTTATCGCCACCAGCCCGATACACATGGAAAAGAAACTGCGCATGGAGCCTTCGCAAGTCATCGAACAGGCTGTCCATGCGGTGACCTGGGCGCGCGAATACACCGACAACATCGAGTTTTCACCGGAAGACGCGGGCCGCTCCGATATCGATTTTTTGTGCCGCATCATCGAGCGCGTGATCACCGCGGGGGCGACCACGATCAACGTGCCCGATACCGTCGGTTACACCATGCCCGAGCAATTTGGCGGTCTGATTCGTGCCCTGCGCGAGCGTATTCCCAACTCCGACAAGGCTGTGTGGTCGGTGCATTGCCATAACGATCTGGGTCTTGCGGTGGCCAATTCGCTGGCGGCGGTGGTCAATGGCGCGCGCCAGGTTGAATGCACCATCAACGGTTTGGGCGAGCGCGCCGGCAATGCGTCGCTTGAAGAAATCGTCATGGCGGTGCGCACGCGGCAGGACTTTTTCACCTGCGACACCAACATCGACGCCACGCAGATCGTGCAGGCATCCAAGCTGGTTTCGGGCATCACCGGCTACCCGGTGCAACCGAATAAGGCCGTGGTCGGCGCCAATGCGTTCGCGCACGAATCCGGCATTCATCAGGACGGCGTGTTGAAACACCGCGAGACCTACGAAATCATGAGCGCGGAGTCGGTGGGCTGGTCCACCAATCGATTGACGCTGGGCAAGCTCTCGGGGCGCAATGCGTTCAAGACGCGCTTGCACGAGATTGGCATCGAGCTCGGCTCCGAAGAGGCGCTGAATGCCGCGTTCAAACGCTTCAAGGATCTCGCCGACAAGAAACGCGAAATTTTCGACGAAGACTTGCAGGCGTTGATCACCGAGGAAGAAATCGAGCACGTCGAAAATGAATTCTACCGGCTGGTGTCGCTCACCGCGCACTCCGAAACCGGAGAGCCGCCATACGCGAAGCTGGTGGTCGCGGAAGACGGCAAGGAGCGCCACTGCGAAGCGCAAGGCAGCGGCCCGGTGGATGCCGCGTTCAAGGCCGTCGAGACCGTGGCCAAGAGCGGCGCCACGCTGCTGCTTTATTCGGTGAACAACATCACCAGCGGTACCGATGCGCAGGGTGAAGTCACCGTGCGGCTGTCGAAAGACGGGCGCATCGTCAACGGGCAGGGCGCGGATACCGACATCGTGGTGGCCTCAGCCAAGGCCTACATCAACGCGCTGAACAAACTGCACTCCAAACGCCAGCGCGTGAATCCGCAGGTATAAACGCAATGCGATGTAACGCAGGCTACCTTACGTATCGCCAGTTTGATCGCGTCATCAATTTGAGTTCGTTGGTTACGCAGCTTACCCGAGGCACTTTTATCGCAATTTCCGCGGCTGCTTTTGCTTGAGCTTCTGATTCGCCCATGCCGCTCAGGATCACGCGGCCGCGGTCGGCGGCAATGGTGATATCGAGCTTAACGGTGCGGGCGTCATTACGCAGCGCGGTGCGCACGTGGGCCGCGATCGCGAGTTCGCGCAACGCACGTTTTGAATCTTCGGTCTCGTGGAACCGCGAGTCCTTCATCAAATTAAGGATCGCGTCGGCGCATTTCTCGACACTCAGGCGTGCAGTATTCAGGATGAGATCGTAGTTCTCGGCATCCCTCCAATTTACGTTGAAGTGGCGGCGCGTGATGGCGCCCAGCGCTTCATCCGCCAAGCGAATTTCCTCTTCCACGAATGACTGGTCGTCGGTTCCCAAGCGGTGCATCATGCGCGTCACCCTCAACTCGAACGGTGCACACACGCGCACGCGCGCGATGTGCGGCACGGCATCGAGTAAATGCGTCGCACCCCAGCCACGTATCACGGCGACATTGCCATCCTCGGCGACGCGAAAAATTTCATCGGCCGTGTGTATGGAGAACTTGGTCTGGTCGGTGGTCAATTGCTCCCACATGCCAGCCCTTCCTTCGAGAAAGCGCACGACGTGACTCTTGCGCAGGCGCATCTTGCTCGCGATCATATCGGCGATTTCGTCATGTACCACCGTCTTGCCGAGTGTTTGCGCCACCAGCGCGGCAACATCTTTGCCAAGAGAACCCATTTCCCTGGGCATGGTGATCAACGGCATGGCTCCCCCTGATCGCTTCGCATATTTGTTTAGAGCATAACACCCGCGATGGTTTTAATATAAGTTATTGATAACAAAAGAGTTTTTACACTACCGTTTACGGTCTTGGGTAGCGCGCGCAGACATGATCGCGGCCACGAAATACACAACGGCAAGCGCGGTTTCCAGTAGCGCGAGCTGCCGTGAGGCGCCCGTATCGGTGTAGGCGCGCACCACGCCTTCCATGAAATAAACAAGGATCAGCATCGACGACCATTTGTATGTGTAAGGATTGCCGCGCAGTACACCGAACAGCGGCGCGAGCAACGGCAGCGTCTTGAGCGCCAGCCACGAGCCGCCGGGGCGCAGCGGCGCCAGCCACAATTCCCATGCGAGGCACAGCAGGATCAGCGCGATCAGGCACATGATCGCGGTTGTGCCGGCAACGCGTGATGTCATGCCGCGCGCGCCTGCGCGGCCAGCGCAACCAGCGCCGCGCGCACTTGCCGAGCATCGGTAACCGTGTCGTCGAAGTCAAAACGCAGAACCTTTTCATCCGCGCGCACGTCGAATCCATCGCAATCCACGCCTATCATTTGCGCGTGCGCAGGGTCACAAGCGTGTCCAAACCGGCAATACAAACGCAGTGTTTCGGCGTGATCGGCGTTCATGTGCGCGAGAATATCGGATTCCGATTCATGCAAGGCCGTCGCGGTCGGCGCATACGCTTCGCGGCTTAACCAATGCACCTTGGCGAAGCCGGCAATCGCGCGTAGCGTCACGGGTACGATGCGCCAGTAGTCGAAATCAAGTCCCTGGCGATAACCGCTGGTCGCGGGAAAGTAGCGCTGGTAGCGCGGCTCTATCGAATCGGGGTCATCCACGCGTGCGGCATTGCCAATCAGCGTCACGCGTGCCGCGGCCTGCACATCCGCACCGCTTTCATGCACCAGCAGGCTCACGCGCGTGTCGGCGCTCATGTTCTTCGTATGCTCGGCAAGGCGGCTTACCAGCATGACCGGGCACGCCTCATGATCCATCACATACGGAATGATCGAGCCAAACGGAAAACCGCCCACCGCCTGCGAATGCGTGGAGAGCAGGCCGTGCTGATGCGCGCGCAGCCAACGCCGGGCGTCGCGGGCGAGGCTCATGGCCGCGCCAGTTTCAACGCCGTCGCCGCCAGACGGCGGCCCAGCGCCAGACACAGTTTCTTTTCGTGTTCGGTGATGGGCAGATCGCTGGAGATGCCAGCGACGTGACTCGCGCCATAGGGCGTGCCGCCGGCGCTGGTGGTCATGAGTTCCGGCTCCGTGTAGGGCAGGCCGACGATGAGCATGCCGTGATGTAGCAGTGGCAACATCATTGAAGTGAGCGTGGTTTCCTGTCCGCCGTGATGTGACGATGACGACGTGAACACCGCCGCTGGTTTGCCCGCCAGCGCGCCCTTTAACCACAAGGGGCCGGTCTGATCCCAAAAATATTTCATCGGTGCGGCCATGTTGCCGAAACGCGTGGGCGAGCCGATGGCGGCGCCGATGCATTCCTCGAGGTCTTTGGGTTCCGCATATGGCGCGCCGCTCTCGGGCACCGCGGGTTCCACGGCTTCATTAACGGCGGACACACTCGGCACGGTGCGCACGCGCGCCGCCGCGCCATCGATTTGTTCCACCCCGCGCGCGATGAATTGCGCCAGTTGCCTGACTGCGCCGCGGCGGCTGTAATACAGTACGAGTATCTCGTTCATCGCGAATCCATGACCGGCGTATTATAGCGAAGCCATCCGTCACTCCGGATCGAGAAAGTGCTTAAAAAAATCACCAGATTCATCGAGTTGTTCCGCCTCGCGGCAAGAAGGTTTGGCGAGGACCGATGTTTGCAAACTGCCGCGAGCCTCACCTTCACCACGCTGCTTTCGCTGGTGCCCATGATCACCGTGGCGCTGACGTTGATCTCGGCGTTTCCCGTATTCGAGTCGCTGACCAATGCGATCGAAAATTTCGTGTTCGACAAAATGGTGCCGGACGCGGCTGAACTCGTCATCAAGTATTCCGATCAATTCGCCGAAAACGCCGCCAAGCTCACCGCCGTCGGCATCGCGTTTCTGGCCGTCACCGCGATCATGCTGCTGCTGACGATAGACGAAGCCTTCAACGAAATCTGGCGCGTGCAGCGCCCGCGGCCGCTGATGCAGCGCCTGGTGGTTTACTGGACGCTGATCACCGTGGGGCCGATCTTGATCGGCGCGAGCCTGTCGCTGACCTCGTGGGTGGTGAGCATTTCGGTCGGCTGGGTCAATGACGTGCCGGGCGCGGGCATGGCGATACTGAAAACCGTGCCGGTCGGGCTCACCTCGCTCGCGCTGGCGCTGCTGTATTTTTTCATGCCCAAGCGCTCCATCTCGGTGAAACACGCGCTGATTGGCGGCGCGTTTGCCGGCCTGCTGCTCGAATTCATGAAGCACGGCCTGGGTTACTACGTCACGAATTTCCCCACCTACCGGCTGGTGTATGGCGCGTTCGCGGCGGTGCCGGTGTTCCTCATGTGGCTTTATTTGTCGTGGCTCATCGTGCTGCTGGGGGCGGTGCTGGCCGCGGCATTGCCCGAGTGGCGCCAGCGCGCGACACCGGGGCGCGGCGCGCCCGGCAGCGATTTCATGTACGCGCTGCAGATGTTAAAGATTTTGTGGAAGGCGCAGCAGCGCGGCGAAGTAGTCACGGTAGCGCGGCTGCACGGCGCGCTTCGGTTGCGCTACGAGCGCATCGAAGCGCTGCTCGAAACCATGCGCGCCGAGGCTTGGGTAAACGCTGCCGCCCCCGCGGGCTGGGTGCTGCATCGCAGTCCGCAAACCATCGCCGTGGCGGAGATTTACCGGGTGTTCGTATTCGATGCTCAGGGACGCATACCCGCCGCCGACGGCGACGCGGAGTTGGTCGCGCTGGCGCGCGATTATGGAACGCGCATCGACGCAAACCTCGGACTTACACTGGCGGAACTATTTGAAAACGAAGCGGCTGCAATGCCGGTGGATGTGTAAGCGCTCGAAAGTCGGATCAGCCGCCCGTCTTGACCGCTTCCGCGCCAAGCGGCGAATATGACCACTCGCGCCATGCGGCGAGCACCATGTTCGGGTATTCCGGGCGGCCGAGGCTGCCGTTGTAGCGGCCGAGCGCGCGGTAGAGGTCGCCTTTTTCGATATCGAGGTAGTGGCGCAGGATTACGCAGCCGAAGCGCAGATTGGTGCGCAGATGAAACAGATTGTCTTCGTTGTTGCCGATGACGTTGATCCAGAATGGCATGATTTGCATCAGGCCGCGCGCACCGGCGGTTGACACCGCGTACTTGCGAAACGCGCTTTCAACCTGTATCAAGCCCAGCACCATTTGCGGATCAAGGCCCGCGCGCTTGGCTTCGTAATGCACGGTGACCAGCAATTCTTCACGTTGCCGCTTGTCCGAAAAACGCCGCGCCAAGCGCTGCGACATGGAGTCGAGCCAGACGCGGCCTTCGGTCTCAGTGCTGAACGCGAGATAGGGCACGGCCTGATCGGATACCGCTTTACTGAGCGCGGCGCGCACGCTGGCCGACATCGGTTCGTAAATCTGGTTGCCCGCCCGCACAACATTCGGCGCGAGCAACGAAGCAAGAATCGACAGATAAAAAATCAGGTATCGCATGTCATTGATTTTACATGACTTATTATATCTTTCAAGTCCACGTTGGCGGCTGCCTTGTCGGTGCGTCTCTGGCACTCGACCTGGCCTTGTTTCAGGCCACGGTCGCCGATGACGATGCGCACCGGCAGGCCGATGAGTTCCATGTCGGCGAACATCGAGCCGGGACGTTCGTCGCGATCATCGAGCAGTACATCGATGCCAGCGGTTGACAACTGCGCGTAGATCTTTTCGGCGGCTTCTTTCACGGCGGCGCTTTTTTTCATGCCGATAGGCACGATGGCGACATCGAAGGGCGCGATCGCACGCGAAAAAATAATCCCGCGCTCGTCGTAATTCTGTTCGATGGCGGCGGCCACCACGCGCGTGACGCCGATGCCGTAGCAACCCATCTCCATGATCTGCGACTTGCCGCCTTCGTCGAGGAACGTGAGGCTGAGCGCCTTGGAATACTTGCTGCGCAATTGAAAGATATGCCCGACTTCAATGCCGCGGCAGATTTCGAGATTGCCCTTGCCGTCGGCGCAGACGTCGCCGTTCACTACGTTGCGTATGTCGGCAACCAGCGGCTCGGCAAAATCGCGCGCGATGTTCGCACCTGTGTAGTGGTGATCGTTTTCATTGGTGCCGATGACAAAATCCGCCATCGCGGCGACCGTGCGGTCGGCGATCACCACGCCCTTGAATCCCAAAGGCCCAAGTGAACCGGGATCAGCGCCGAACGCCGCGCGGATGCTCTCGGCGGAGGAGAACGTGGCGGGCGACTTCACCTGTTCGAGTTTGCTGGCCTTGATCAGATTGATCTCATGATCACCGCGTACCATCAGCAACAGCGGGTTGCCGTCGGCGCCATCGACCACCACCGCTTTCACGGTTTGCTGCGCGGCGATTTTCAGAAATGTGCAAAGCTCGGCGATGGTTTTGATCCCGGGCGTATGCACCTTTTGCAGCGGTTGTTGCGGCGTTGGACGCGGCTGTGCGGGCGCAACCGCCTCGGCCAATTCAACGTTGGCGGCGTATTCCGAATCCGGGCAATACGCAATGGCGTCCTCGCCCGAATCGGCGAGCACGTGAAACTCATGCGAGCCGGTGCCGCCGATGGAGCCGGTGTCGGCGGCCACCGCGCGAAATTTCAGCCCCAGCCGCGTGAAGATGCGCGAGTAGCAGTCATACATTTCGCGATACGTGGTTTGCAAATCTTCGTAGCTGGTGTGGAACGAGTACGCGTCCTTCATCAGGAATTCGCGTCCGCGCATCACGCCAAAGCGCGGGCGGATTTCATCGCGAAACTTGGTCTGTATCTGATAAAAATTCAGCGGCAACTGGCGGTAGCTTTTTACTTCGCGCCGTACTACGTCGCAGATGACTTCTTCGTGCGTCGGGCCGAAGCAAAAATCGCGCTGATGGCGATCCTTGATGCGCAGCAATTCAGGGCCGTACTGCTCCCAGCGCGTGGATTCGATCCACAACTCCGCCGGTTGCACGGCGGGCATCGATAGCTCGATGGCGCCGCTGCGATTCATTTCCTCGCGAATGATGCTTTCCACGCGGCGCAACACGCGCAGTCCCAGCGGCATCCAGGTGTAAACGCCGCTGGTCAAGCGCTTGATCATGCCGGCGCGCAGCATCAACTTGTGGCTGACGACTTCCGCTTCGGACGGCGCCTCCTTGAGGGTGGAAATAAAGAATCGTGAAACGCGCATGATGGTTGTTTTGCAGGACTGAAAACGCTTATTCTACCGAATCCCGTACCCGAGCCTTGAACTATCACCATGAATCTGATCGGCAACTGGCGCATCCGCAAATCGGCGGTGGATTCCGAGACGGTCTACATCAGCGAAAAATACGGCGTGCGCGCGCTGCACATCGGCAGCGACACTGTGCAAAGCGCCATGCGCATCGCCAAGCCCCTCGATCTGGAGCTGTCGTACACGCGCAGCATGATGGGTTTTTTGTTGTTCAACGCGCGGCCGCAGTCGGTGCTGGTGTTGGGCGTGGGCGGCGGTTCGGTGGCCAAGTTCGTCTATCACCGTATGCCGTGGACGAAGATACGCGCGATCGAGTTGCGTGAGCGAGTACTCACTGTCGCGCGGCGCTACTTTCAGGTGCCCGAAAACGACGAGCGCTTCGAGGTCATCATCGGCGACGGCGCCGAATATGTGACGCGCGAGGACACGCGCGCCGATGTGATGCTGATCGACGGCTACGATGCCGAATCGCATGTGGCGGCGCTGTCGAACCTGAAGTTCTACCGTGATTGCCGCGAGCATCTGAATCCGGGCGGCATGGTTGCGATCAATTTGTGGGGAGGCGACCGCGAGTTTTACGATACATTAAAGCGCATCGAAGAAGCGTTTCCGGCGGGCGTGACGTGTTTGCCGGCGGAGAAACCTGGCAATGTGATTGTGTTCGCCTTTCGTGAACACGCGGGCAGCGTAAGCTGGGAGGAACTGGAGCGTAACGCGGTCGGTCTCACGCCACTGTATGCGCTTGAATTTGAGCGCTTTGTGGCGGCGCTGCGCAAACTGAATCGCTTTGACGACATTCGGCTTTACGTGAAATGAGCGCCAAATGAGCGCCGGCCAAGGTAAATTTGTTCTCAAGGTTCGCAAGCGCCGGGTGCTGAATTTTTCGTCATTCGCAAATAATCGAAGACCAGAGGCGTATTAAAGCAGAGTTTGCGCATCATTGCCGCGACGGATTGAGCCGGTTTCTGGAATGCCTTGAGGATACCGAT
>CAMDLH010000159.1 GCA_945901405.1 Bordetella parapertussis | reverse complement strand
GAGATCGTGCTGTCGATCATAGGCGTGGGCATCATCTGCGTGGTGGTTGGCTACTTCGCGCCGCTGCCGCCAAAACTTGAGAAGGCGAGGAACGCGCCATGACGAAAATACTGCAAGTATTTGTTTTTATTATGTTTTTTGTCGGCATGGCGCAAGCCGCCGAAAAACCCGCCGACTACGCCTACGGCATGGCGCTGGAGGCCACCGGCAGAGAAGCATTCTACGACGTGACGCTGCCGCCGGCGCTGTATCGCGGGGTGACGCGCGGTGACCTGTCGGACGTGCGCGTGTTCAACGGCGCCGGCGAAATCGTGCCGCACGCGTGGCGGCCGCGGCGCACGGCGAGTGCGGATGCGCCCGCACCCGTGACGTTAACATTGTTTCCGCTAAAGGCGCCCGCCGGGGCGAGCCTAGAGAGCATGTCGATCAAGATACGGCGCGGCGCGAGCGGGGCGGTCAGCGTTGATGTGCAATCAAGCAGCTTCGGCGCCAAGGCGGCGTACGCCACGGCGGGTTACTTTGTGGATGTCAGCAACCAGGAACGCATGCTGCGCGCGATTGAGTTTGACTTGAAGCAGCCGGCAGAAGGGTTCACCGGCAAGTTGCGCATAGATGCAAGTGACAATCTCGCCTCGTGGCGCACGTTGGTGGCGGATGCGCCGCTGTTGAGCCTGGAAGTTGCCGGGCAACGCTTGCAGCAAAAGCGCGTGGAGCTGCCGCCGCAAAAATCAAAATATTTGCGCATCGCCTGGGTCATCGAATCCGGCGCGCGCGCCATGCCCGAGTTGACTGCCGCCAGCGCCGAGCTCGCGGAGAAATTCATCGAAGCGCCACGCGAGTGGCAAAAGGTGGAGGGAGCCAAAGGTGAAAAGCCCGGCGAGTACACATTCGACACGCGCGGGCGTTTTCCAGTGGACCGGCTGCGCATCGATCTGCCCGACGCCAACACCATCGCGCAAGTCGAGTTGTTCGCGCGCAATCGGGCCGAGGAGCCGTGGCGTCCGGTTACGCGCGGCGTGGTGTACCGGCTGCGGCAGTCAAGCGGGGAGATTGTCAGCCCCGATACTTCCATGGCCGCCGCGAGCGAACGTTATTGGCTGCTGCGCGTGGATCAACGCGGCGGCGGCATCGGCGCCCGCATGCCCGCGCTCAATATCGGTTGGGTGCCGCATCAACTCGTCTTCGCCGCGCGGGGCGCGCCGCCGTTCCAGATGGCCTACGGTAATCGCGACGCGAAAAATTCCGCGTACGCGATTGAGACGCTGCTGCCGGGCTACAAGGATGACGCAGGTGTGAAAGTGCGCGCCGCAAAGCCCGGCACGCAGGTGGTCAACGTCAGTGCGGCCGCCACGCAAGCGCAAAAAGAACTTGGCGGCGAATCACGCCTGCCCGAGGCGACAGACTGGAAGCGCTGGAGCCTGTGGGGCGCGCTGGGCTTGGGAGTTTTAATCCTCGGCGGCATGGCGTGGCGGCTGACGAAACAACTGCACGCAGCGCAGGGCGGGGACAAGAAGCCATAGGGCCGTGTGCTAAACTCATTGCTGATTTCATTCTGGTTTTCGCCATGTCCGGCAGCACACTAGGCACGTTATTTTGCGTCACTTCATTCGGCGAATCGCACGGGCCGGCGATCGGCTGCGTGGTTGACGGCTGCCCGCCGGGCTTGAGCCTGACCGAAGCCGATATTCAAATTGATCTGGATCGCCGCAAGCCCGGCACCTCGCGCCATGTGACGCAGCGGCGCGAAGAAGACATCGTGGAGATTCTTTCCGGCGTGTTCGAGGGGCGTACGACTGGCACGCCCATCGGCCTGTTGATCCGAAACACCGATGCCAAGAGCAAGGATTACTCGAAGATCGCAGATAAGTTTCGGCCCGGACATGCGGATTACACCTATTGGCAAAAGTACGGCATTCGTGATTATCGCGGCGGCGGACGCCAATCCGCACGAGAGACGGCGGTGCGCGTGGCGGCAGGCGCGATCGCGCGCAAGTGGCTCAATGAAAAACACGGCATCGTGATTCGCGGCTATATGTCGCAACTCGGGCCGATCAAGATTCCGTTTAAATCGTGGAATGGCGTCTACGACAATGTTTTTTTTGCGGCGGATGTTTCGTACGTGGCGCAACTTGAAGAATTCATGGACAAGTTGCGTAAATCCGGCGATTCGGTGGGTGCGCAGATCACCACGGTTGCGTCGGGCGTGCCCGTGGGTTGGGGCGAGCCGGTTTACGACAAGCTCGACGCCGATCTCGCCTACAACATGATGAGTATCAACGCGGTAAAAGGTGTCGAAATCGGCGCGGGCTTCGCGGCAGTGTCGCAGCGCGGCACCGAGCATTCGGACGAAATGGCGCCGGAAGGTTTTTTGACGAACAACGCGGGTGGTATTTTGGGCGGCATTTCCACCGGGCAGGATGTAGTAGTCAACGTCGCGGTGAAACCGACCTCAAGCATCCGTCTCACCCGCCGCACCATCGACAAACAAGGCAACGCCACCACCATCGAAACCCATGGCCGCCACGACCCGTGCGTGGGTATCCGCGCCACACCGATCTGCGAAGCGATGATGGCGCTGACGCTGATGGATCATGCGCTAAGACATCGTGCGCAGAATGCGGATGTGCGCACCGAAACGCCGCAGGTTGCCGCGATGGCACCAGCGGAAGTGATTGCGAGTTTGCGGGCGGCTGCTGCCGCGGAAAATCCTGAATCCGATGAGGCGTAGCGTCGGCAGGCACCCTCTAGCGGGGTGCAAGGCGGGTCAGCTAATGGCAGTTATTTTATGGTATAATCAATACCATGAAAACAACCATAGATAATGCTGGAAGATTGGTTATTCCCCGTGAAATCAGGCGGTTAGCTAGCATCACGCCTGGGGTGACGTTGGATATCTCATGGCGTGATGGCCGCATTGAGATTGAGCCTGCGGCTGCGCCGGTGCGGTTGCAGCGGCGCGGGCAACTGCTAGTGGCGGTGCCTCGCGAAAAAATCGCTGCGTTGACATCCGAAACCGTGGAGCAAACTCGCTCCGCAATACTTGATGATCGTTCGGCGGATAAATCCAGCGGGCAATGACACAAGCTGCGCCGGTGTTCTTTCTGGATACGAGCTGCATGGTTGCGTGCGTTTGCGTTTGGCACGAGCATCATGCACAAGCGCTCGCGGAGGTCGAGACACGGCTTGCCGCCGGAGAAAAAATGATGACCGCGGCGCACGCGGTGGCGGAATCTTATGCCGTGTTGACGCGCCTACCGGCGCCGCACCGGTTGTCGCCGGCAGACGCGCTAACGCTGATCGAAAGCAATTTTATCGATGGCGCGGTCGCGCTTGATGTGAGCGGCTACCGCACTTTATTACGGCGTGCCGGGGCCGAAGGTATCGCGGGCGGACGCACTTATGATGCGCTTATTGCGGAATGCGCGCTGCAAGCGAAGGCGGCGGCCTTGCTCACATTTAACGCGCGCCATTTCAATAACCATGAAGCGGCTGGCATGCGGGTGGTTGTGCCGGGGACGCACCCATAGCAGTAACGGGCCGCGATTGATATCTGGTCTTAATTTGCCTTGATTCCAATATCTTTGATTACCCGCGACCACTTGGCAATCTCGGCCCTGATGTAGTCGCCAAACGCTTCCGGCGTGGAGGTGAACGGATCGAGTCCTTGTTCGCCGAGAAACTTTACGGTGTCGGGTGATTTGAGGATTGCGGTCACGTCGCGGTGCAGCCGCTCGATGATGGGCCGCGCGGTGCCGGCGGGTGCCATCAAGCCGTACCAGTTGTTGGCTTCATAACCGGGGTATCCGAGCTCGGCTACGGTGGCCACGTCGGGCAGCACGAACGAGCGTTGTTTGGTGGTGACGCCGATGGCGTGGAGTTTGCCGGCTTTCAGATGCGGCAGCGTGGTGGAGATCGCGGCAAAATACACCGGCACGTGGCCGGCGATCACGTCGATGATGGCTTGCCCGCCGCCTTTGTAGGCGATGTGCGTGATGTTGATGCCCGCGGTTTTGTTGAATAGTTCCGCCGCGAGGTGGCCGCTGCTGCCGACACCCGATGTCGCATAGTTGATTTGCCCCGGCCGCTGCTTGGCGAGCGCTACCAGCGCCTTCAACGTTTTTGCGGGCAGCACCGGATGCACGACGATGATGTTGTTGACCGATACCGTTTGCGTGATAGGCGCGAAGTCTTTCACTGGATCGAACGGCAGTTTGTTGAACAAACTGGGGGCGGTACCGAACGCGACTATGGTGCCCATCAGCAGCGTGTGTCCATCGGGTGCTGATTTTGCAACCAACTCGGTGGCGATATTGCTGCTGGCGCCGGCGCGGTTTTCAACGACGACTTGTTGCCCGAAAACGCTGGTGAGTTTTTGCGCGACAACGCGTGCAACGATGTCGGTGCCGCCGCCGGGTGCAAAGCCGACAAGAATGCGCACTGACTTCGTGGGATAGTTTTGCGCGGCGGCATTACCGGTGGCGACGCCCACTGCGATTGTTAGCAACGCTAACTTGCAACATTTTTTTACAATCATTTTCTGGTTCCTTTGATACGTGATTTTGAGGCGTGACGGCGTTTGTGCGAAGAAGCTTACACGCGCCGGGATCGTCAATCCACCATGCCGCACAATGCCGATCGCGCAGTCAGCCATGCTCGGTGATGAACGCTAAGTATATGTTTTTGTTGTATAATTTAGGTATTCTTCCATTGTGAAATTTAATGCCTACTTTACCCTACCGGCGTCTGGCCGGTTTTTATTTTTTCTACTTCGCCTATCTTGGCGCGTTCGCGCCGTTCTTCACGTTGTATCTCGATTCGGTGGGCATGACGGCGGTCGAGATAGGCGTGTTGATGTCGATGCCGCAACTCACGCGCATCGTCGCGCCGCATTTGTGGGGCTGGCTCGCCGATCGTGGCGGCAGCCGTTTGCGCGTGGCGCAATTCGCGGGGCTTGCGGGTACGGTCTCGTGGCTGGGCGTTTATGCGAGCGCGCAATTTTCGTGGTTGTTTGTTGTGCTGCTGGCGATGATGTTTTTCTGGAGCGCCGCGCTGCCGATTGTCGAGGCGACCACGCTTACGCATCTGGGCGACGAAACCGCGCGTTATGGGCGCATCCGCGTGTGGGGATCGATTGGTTTTATCGTCGCGGTGACAGGGGTGGGCATGTGGCTCGATTATTGGCCGCCGGCCACCTTGCTCACCATTGTGCTCGTGATGATGCTGTTGATGCTGGCGTTTTGCTGGGCGGTGCCCGAGGCGCGCATCGCGCCGCATGCCTCCGACGACGTGCCGCTTATCGATATCTTGAAGCGCCCCGAAGTGGTCGCGCTCATCATCGCGGCGGGGCTGATGGCCGCGGCGCACGGGCCATATTACACGTTCTACACCATTTATCTGGTCGATCACGGCTACAGCAAGACCGCCGCGGGCTGGCTGTGGGCGCTGGGCGTCATCTGCGAGATCGGCATTTTCGTGTGGATGCCGCATCTGTATCGCGCGTTTACGTTGCGGCAGATTTTGATCGCGAGCTTCGCTCTGGCGGTGGTGCGATTTTTGTTGATCGGCTGGTTCGTCGATAACTTCATCGTGTTGCTTGCGGCACAAACATTGCACGCGGCAACCTTCGGCTCGTTTCACGCCGCTGCCATCGGCGTCATCCACAAAATATTTCGCGGCCGCCATCAGGCGCGCGGACAGGCGATTTACGGCAGCTTCGCGTTTGGCATCGACGGGGCGATCGGCGGGTTTGCCAGCGGCTACGCGTGGCAGCATCTGGGCGCCTCGGTGACGTTTACGTTGTCAGCGGCTTGTGCGCTGGCGGGGATGGCTATTTTGTGGTGGAAGTTGCAACTGGAACCGTAAGAATCAATCTGTGTCGAATCGCTTGAGGATGCGCCGTTGAACCCAGGCGAGGCTAGGTCTGTCCTCGCTATGGCTTCTGTGCAATAATTAAACGTTCACAGACACTTACGCACGTTGCGATACGTATTACACCATTACAAATATGACCGCTAAAACGCTATACGACAAATTGTGGGACAGCCATGTTGTGCATGTTGAAAAAGACGGCACCGCGCTGCTTTATATCGACCGCCATCTGGTGCATGAGGTAACCAGCCCGCAGGCCTACGAGGGCCTGAAGCTTGCCAATCGCAAGGTGTGGCGCGTGGATTCCGTGGTCGCGACTGCCGATCACAATACGCCGACGCGCAATTGGAATAAAGGACTGGCCGGCATCGAGGATCAGGTGTCGCGTCTGCAAATCGAGACGCTGGATAAAAACATCAAGGAACACGGCGCGAAGGTTTACTTTCCGTTCCTCGACAAGCGCCAGGGCATCGTGCACGTGATCGGGCCGGAGAACGGCGCCACGCTGCCGGGCATGACGGTGGTGTGCGGCGACTCGCACACCAGCACGCACGGCGCGTTTGGCGCGCTGGCATTTGGCATTGGCACCAGCGAGGTCGAGCACGTGCTCGCCACGCAGTGCATGGTGATGCAGAAATACAAAAACATGAACATCCGGGTCGAAGGCAAGCTCGGCACGGGCGTCACCGCCAAAGACATCGCGCTGGCGGTGATCGGCAAGATCGGCACCGCGGGCGGCACCGGACACGCGATTGAATTCACCGGCAGCGCGATTCGCGATCTGACGATGGAAGGGCGCATGACCCTGTGCAACCTGGCGATTGAAGCCGGCGCACGCACCGGCATGGTGGCGTGCGATCAGAAGACGATTGATTATTGCAAGGGCCGCATGTTCTCGCCCACCGGAGCGCAATGGGACAAGGCGGTCGAATACTGGCGCACGATGAAAAGCGATGACGGCGCGCATTTTGATACCGTGGTAACGCTGGACGCCGCCGAGATTCAACCGCAGGTGACGTGGGGTACCAATCCGCAGATGGTCACGACCGTCGGCGGCAAGGTGCCCGACCCGGCGCAGGAAACCGACAAGGTGCAGCGCGAGTGGATGGAGCGTGCGCTTAAATATATGGATCTGAAGGCAAATACACCGATCACTGAAATCAATATCGACAAGGTATTCATCGGCGCGTGTACCAACTCGCGCATCGAAGACATTCGCGCCGCCGCGCAGGTGGTCAAGGGCAAGAAGATCGCGGGCAACGTGAAATTGGCGATGGTGGTGCCGGGTTCCGGCTTGGTCAAAGCGCAGGCGGAGCAGGAGGGCCTCGATAAAATTCTGGTCGCAGCGGGCTTCGAGTGGCGCGAGCCGGGCTGCTCGATGTGTCTTGGCATGAACGACGATCAGTTGTCGCCGGGCGAGCGTTGCGCCTCGACTTCGAATCGCAATTTCGAAGGGCGGCAAGGTCCCGGCGGCAGAACGCATTTGGTGAGTCCGGCGATGGCGGCTGCGGCTGCGATCGCCGGGCATTTTGTGGATGTTCGTACTTTTAACTAACGGAGACGCGCATGAAACAACTCATCGTGATATTGACGGTTCTCTTTTCTGTAACACTTGCGGGCTGCAATACCGTGCAAGGTGTCGGCAAGGACGTGGAGCGTGCCGGCGAGGCGATACAAAGGTCAACGAAATAACATGGAAAAGTTTGTCCGCAAGGAAGGGCTGGTGGCGCCGCTGGATCGCGCCAATGTTGATACCGACGCCATCATCCCCAAGCAGTTTCTGAAGTCGATTCAGCGCACGGGTTTCGGCCCCAATCTGTTCGACGAATGGCGTTATCTCGATCGCGGCGAACCGGGCAAGGATGATTCCAAGCGCCCGCTGAATCCGGATTTCGTGCTCAACAAAAAGCGTTTCGAGGGCGCGACCGTGTTGCTAGCGCGCGAAAATTTCGGCTGTGGCTCATCGCGCGAACACGCGCCGTGGGCCTTGCAGCAGTTCGGATTTCAGGCGGTGATCGCGCCGAGTTTCGCGGATATCTTTTTCAACAATTCGCTGAAGAACGGTCTGCTGTTGATCAAGCTCGACAGCAAAATTGTCGACCGCTTGTTCAAGGAAGCCGAGCCGGTGGTGGGATACCGGCTCGCGGTCGATCTCGAACAGCAGTCGATTACCACGCCCGGCGGCGAGACCATCAAGTTCGACATCGATCCCTTCCGCAAACACTGCATCATGAACGGGCTGGATGACATCGGCCTCACGCTGGAGCACGCGGACAAGATTCGCGCGTTTGAATCGAAGCATAAAGTGGCGCAGCCGTGGCTATTTTAACCAGCGTGAAAGCGTGAAGATGTGAGGGGGTGAAAGGGGTGCCCCATTTACATCTTCACATCTTCACGTCTTCACGGTATTTAACAAATGAAAATCGCAGTCCTGGCCGGAGACGGCATCGGCCCTGAAATCGTCGCACAAGCGACCAGAGTGTTGCGTGCGCTGGCGCAAGATGGCCTGAAAATCGAGATGGAAGAAGCCGCGTTCGGCGGCGCTGGATTTGACGCGTGCGGCGATCCGCTGCCGCCGGCATCGTTGAAACTCGCGAAAGAAGCCGATGCCGTGCTGTGCGGCGCGGTGGGCGGGCCGAAGTACGACGCGTTGCCGCGTCCGCAGCGGCCGGAGCAGGGCATTTTGCGTATCCGCAAGGAGCTGGGGCTGTTCGCCAATCTACGTCCGGCGATCATGTATCCCGAACTCGTTGGCGCTTCGTCGCTGAAACCCGAAGTGGTGTCGGGGCTGGACATCATGATTATTCGTGAGCTTACCGGCGATATTTATTTTGGCGAGCCGCGTGGCCGCCGCGACAATGCGCGCGGCGAACGCGAAGGCTACGACTCGATGTTGTACTCCGAGCCGGAAATCCGCCGCATCGCCGAGATCGGTTTTCAGACCGCGATGAAGCGCGGCAAGAAGCTGTGTTCGGTGGACAAGGAAAACGTGCTGGAGACCAGCCGCTTCTGGCGCGAGATCGTCATCGATGTTGCGAAGAAATATCCGCAGGTTTCGCTATCGCACATGTACGTGGATAACGCAGCGATGCAACTGGTGCGCAACCCTAAGCAGTTCGACGTGATCGTCACCGGCAATATGTTCGGCGACATTTTGTCGGATGAAGCGTCGATGCTGACCGGCTCCATCGGCATGTTGCCTTCGGCCTCGCTGGATTCAAACAGCAAGGGGTTGTATGAACCGAGTCACGGCTCGGCGCCGGATATCGCCGGCAAGGGCATCGCCAATCCGCTGGCGACGATCTTGTCGTCAGCCATGATGCTGCGTTACACGTTTAACAAAGAGGAATGGGCGTATCGCATCGAGGCTGCCGTGAAATCCGCCCTTGCGCAGGGTTTGCGAACCGCGGATATTTATGAGGAAGGCACGAACAAGGTGGGCACGCAGGAGATGGGTGACGCCGTGGTGGCGGCGCTGTAGTACGCTGCGCGCACAGTGTTGAGTTTTTGGTTTTGAGTGTTGAGTTGGAATACGCCGCGCTGCGTGCGCCAACTTTCACTTAACACTAAACACTCAAGACTAAACATTATTTTATTGTAACTAATTGTTTTTATTTATATTTTTATGAACAAGGTTGGTATTATTGGTTGGCGCGGGATGGTGGGCTCGGTGCTCGTTCAGCGCATGCGCGACGAGCGCGACTTTGACTTGATTGATCCCGCATTTTTCTCGACCTCGCAGGCCGGTGGAAAGGGGCCGGAGATTGGTAACGCTGGCGGCAAACCGGCGGGTCTGGTCAAGGACGCCAACAACATCGCCGAACTCGCGGCGATGGATATCCTCATTTCGTGCCAGGGCGGCGATTACACCACCGAGATATATCCCAAGCTGCGTGCGGCGGGCTGGAACGGCTATTGGATCGATGCCGCCAAGACGCTGCGCATGAAGGACGACGCGGTGATCATTCTTGATCCGGTGAATTTGCCGGTGATCAAGAGCGCGATGGCCAAGGGTGTCAAAAACTACATCGGCGGCAACTGCACGGTGAGCTGCATGCTGATGGGGCTGCATGGTTTGTTCCAGCATGATCTGGTCGAATGGATGAGTTGCATGACGTATCAGGCGGCCTCTGGCGGCGGCGCGCAACACATGCGCGAGTTGCTCACACAGTTCGGGCTGGTGCATGGCGCGGTGGCGGATTTGCTGGCGGACCCGGCTTCAAGCATTCTGGATATCGACCGCAAGGTGCTGGCGAAACAAAACGACGGCACGTTGCCGCGCGAGAATTTCCGCGGCATTCCACTGGCCGGCAACCTGATTCCGTGGATCGATCAGGACATGAAAAACGGCATGTCGCTAGAGGAATGGAAAGGCGGCGCGGAGACCAACAAGATACTGGGACGCGGCGCGCCGTTCGACAAAGCCGCCACGCCGATCGACAGCCTGTGCGTGCGCGTGGGGGCGATGCGCTGCCACAGTCAGGCGCTGACCATCAAGTTAAAACGCGACGTGCCGTTGGAAGAGATCACGAAAATCATTGCCACGGCCAACGAGTGGGTGCGTGTGGTGCCGAACGAACGTGAAATCACCGAGCGCGAACTGACCCCAGCGGCGGTGACGGGCCGGCTGCATATTCCCGTCGGCCGCCTGCGCAAGCTTGCGATGGGCGGCGAGTATCTGTCGGCGTTTACCGTGGGCGATCAGTTGTTGTGGGGCGCGGCGGAACCATTGCGGCGCATGATGCGTATAGTGTTGGGCGAGCCGCAAGCGGGTCCGGTGGCCAGGAGCGCCGAGGCTGATAAGGCGGCGGCGGTCGCGTAGGTTGTTGTATTTTCCGCACAAAGTGGTGCAATCGATTGATATTGTAACGAATTTTCAGTATGAATCGGCGTGAAACCCTGCACGGCTGTCGTTTGTAAGTAATTGAAAATTAAGATATTTTTTTTATAGCGTTTGGCCGAAGTTAATCAGAAACACGAACTTGCATGGCTAACTATTTGATGTTAGCTTAAAACTTCCCGAAAATATAAGCATAAAGGTGGCCCTGTGCGGGAACTCACACACAAGCATTGGATAGTCGCGGTACTGTTGCTACTGGCACCGCAATTTGCAACCGTCGCAAACGCTGTTGGTTTGGGCCGCATGAATGTGCTGTCCGCGCTCGGACAGCCTTTTAGCGCCGAGATCGAGTTGGTCAACGTGCAGCCCGGCGAGCTCGCATCGCTTACGGCGCGGCTGGCAGCGCCGGATGATTACCAAAAGGCGAACCTTCAATTCAACGCGGCGCTGTCAAGCCTGCGTCTTTCCATCGACAAGCGGCCCAACGGCACGCCCTTTATCCGGGCGACCTCGGGACGTGCGGTGGGGGAGCCATTCCTCGATTTATTGATCGAACTGCAATGGGCTGGCGGGCGCATCGTGCGTGAATACTCCGCGCTGCTCGATCCGCCCGGACTTGAGCGTCCCGCGCCTGTTGCCGCCGCGCCCGCGGCAACG
This sequence comes from Bordetella parapertussis, assembly GCA_945901405.1. GTDB lineage: Bacteria > Pseudomonadota > Gammaproteobacteria > Burkholderiales > SG8-41 > CAMDLH01. The sequence goes on along the minus strand of CAMDLH010000159.1, from coordinate 3,389 downwards.
CCGATCGCGCGCCCCGCGCCCGCGGCCAAGGAACCGGCACCCGTAGCCGCACCTCGCGCGCCGGCAGCGGCCGCACCCGCCGCACCCGCCGCTCCAAGTGCGCCAGCCGCGCAGGTACGCAATGAATACACTGTCAAGCCCGGTGACACCATGGGACTTATCGCCGCCAGCGTGAAACCCGACGGCGTGTCACTTGAGCAAGCGCTGGTTGGCGTCTTCCGTGCCAATCCCGATGCGTTCATCAATAACAACATCAATCTGGTACGTTCCGGCAAGATACTGCGCGTGCCCGAGAAAGAGCAAATGGCCGCGGTGCCACAAGCCGAAGCCACGCGCGAGTTGCGTGTGCAAACCGAAAACTGGAACAGCTATCGCGGCAAGCTCGCCGATGCGGCAGCGCCAGCACCGGACACCAAGCCCGCCACCAGCGGCAAAATCACCGCGCGCGTTGAAGACAAAGCCGCCGCCGATGGCGCAAAAGATGTGGTGCGCCTATCCAAGGGTGACGCAGCCGGCGCGCCGGGCAAGGGTAAGGACGGCAAGCCCGCGGGCGCCGACCGGGTGCGCGCGCTCGAAGAAGAATTGGTCGCCCGTGAAAAAGCGTTGAACGAGGCCAATGACCGCGTGAAGCAGCTTGAGAAAACACTCAAGGACATGCAAAAGCTGGTGGAACTCAAAGGCGCGGCCGCGCCGGTAGCGCCGAAGCCAGACGCCAAGGGCGAAGCGCCCAAGCCAGCGGCTAAAGCCGAGCCGCCTAAAGCTGAACCAACCAAGGTTGAGCCGCCGAAACCCGAGCCTGTAAAACCGGCCGACAAAGCCGCGCCGCCTGCCGACAAGCCTGCTGAAAAAGCGCCGGAGCCGAAGGCCGAGCCGCCCAAGGTTGAAAAAGCGCCCGAGCTGCCAAAACCCAAGCCCAAGGCGGCGCCGCTTCCGCCGCCTAAACCAGAGCCGGGCATCATGGATACCGTGATGGACAACATCGTGCCGATAGGCGGTGGTGGTGCGGTGCTGGTGGGTCTGGGTGCATTCTGGGCACTGCGCCGGCGCAAAAAATCCGATGCGGAAGAAGACGATGCGCCCGCGTTCGTGGCGCCCGCGGTCAAGAAAGAACCCTCGGTCGCGGCCGGTGCAGCTGCGATCGCGGCGGGTGCTACGGCTACCGCCGCCGCGGTTAGCGCGGAGCCGGTGGCCGCGGCGCCGGCATCCGAGGCGGTGGATCCCATCGAGGAAGCGCAGGTTTATCTCGATCACGGCCGCGATGTGCAGGCCGAGGATATTCTCAAGGAGGCGATGCAAAAAGATCCGGCGCGCGAGGATCTGCAACTCAAGCTGCTTGAGATTTACGCCACGCGCAACGACAAGAGTTCGTTTAATTCACTTGCCGTCGGCTATAACGCCGTGACCGGCGGCGCGGGCGATAACTGGACGCGTGTCGCGGCCATGGGTTATGCGCTTGATCCCGAAAATGCACTCTATGGCGAGGGTAAGGATGTCACTGTGGATATCACCGCTGCCGGGTCTGGCGCGGGGCCTGACCTAGACTTCGATATCGGTGGCGGCGACGCGGGCTCCTCCGATCTGGGCAGCACCACGGACATCGAACTGGATTCGGGGCCGCTCGATGACAGTATGGAAAAGACGCAGGTTGTCAATCGTGGCGAGGTCATGTCCACGCATTCATCCTCGATTGCCGTGGCCAGCGAGGCCGAGGACGGGAACGCGCCGAGTACCATGTTCGATCTGGAGTTGCCTGCAAGCGAAGCCCCGGCGCAAGCGGCTGCTGCGAAACCTGCCGCCGAACAGGCACCGATGGATTTCAATATCGAATTGCCGTCGCTGGACGTGCCCGCCGCCTCCAAGCCGGCGGAACCCGCCGCGCCCGCGCCCAGCGGGGATCTGGACTTCAAAGTCGACTTTGGCGATCTCGATCTTAAACTGGACGACAAGGCGCCCGCCGCGACCGCTCCTTCGGGTGAAGTCAAGGACGCGCATTGGGAAGACGTGCAGCAGAAATTCGATCTGGCGCGTGCCTATCAGGAGATGGGCGACAAGGAAGGCGCGAAGGAAATTCTGCAGGAAGTCATGCGTGAAGGCAGCGAACAGCAAAAGGCTGATGCCGATAAGATGATCAAGTCGCTTAGCTAGTTTAATTGCGTTAAACCCAAACGGCCGCGGCGGTCTATACTGCCGCGGTCTTTGTTTTTTGGAGCACCGGCGGCGATGAGAATCGCATTAGGCATTGAATACGATGGCGGCGGATTCTGCGGTTGGCAGACTCAGCCCGCACGATGTTCCGTGCAGGACGCGCTCGAAGACGCGCTCGCGCGTATTGCCGCGGAGCCGGTGAACACGATCTGCGCCGGCCGCACCGATGCCGGCGTGCATGCGCTGGCGCAGGTCGTGCATTTCGATACCAATGCACGGCGTCCCGAGTCGGCATGGGTACGCGGGGTCAACGCGCTCACGCCTCCAGCGCTGGCGGTTACGTGGGCGCGCCCCGTGAGCGGCGAATTCAACGCGCGTTATTCCGCGAAGAGCCGCGCCTATCGCTATGTATTGCTGAATCACGCGGTGCGTCCGGCCGCCGATAGCGGGCGCGTGGGCTGGTATCACGCCCCGCTCGACGTGGAACGTATGCGCGCGGCCGCCGCGCTGCTCATGGGCAAACACGACTTCAGCGCGTTTCGCTCCGCCGAGTGCCAGGCGAAATCGCCGGTGCGCACATTGATGCGGCTGGATATCGAACAGCAGGGCGCCTGCGTGCTGTTTGAGTTGCGTGCAAATGCTTTCCTGCATCACATGGTGCGCAACATCGTCGGCAGCCTGATCTACGTCGGAAACGGCAAGCATGACCCGGCGTGGCTGGCGCAACTGCTGGAAGCACGCGACCGAAAGTTCGCTGCGCCGACGTTCGACGCGGCGGGTTTATATCTGGCGGGTGTCGAATACGATCCCGTGTGGGATTTGCCGCGGGCTGCGCGTGCGCAATTGCAGCCGTTGTCACGAATGATGACCACGGCGGCGTGAGATGGCGACTGCGATAAAAATCTGCGGCACCACGCGCATCGAGGATGCGCTTGCCGCCGCGCACTGCGGGGCGCACGCCATTGGCCTCATTTTCTATCCGCCCAGTCCGCGCAATGTGACGCCAACGCAAGCGGCGGCCATCATCGCGGCGCTGCCGCCGTTTATCACCAGCGTGGGCGTGTTCGTCGATGCCGATGAGTGCGTGGTGCGCGATACCCTGGCCGTGGCGCGTGTCAACTTGTTGCAGTTTCATGGCGCGGAGACGCCGCAATTTTGCCGCGACGTGTCGCGTAGCTGCGGTGTGCCGTACATGAAGGCGCTGCGGGTGAGACCAGGGATTAATTTGTTACAATACGCACGCG
>CAMDLH010000158.1 GCA_945901405.1 Bordetella parapertussis | reverse complement strand
AAAAGTGACGCTAGCAAGGCTTAACCATGCGCTGCAGCGAACGGCGGCGGGCGGTCGCAATTGCAATCGGCGCGCCGCGTGGCCGTCGTCGCTGAGCTTGGGTCATTGAGTGGCCGCTTCGGAGTAGGCGCTATGACGGCTTCGGGTCGCAAGCCGCCGCTCGCGCACCAGCGCTGAGCGGCCGGGTGCAGTCTGTTCCTTGCGTTGAGCAAGCGCCTATCCACCGGCATCTCTTTGCAAGGATTTGCCGGTCATCAGGCACGTGTTCCAGCACAGGTTGCCGGAACACGTCAAATCGTCCACGGCCCAGCGAAGAAAGTCAGCGCAACTGCGGCCCGCGATGCTGGCGCTTCGTAAGCCCTTGCATCCGGGAAGCACGGCGTTCAGTGCGATACGCGCTCCACTTACCTGGATTCACTCAAGCGCGCGGCTGCCCGCCGACTTAACCACCTTCTCCCATTTCGCGATGTCGGCGCGTATCAGGCTCGCGAACTGCTCCGGCGCGTATTGCGTGGAGACGAAGATGCCGAGTCTGGCGATGTTGCCGCGTATATCCTTCGATTGCAGCGCGGCGGTGATTTCCTGGTTGAGCGTGTTGATGATGTTGGCTGGCGTGCCGCGCGGCGCGAGCATGCCGTACCAGGTGCCTTCGCGCAGCGGCTGCACGCCGGTTTCTTCCATCGTCGGCAGGTCGGGCGCCAGCGGCGAGCGCGCCTCGCTGGCGATGCCGAGCGCGCGCAGCCGCCCGGTGCCAAGATAGGGCATCAGCGCGACCAGATTCGGAAACATGAATTGCACTTCGCCGCCGATCAGCCCGATCACCGCCGGGTTGCTGCCCTTGTAGGGCACGTGAGAGACGCGCAGGCCGTGCTGCGCGGCAAACACCATGGTGCTCAGGTGATAGCCGCCGCCAGCACCCGCGGATGCGAAATCCAGTTGGCCGGGCCGTGCCTTGGCGAACGCAATGAATTCTTTCACCGAGCGCACCGGCAATGAAGAATGCGTCGCCAGCACCATCGGCACGGCGCCCAGGTAGGAGATCGGCACGAAGTCTTTCACCACATCGTACGGCAGCTTGGGCATGGTCACCGCGGTGATGGTGAAGGTGCCGGTTGCGAACAGCAGCGTGTAACCGTCGGGCGCGGCCTTCGCCACAGCATCGGAACCCAGCGTCGAGGTGGCGCCTGGGCGGTAGTCGATGATGAAGGGCTGGCCGAGTTTTTCAGCGTGACGATGCGGGTCACCACGTCGGCGCTGCCGGGTGTGAAACCGATGACCAAGCGCACCGGTTTTGTTGGATAGGCGCGCGTTGAATCCAGCGCCGATGCATCGAGCGCGTGAAAGGCGCCGGCGCAAAGCAGTGCACTCAATAATCCGCAGCCGCCGCTTTTCATCGGCATCAGAACTTGAGATTCTGCGACTTGATCACTTTCATCCAGCGCGCATGCTCCTCGCGCATGATGCGGGTAACCGCCTCGGGCGCGGAGGGAAACGCTTCGGCGCCTTGCGCCAGCAGCGGCTCGGCGATAGTGCGGTCGCTGAGCGCCTTGTGGATTTCCGCGTTTATGAATTCAGAGATGGCGCGCGGCGTGCGCGCGGGGACAAAGAAGCCGTACCACGTGGTGTAGTCGAAACCCGGCAAGCCCGCTTCGATCATCGTCGGCGCTTGCGGTACCAGCGGCGTGCGCTTGGCCCCCGTGGTGGCGATGGCTTTCAACCGCCCCGAAGCCAGATGCGGCCGCGCCGCTGGAAAATTGCAGAAGCTGAAGGTCACCTCGGCGCTGAGCAGCGCCACGATGGCAGGCCCGCCGCCTTTATACGGCACGTGTATGACATCGACGCCTGTTAGAGACTTCAACATCTCGACCGCGAAGTGGTGTCCGCCGCCGGTGCCGCTCGATGAAAAAGTGAGCTTGCTCGGACTTGCACGCGCGAGCGTGATCACGTCCTGCACGGTGTTGCCGGGCAGCGAACCCTGTGCCACCAGAAACGCCGGCAATAACGCCGCCATGCCGATGGGCGCAAAATCCTTGTACGGATCGTACCCCGCATTGGTGATCACCAGCGGTGTGCTCACCATGCCAGCACCCGTCGACAGAAACAGCGTGTAGCCATCCGGCGGCGCGTTGGCGACCATCTGATGCGCGACCACGCCGCCGCCGGTGCCGCGGTTATCCACCACCACCGGCTGCCCCCACGCCCTGGAGAGGCTCGCTGCAACCGGCCGCGCAACCGCATCGGTGCCGCCGCCGGGCGGATACGGCGCGATCAGGCGCACGGGTTTTGTGGGGAACTGCGCGGCTTGCGGCGTGCTTGCGAACACGCATGGCACGCATAGCGCCAGCGCGGCGGCAGTGCGGCACATGCAATTAACCAAACCTTGATTCACCATCACACCGCCTTGCTGTTTTACGTAAGTTACGTAAGCTATTGTTTTTATTGATATTTGTACTTAGGCTTGAGCGCGGCGCATGGCCTGCGCTTTATACGCATCTTTCGCCGCACACGCCGCCGCCCAATCGAGCGTGCGCTTGGCCATGTCATATTCGTATTTATCGACAACCTTGCCGTCGAACATGCCCACCGCTTCGCCGGCATCGGTGAGCTTGCCGAATTCTTCAACGACTTTGTTCGCCCACGCGGTTTCGTCCGCGGTCGCCGACAAGCCCGTCACCAGCGGCTGAATAAAATTCGGATGCAGGGCACCGGCGTGATGTATGCCCGCCGCGTGCAACGCAGCGGCTTGCTTGGCGGCCTGATCCCCCTGATCGACGCGCCCGGATTCGTTGGGCACGAATACGCCGCCGGTGGGCTCGATGCCCTGCGCCATAGCCGCGAGTGCGACGTAAGCCACCGGAAACGCATACTGATCGAAACTCGCGAACATCTCGATGCCCAGATTCATCGCCATGTCGTAGCCGCCCGCGCCACCCATCGAGTGAAGTTTTCGTGGCGCCGCGGTGAGGATTTCTTCAATGTTCACCGCGCCAAGGGCGGATTCGATCATCGGATACAGCTCGATGCTACCCGGCACGATGCCGCGTTCCTTTTCCAGTTGCAGAATGATTTCATGCGCACGCCGGTAATCGGCCGCCGATTCGGTCTTGGGCAGCATGATGCGATCCACGCCCGGCCACACCGCGTACGGCAAATCGGCATCGACAAACGGTTTGTTGATGCGCACGTAAATCGACGCGCCGCCCTTGTTGGCTTTTTGGATCGATTCGCGGATCAGCGTGCGGCAGCGTTCTTTTTCAGCGGGCGCGATGGAATCCTCGATGTCGAGAATGTAAACATCGCCGCCGCGCGTCCAGGCTTTATCGATAAAGCGCGGATTGGTGGGGGTGACGAACATCGAGCAACGCGAGACTCTGTTATTCATGATTTATTCCATACGATGTGTCATGGCAAACACTGTCGTTCCCGCGCAGGCGGGAACCCATAACACGGTTGCCATAGGCGCAACCGCATGGATTCCCGCCTGCGCGGGAATGACAGGAGGGGGAGAATTTTGGCAAGCGGATACGCATACGAGCAGCTACGCGTGCGCCTGGGCTTTTGCATCGTCACGCGCGTGCGCGCGTTGCGCCCATTTCAAATACAGCTTGGCGCGCAAATCCACCGGCACGTCGATCATCTTGCCGTCGATGGGTACGGACGCCATGCCGCGCTTGATGCCCTCGGCGAAAACCTCGATCACCTTCACGTAGTACGCCGCTTCTTCCGGCGTCGGGCGAAAACCCTCGTTGCAAAACTTGATCCACGAAGCGTGCGCGCACACCGCGCCCTTGAAGCCCGTGTCGCGCGCGCGGCGCACGGCTTTTTGCACCACGTCATCGCCGGCATTCTCATTGGTCAAACTCAGTGGGTAACTCATGCCCAGCGCCTGCCCGCCCACCGCGGTCGCCACCGTGATCAATTGCGACTTGATGTATTCGAGCGGATCAAAATCCAGCGTCGGCGCGGATTGCATGCCGAGATTCGCGCATAGCTCCGGCTCGTTGACGAAGAAGCAACCAAAGCGCTCGCTCGCGCGTGCGATCTCAAGCGCATGCCACACCGCATCGGCGGTGTTCACCTCGACATCGATTTCAAGCGCGCCGCTCGCGATGCCGCGGCTGACCTCGAGCGCAGCGAGGCGCTCGGCCACCACGCCGATATCGGCGGGATCGGTCGCGCCTTTCAGCACCACGCCCGCGATACCGCGGAACACCGTTGCGTCGAGCTCCGCCACCGCGGCATCGCGGTTAATGCGTATGAACACTTCCGCGCCGCCTCTGGCCGCCGCATGTATGGCGGCAGGCATGCGCGTTTGCAAATCCGCCTGCCAATCGCGATCTGGCTTGCGGGTGAAGTCGAGAATAATCGCGTCGGCCCACGAGGCAAAGGCTTTGTAGCCGAGTTGCGCATCATCTATCGACAACGCGAGTATGGAGCGGCGGATGAATTTGGGCATGGGCTTTTCGCCCATCAAGCCGGTGACCCGGTCGTTGTCATTGCTCATGCCGCGTATCCTTCATTGATCGACGCCACTTGTTCGGCGGTTGCACAGATGCATCCGGTAAAGCCCATGAGCCGCGCTTCCCGCGCCGCTTTGGCGGCGCCTTCTTTCGCCGCGACACCGCCGCGCGAGCCGGGCCGCCATAGCGCGCCCAGCGGTTGCTTGCCCAGCATGCGCGCGGCCACCAGCGCGCGCGTCATGAGAAATCGATACAAACGGAATTCATCCTGCGGCACCGGCCCCAGCCGCATGGTCAGATCGATGCGCCCCACGCCCAGCGCGCTGACGCGCGTGCTCGCTTGCGCGATCGCCGCCGCATTCCAGAAACCCTTGGCGGATTCAAGCATCAACACCATCTCCGTCTCGCCGGGGGTGACGCCGCGTTCGCGCTCCATCGCCGAAATGAGATCGGCGAGTTCGGCGACTTCCTCCGGCGATTCAGGTCCGGCAAAAATAATGCCCTTGATGCCGCGATGCATAGCCGCGCGCACATCGGCCCAGCGCGTGTCGCGGTCGATGCGCACAAAAACCGTGGCCTGGCTGTCGCCGAGTTTCTTGATCAACGGCCCCAGCCCCGCGCGCGCGGCCTCTTTCGCCCTGGGCGGCACGCTGTATTCGAGATCGAGCACCACCACGTCCGCCTTGTGTTCCTGACAGCGCGCCGCCGCTTCTGTGTCGTGCGCCGGGACGATCATCCACGAGCGTCTGTTATTCATGTTGTTTGCCATGCTTTGTGCCTTTCTTGCGCTGGAATTACTCCAGCTTGATTTTCGCATCCTTGATGAGTTTCGCATACCGCACCAGATCTGTCTTGATCAGCGCGGCGAATTGTTCCGCCGAGCCTGGCATCGGATCGGCGCCCATTTTTTGCAGCGTATCCTTCACCTCCGCCGTGTTCAAAATGCGCGCATATTCCAGCGACAATTTGTCGATGAGCGCCTTCGGCGTTTTTGCCGGCGCCAGCACGCCTTGCCACGAGTTACCGACGAAACCCGGCACACCGCCCTCGGTGAATGTCGGCACATCGGGCAGGGACAGCAAACGCTTTTCGCCGGAAATGGCGATCGCACGCAGGCGCCCGCTTCTGACAAACGGCGCCAGCGGCAGCGCATTATTGGTGAACACCTGCACCTGGCCGCCAATCAGATCCGTCACCGCCGGCCCCGCGCCCTTGTGCGGGATGTGCTGCATCCTTATGCCGGCGAGGATGCTGAACAACTCAATCGCCAGATGATTCGTGGTGCCGCTGCCCGACGACGCAAAGTTAAGCTGCCCCGGTTTCGCCTTGGCCAGCGCGACCAGCTCCTGCAAATTGTTCGCGGGCAATTGCGGATTCACCACCAGCAGCGTCTCCGTGCCCACCAGTGTCGCCACCGGTGCAAAGTCCTTGATGGCATCGTACGGCGTCTTGAGCAGGCTTGGATTTATGGTGTGCGTGCTGGTCACGTGCAGCAGTGTGTAGCCGTCGGGCGCGGCCTTGACCACGGCCTCCGAGCCGATGATGGTGTTGCCGCCGCCGCGATTGTCCACCACCACTTGCTGCCCCCAGCTATCGGTGAGCTTCTGCCCTATAAGCCGCGCGATGATGGTCGTACTGCCACCTGGCGGAAAGGTAACGATCATGCGGATGGGCTTGTTCGGATAGTTGGCCTGTGCAAGGGCTGCCGCCGGAAAGGTAATCAATAACAAAAAATTGAGTGACAGTGCGGTGCGTGCATTGCGTGCGTTGCGTGTCATGTGCGCCTCCCGTGTACGGAATGAGATGTAAAGACCGCGCTTTAAAAACTTACTTCACCAATGCAAGCCCCGCTGCCTTGATGACGCGCGACCAGCGCTCGGATTCGGCGCGCATGTACGCGCTAAGCTCCGCCGGCGTGGTGGCCTGCGGCTCCTGCCCTTGATCGGTGAGCCGCCGCGCGAACGTTGGGTCGCCAAGCATCCTGACCATTTCACCGTTTATCCGGCCCACGATCGCGGGCGGCGTACCGCTCGGCGCCATCAGCGCGTACCAGGTGATGCACTGAAAGCCGGGTATCGACTCCGCGATCGTCGGCACCTCGGGCGCGGCGGGCGAGCGCTTCGTACCGCCGTGCCCCAGCGCACGCAGCTTGCCGGTTTTCGCCAGCGGCCACACCGCCGGCATGCTGTTGAACATGAACTGCACCTGCCCGCCGACCACATCGGTGATCGCGAGCGAGGTGCCCTTGTACGGCACGTGCAGGAAATCCACCTTCGCCAGCACCTTCAACATCTCGCAGCCGAGGTGATTGGAGGTGCCTGTGCCGGGCGACGCGCAATTAAGCTGCCCCGGCTTCGCGCGCGCCAGCGCGACGAGTTCATTAACATTGGCGGCGGCAATGCCCGGATGGCTGACCAGCATCTGCGGGCTGACCACCACCAGCGACACCGGTGCAAAATCGCGCGCCGAATCGTACGGCGCGCGGGTCATCATCGGCGTAATGACCAGCCCCGCCGAAGTGGACATCAGCAGCGTGTAACCATCGGGTGCGGCGCGCGCGGTCAGCTCGTGCCCGATCATGCCGCTTGCGCCAGCGCGGTTGTCCACCACGATTTGATAGCCCCAGGCGTCGGTGAAACGCTGCGCAACCATGCGCGCCACGGTGTCGGTGGCACTGCCTGCCATGTTGGGCACGATCATGCGCACCGGGCGCACGGGATAGGTCTGTGCGGTGACAGCGCTGGAAAGCAACGCTGACGCGGCGGCCGCCGCCAGGGTTATTTTTGACGTGTTCATTTTGAATTTTCGCCTTGGCGATGACAATGATTAACCGCGATTGCGCAATGACGGCCCGCATCGCGCGGCGTTTTATTGAAAAAACAGAAGCCCAGCCGAACATGCAAAAGTATCTGCTGGGGAAGCACCCCTGTCAAACGTGTGTACGCCGGCGGGTGCGATTCAAACTGATGTCTGAGCCACGAAATGCATGGACCGGCAGACAGTCCCTTCCCCTTCGCGGGGAAGGCTAGGATGGGGGTGGGTTCTAGCAGCCTGTCGGACTTAGCCTGAACCGGCCAAGAAAGGAAGAATTTTTCAATGCAAAAGTATCCGACAAAGGTGCTCAAACGTACCAGAATGTCCGGTGTGCGCCGCATTAAACAGCGAGCAAACGGACGTGTGGAAATTCATTGCGCGCATCACCTGTCGAATCGTGCGAAGCTTTTTCGTTAAGTCCGACAGGCTGCTAGCGCGAAGCGCTTTTCAGGCGCGCCGGATATTCCGACCGTGATCGAATCCGGGGTGGCGGGTTTCGAGGCGGGCATCTGGACGGGTGTGTTCGGCCCCGCGCGGCTGCCGCAGGCGCTCGCCGATAAACTCTATCGCGACGTAACGGAAATAGTGAAGTCTCCCGGCATGCAATCCGCGATGCTGGTGCACGGCGCCGAGGCCGTGACCAACACGCCGCAGGAACTCAGCGCGTTCGTGAAAACCGAAATCGTGAAATGGGCGCGCGTCATCAAGGAGGCGGGGATCAAGCCGGAATAGATCGAAGGCGCTGTAGGGCCTGATTTCATCGCCAATCACCGCACAAGTTGCGCACCAAAGCTGGGCTGTAGTGGCAGACGCGCGCTCCATGTGGGTGCGCTCACCCTCAAGTGATCTCGGTAAGTCATTATTTTAATTCAGATTTTTTTAATGGTGCGTTTTTTGCTCCTGTATTCCGGAACATGCCGTAACTCAAGGCGATTTGGGCTTTGCCGGGGCGAGAATAATGGACCAAAGTGCGCAAGGCGCTAATTCGCAGGAACACACGATCGAACGCTATCTCGGCTCGATCTATGAAAATTGCCTGCCCAATATTGCGGGAAAGGTTGCCGATTACATACCGGAACTGGCCGCGTCCAACCCGGAACAGTTCGGTGTTGCCGTTGCCACGGTAGGCGGCCACCTCTGGTCGTTTGGCGATGCAAAGGCTGAATTTACAATTCAGTCGGTCTCAAAGGCGTTTACCTACTGCATTGCGCTCGAACTCGTGGGCCGGTCGCGTGTATTCGAGCGCGTGGGCGTAGAGCCGAGCGGTGATGCGTTTAACGCGATTATTTTTGATCCGCATACCAACCGGCCTTTCAATCCGATGGTCAACGCCGGTGCAATTACAATTTCCACGCTTATTCACAAGGCGCTTGGCGCCAACGCCATGGACTTTATTTTGCAGCGATTTTCGGACGCGGCCGGACGCCAGCTTGGAATATCGGAACCGGTGTATCGCTCGGAGGCGGAAACGGGCCATCGCAACCGCGCCATTGCGCACCTGCTGCTGAATGTCGGCGCGACAGAGGCGCCGGTCGAGCCGGGACTCGATTTGTATTTTCGCCAATGCTCGATACTCGTCACGGCAATTGATCTCGCGCACATGGGCGCAACCCTTGCGAATCTGGGCATCAATCCCTGCACCGGCAAGCAGGTGTTCGACGTGAGCGCGGTGCGCGACACGCTGTCGGTGATGTTTACCTGCGGCATGTACGACTACTCCGGCAACTGGGTGCTGGATGTAGGCGTGCCATGCAAGAGCGGTGTCGGCGGCGGCATCATGGGTGCGGTGAATCGCCAACTCGGCATCGGCACTTTTTCGCCGCGGCTCGACGAAAAAGGCAACTCCGTGCGCGGGCTGCATGTATTCAAGCAGCTTGCCGACGAATTTGGCCTGCACACATTCGAATGCACAAACTTCGGATCGGAGTTCCTGCGCGGCCTGATTTAGCGGCCCGCCGAACTTAGATTGGCTGCACGAAGCTGGTTTCATCGCGAGCGGTATGAGCCATGCCGTGCGCACTTGCAGCCTTTTCCTGTATGCAAGCGCCGCCAGCGCCTGCGTACGTTAAAATCTTGTTTTAATTGATGCTTTCTCCCCGCTGTGATCACCATTGCCCTGTCCAAGGGCCGCATTTTTGACGAAACCATGCCGTTGCTTCGCGCGGCGGGCATACGCACATCCGAAGATCCTGAGAAATCACGCAAGCTGATTATCGGCACCAACAAGCGCGATGTGCGGGTGATTATCGTGCGCGCATCCGACGTGCCGACTTATGTGCAATTCGGCGGCGCGGACATGGGTGTCGCGGGCAAGGATGTGCTCGACGAGCAGGGCGGTCAGGGTTTGTATCAGCCGCTCGACTTGGGCATCGCGCGCTGCCGCATGGTGGTGGCGGTGCGCGAGGGTTTTGACTATGCGGCCGCGGTGCGCCAGGGCGCGCGCATCAAGGTGGCCACCAAGTACGTGCAAACCGCGCGCGAGCACTTTGCGGCCAAGGGCATGCACGTCGATCTGATCAAGCTCTACGGCTCGATGGAGTTAGCACCCCTGGTGGGGCTGGCCGATGCGATTGTCGATCTGGTGAGCACGGGCAGCACGCTGAAGGCGAATCACTTGAAGGCGGTGGAAGATATCGCGCAAATCAGCTCGCGACTCATCGTCAACCCGGCCGCGATGAAATTAAAGCGCAAGGCCATACAGCCGATACTCGACGCGTTTCGTAAAGCCGTTGCCTGATCATGCGCAGGTTTTCTACCCGTGATGCGGATTTCGATGCGCGGCTTGCCGCGCTGCTGGCGTTCGAGTCGGCGCAGGATCCCAAGATCGATGCGGTCGTAGCCGCGATACTCGCCGATGTGAAATCGCGCGGCGATGCGGCGGTGCTTGAATACACGCAGCGCTTTGATCGTGTGAATGTGGGGGCTGTTGCCGCGTTGGAAATTCCGCGCGCCGAGCTTGAAGCGGCGCTGAAATCGCTGCCTGCCGAGCGCCGTGATGCGCTTGCTTACGCTGCTGCACGCGTGCGTGAGTTTCACGAAAAACAATCAATAAAAACAAATGCTTACGTTGACTCGGATGGCAACGAGCTGGGCCAACAGGTGACCCCGCTCGACCGCGCGGGCATTTACGTGCCGGGCGGCAAGGCGGCGTATCCATCAACGGTGATCATGAACGCAACGCCGGCAAAAATCGCCGGCGTGCGTGAAATCATCATGGTGGTGCCCACGCCCGATGGCGTGAAAAACGAACTCGTGCTGGCGGCAGCGGCGCTGACCGGTGTGGATCGCGTGTTCGCGATCGGCGGCGCGCAAGCTGTGGGCGCGCTGGCCTACGGCACGCAAACCATACCTCCGGTGGACAAGATCACCGGCCCCGGCAATGCGTATGTCGCGGCGGCGAAGCGGCGCGTGTTCGGCGTGGTGGGCATCGACATGGTAGCCGGGCCGTCGGAAATACTCGTGGTTTGCGACGGCACCACCGAGCCGGACTGGATCGCGATGGATTTGTTTTCGCAGGCCGAGCACGACGAAATGGCGCAGGCGGTTTTGCTGTGCCCGGATGCGGGCTACATCGACAAGGTCGCGGCGAGTATCGAGCGGCAACTGAAGGACATGCCGCGCAAGGACATCATTCGCGCGTCACTCGACGGGCGTGGTGCATTGATCCAAGTGCGCGATCTTGATGAAGCATGCTCAATCGTCAATCGCGTGGCGCCGGAACATCTGGAGTTGTCGGTGGAGAATCCGCAAGCGCTGCTGCCGAAAATCCGCAACGCCGGGGCGATATTCATGGGCCGCTATTCGTCGGAGGCGCTGGGCGATTATTGCGCGGGGCCGAACCATGTGCTGCCGACCTCGCGCACCGCGCGCTTTTCGTCGCCGCTGGGTGTGTATGATTTTCAGAAGCGGTCGAGCATTATCAATGTGTCGCGCGAGGGTGCGATCAAGTTGGGTGAGGTTGCCGCGGAACTTGCGCGTGGCGAAGGATTGGCGGCGCATGCGCGTTCGGCTGAGTATCGGATACCGCGATGAGCCGCTACTGGAGCAAAGTCGTGCACGGCCTCACGCCGTACGTGCCGGGCGAGCAGCCGAAGCTCGCCAATCTCGTCAAGCTCAACACAAACGAAAGTCCGTACGGGCCGAGCAAACAGGTGCTCGACGCGTTGCGTGCTGAAATCGGCGACACGCTGCGTTTGTATCCCGACCCGGCCAGCGACAAGCTGTGCGCGGCGATAGCGAAGCGGCACAAAGTAAAACCCGAAAACGTATTTGTCGGCAACGGCTCGGACGAGGTGTTGGCGCATGTGTTTCTTGCGTTGTTGAAACACGACGCACCGGTGTTGTTCCCCGACATCACCTATAGTTTCTATCCGGTGTATTGCAAGCTCTACGGTATTCAGTATGAACAAGTGCCGCTGACAGAAGATTTCGCCATCGGCATCGGCGACTATCTGCGTGCGAATGGCGGGATCATTTTCCCCAATCCCAACGCGCCGACGGGTTGCTTTGTCGCGTTGAGCGAAGTCGAGCGGCTGCTCAAGGCCAACACTGAATCGGTGGTGGTCATCGACGAAGCGTACGTCGATTTCGGCGGCGAGTCGTGCGTGCCGCTGATCGAAAAATATCCACAATTGCTGGTGACGCACACGCTGTCGAAATCGCGTGCGCTGGCGGGTTTGCGCGTGGGGTATGCCACCGGGCATCGTGATCTGATCGAGGCGCTCAATCGCGTGAAGGATAGTTTTAATTCCTATCCGCTGGATCGTTTTGCGCAAGCGGGTGCGGCCGCGGCGATGGAAGATGAAGCGTATTTCACCGCGATGTGCCGCAAGGTCATCGACTCAAAAGCGCGTCTTGTCGAAGACTTGCAGAAGGCGAATTTTGAAGTGTTGCCGTCCGCGGCGAATTTCGTTTTCGCGCGTTACCCTGGACGCGACGGCGCGGATATTGCCGCGAAGCTGCGTGAACGCGGCATCATCGTGCGCCACTTTCGTAATCCGCAGCGTATCTCGCCGTTCATGCGCATCACCATCGGCACCGACGAGCAGTGCGCGCGTCTGGTTGAATCGCTGCGCGAGATAGTCAATACGCCGTGAATCGTTTATACTAATAAAAACAAACACTTACGAAACCTTACAGAACCTCGGGCAGCAACTAAACATGGCACGGCAG
Source organism: Bordetella parapertussis (assembly GCA_945901405.1). GTDB lineage: Bacteria > Pseudomonadota > Gammaproteobacteria > Burkholderiales > SG8-41 > CAMDLH01. Next base: position 2,421 of record CAMDLH010000158.1, on the reverse strand, counting down.
GCGCAAGTCACGCGCAACACCAACGAGACGCAAATCAGCGTGTCGATTAATCTTGACGGCAGCGGCAAGTCGCGGCTCGCCACCGGTATTGGTTTTCTCGATCACATGCTCGACCAGATTGCACGTCACGGCGTGTTCGATATTGAAATCAGCGCCAAGGGCGATTTGCACATCGACGCGCATCACACGGTTGAAGACGTAGGCATTACGCTAGGGCAGGCGTTCGCCAAGGCCCTCGGAGACAAGGCCGGCGTGCGCCGCTATGGCCACGCCTACGTTCCGCTCGACGAAGCGCTGTCGCGCGTGGTGGTCGATCTTTCGGGCCGGCCGGGCCTCGATATGAAAATCGATTTCGTGCGCGCGCGCATCGGTGAATTCGACGTCGATCTCACGCGCGAATTTTTTCAGGGTTTCGTCAATCACGCGCTGGTGACGCTGCATATCGACAATCTCAAGGGTGACAACGCACATCATCAAGCCGAGACCGCGTTCAAGGCCTTCGGCCGCGCGCTGCGCATGGCGGTGGAGCTTGATCCGCGCACGGTGGGTGTGCCTTCAACCAAGGGGTTGCTTTGAGCGTGGGACGCCGAGTGATGAGTGTTAAGTTTTGAGTGATGAGTTAAAACCCACCTCTCTGCCGTTAACTAAACACTCAACACTCATCACTTCATGATCATCGCGGTTATCGACTACGGCATGGGCAATCTGCGCTCGGTGTCCAAGGCACTGGAGCACGTCGCGCCTGGTGTTACGGTGGATGTCACCAGCGATCCGTCGCGCGTGCGCGCGGCCGCGCGCGTGGTGTTTCCGGGGCAGGGCGCGATGCCCGATTGCATGCGCGAGATGCGCGCGCGCGGGCTGTACGAGGCGGTGATGGACGCGGCGCGCGACAAACCGTTTCTGGGCATCTGCATCGGCTTGCAGATGCTGTTCGACGTGAGCGACGAAGGCAACATTGCCGGGCTGGGCGTGTTGCCGGGCCGGGTGCGGCGTTTTGCGCATGATCTGCGCGATGCCGAAGGCCGCAAGCTGAAGGTGCCGCACATGGGCTGGAATGAAGTGCATCAGGCCAGCGTGCATCCGCTGTGGGATGGCATCGAACAAGACACGCGCTTTTATTTTGTGCACAGTTATTACCCGGCGCCGGGTGATGCGTCGCTGGTGGCGGGGGTGAGCCGTTACCCGCAGCCGTTTGCGTGCGCGGCGGCGCGCGACAATATTTTCGCGGTGCAGTTTCACCCGGAGAAAAGTGCCGCCGCCGGGCTGAAACTGCTGTCGAACTTTGTTGCGTGGCAGCCACAAACGCAAGGTGCCGGGCGGGTTGCGGCGCATTGAGCGCCCATGCTGGCATTGCTGCGTTATAGTATGATCCACGAATACGCGACGCCTCAAACGACGTTCCCAACTTCCCGCGCCCGGAAATCCGCCTTCCCCTCCGCCCCACTCTCCGCTTTCCCTTCCGTTTTCGCCGTTTCACCACGCCTGCCGTAACCGCAACGACTTTATGCTGATAATTCCAGCCATTGATTTGAAGGATGGTAAATGCGTGCGCCTTAAACAAGGCGACATGTCCGACGCAACGATTTTCTCGGATGACCCGGCGGCCATGGCGCAGCGCTGGCTCGAACTGGGCGCGCGGCGGCTGCACGTGGTCGATCTGAACGGCGCCACCTCCGGCAAGCCGAAAAACGAAAAGGCGATCAAGGCCATCGTTGCCGCCGTCGGCGACAAACTGCCGATTCAACTGGGCGGTGGCATACGCGATCTGGACACCATCGAGCGTTACATCGACTCCGGCATCAGCTACGTCATCATCGGCACCGCGGCGGTAAAAACGCCCGGCTTTCTGCACGACGCCTGCACCGCGTTTCAGGGGCACGTGATGGTGGGGCTGGATGCGAAAGACGGCAAGGTCGCGGTGGACGGCTGGTCGAAAATGACCGGGCATGACGTGATTGATCTGGCAAAAAAATTCGAGAACTACGGCGTCGAAGCCGTGATCTACACCGACATCGGCCGCGATGGCATGTTGTCAGGTGTGAACATCGAGGCGACGGTAGCACTCGCGCGGCCGCTCACCGTGCCCGTCATTGCCAGCGGCGGCATCACCAATCTCGATGACGTAAGAGCGCTGTGCGCGGTGCAGTCCGAAGGCATCACCGGCGCCATCACCGGCCGCGCGGTGTATCAGGGCACGCTCGATTTTGCCGCGGCGCAGAAGCTGGCGGACGAACTTTCCAAGAAGTGAAGGGTGAAGGGTGAAAAGTGAAGGGTAAAACCCAGCCGCGTGGTTGGTAATTCGCCCCTTCACCCTTCACCCTTCACCCTTCACCCTTCACCCTTCACCCTTCACCCTTCACCCTTCACCCTTCACCCTTCACCCTTCACCCTTCACAATGGGTCTATCAAAGCGCATCATCC
>CAMDLH010000157.1 GCA_945901405.1 Bordetella parapertussis | reverse complement strand
CTAGTATAACGATTCGTTAAAATATTTACTTTTAGGCGTTCCTGTGCCATGATGCCTACCCAGGCATATCAACAGTCTGGGAGGACGGCAATGGCAAGAAGAACGGGACGACCGGCATTGGTGATTTCGGCGGACGAACGCGAGGTGTTGGAGCGCTTGCGCGACTCACGCAAGGCGCCCAAGCGTGAGACCGAGCGCGCCGCTATTCTGCTCGGCTATGCCGCAGGCGAGGGGCCGACCGAGATTCAACAACGACTGGGCGTCAGCCGACCGACCATTTACAAATGCATCGACAAGGCGCTGGCGGCAGGGGTGCAGTCTGGATTGAAGGATCGCTATCACCGTCCCAAGGAGCCGGTAATCACGCCAGAGGCGAAGGCGTGGGTGTTGAATCTGGCATGCACCAAGCCCAAAGACCATGGCTTGGCCGCGGAGTTGTGGACGCTTTCCGCGCTGGCGCGCTACACCCGCGAGCACGCCGGCGCCCAAGGGCATGACAGTCTTGCCCGCGCCGGCAAGGCGACCATCTGGCGCATCCTGCACGCGGGGGAGATCAAGCCGCAGAAGGTGCGGTATTACCTTGAGCAGCGCGATGCGCAGTTCGAGGAAAAGATGCGCGAGGTGCTGATGGTTTATCAGGAAGTGAGCTTGCAAAACGCCGCGCGCGCCAGCGGCGAGGACGCCGGTTCGGTCATCACCGTGAGCGTGGACGAGAAGCCCGGGGTTCAGGCCATTGCCAACACCGCCCCTGATCTGCCGCCGGTGCCTGGAAAGTACAAGACTTGGAGCCGGGATCATGAATACAAGCGCCATGGCACCTTGTCCATTCTGGCAGCCGTGGATCTGCACAATGGCGAAGTGATCGCACAAGTTCAACCGCGGCACCGTAGCCGAGAGTTCATTCTGCTGCTCAAGGAACTCGATGAGCACTACTCGAAGGAATGCACGATCCGCGTAATCCTGGACAATCATTCGGCGCATATTTCCAAGGAAACCATGGCTTACCTCGCTACGCGGCCCAACCGATTCATCTATGTTCACACGCCTAAACACGGTTCCTGGCTCAACTTGATTGAAACCGTATTCGGGAAGATGGCCCGCACCTTTCTCAAGGGCATGCGCGTCAAGTCCCAGGAGGAACTCAAGCAACGTATTATGCAAGGCGTTCGGGAGATGAATCTCAACCCCGTGGTGTTCCGTTGGAAGAAGTTTGATCTGACGACCGCCTAATAGTAATTGTTTTAATGAATCGATATACTAGTTGGGCGTCAAACCGCAAGTCGGTTGCGGAATTAAGCCGACAATTACGAAATGAGAAAAATCATGTTCTCCATCTCGATAGCCTATCCGAAGAAGGATGGCGGCACGTTCGATTTCGGTTATTACGCCAAGAACCACATCCCCATGGTCACCCGCTTCCTGGGCGCGAACAGTGTCAGGGCCGAAATCCGCAAGGGCGTTGCCTCGCCGGACGGCTCGGTCGCTTCGTTCGTCTGTCTGGCGAACATCTGGATAAAGTCCGTTGAGGAGTTTCAGGCGACGCTCGCGCAACACGGCGGAGAAATCATGGGAGATATCCCCAACTACACCAACATCCAACCGATTCTTCAGGTTGATGAAGTTGTCGGGTAGTTTTGTTCGTCCACACCGGACTGTCGGTTGGCTGCAGCTAGATATTGCCGCCCAACCAAGCGCTCCACGGGACGGTCCTCGCGTTGCGCACTCGGCCCGACCCTGAGCGCAGGCGTTCGGTGGCACGATTGCAGCGCCGTCAGGACAGATGTGAGCACTGGATTCTTGTAACCCGTGGTGGACACTTGGGCGCAGCACGATGAATCCGGACGGCTCCTTTAGCCTGAGCACCTGGGTCACAGGGCTCATGTTCACTGGCGGCCTCATCGCGGGCCCGGGCTACTACTTCTACTGCGTGGCCGGCAGTTATACCGTGCGGTTCAGAGGCTCCGCACCCGAAGCCTTCGGCGTTCGGCTGAGCGATGCACGCCTGCACGTCCGCCGCAACGTCAAGCTGCCCCACATGAAGACGGTCTGGTGGGGCGTGGGCATTCTCGTGGCCGGCATCGTAATCGGCATGTTCACCGGCGACGTGGTCCCAGTGAAGCGGAATCGAGACGAGCAATAACCACCTTGTAGAGCAAATTCAAGTGCCGGTGTCACCGAACAACGGCTTGCAGGGCGACGCGCCGCAAGCGGCGCGCGCCTGAAGCCGGACGCGCGGTGGAGAAGCTGGCTGCAAAACTACAATTGCCCGCGCCATGAATGAAGCGGCTAACAACCCGGCGCAGACGGACCGCCTCCAGCGCTTTGCGCTTCCGGTGACCGCTGGCCGGGAACGTTAGGTTACCGACTGTAAGGAGTCGGCACCTATCGATGGTGTCAAGTGAAAGCGGCTGCTCGCTCGTGGTGCGCATTCTACCGACCTCTGATATCCACGTTGCTCTCCGCCACCAGTCCGAAGTGAAACATTTCCCAAACTCAATCCACACGCGCTCCCGAAGCTTTCACCACCTTGCCCCATTTCACCACTTCGGCGCGCGTGTAGGCGGCGGCATCCTGCGGCGTGCCGGATAACAGCTCCGCGCCCTGCGCGATGAATTTGTCGCGCACTTCCGGCGATTGCGTCGCGCGATTCACTGCTTCGTTCACGCGCGTGACCACATCCTTGGGCGTGCCGCTGGGCGCGAACAGCGCATACCAGCTTCCCGATTCGAAGCCCGGATACGTTTCCGCAGCCGTCGGTAGATCTGGCGCGCTGGCGCTGCGTTTGGCGCTGGTAATCGCCAGCGAGCGCAGGCGGCCGGATTTCACATGCGGCAGCACCGACAAGATATTTGCGAACATGAAGGTCACGTTGCCCGCGATCAGATCATTCAACGCGGGCGGCGTTCCTTTGTACGGCACGTGCAGAATCTGTATGCCCGTTTGCATTCTGAGCATCTCCGCCGTGAGGTGCGGTGTGCTGCCGCTGCCTGTTGTCGCGTAAGTCAGTTCGCCTTTACGGGACTTGGCGATGGCCACGAAGTCCTTGATGTTTCGCACCGGCAACGACGGGTGCACCACCAGCAGGGTGGATACGCTCGCGATCAGCGCGACTGCTTCAAGATCCTTCAGCAGATCGTAACCAAGTTTTGAATAAAGCGATTGGCTGATAGCGGCCGGCGCGCCGGTCGCGGTGAGCGTGTAGCCATCCGCTGGGGCGCGTGCGCCCAATTCCACGGCGATATTGCCGCCCGCGCCGGGGCGATTGTCGACGATGATCGACTGGCCCAGCGTCTCGCTCATCTTCGGGCCGATCAACCGAATGGCGATGTCGATACCGGCCCCCGGCGTAAAGCCGACGAAAACGCGGATCGATTTTACGGGGTAGGTTTGCGCATGAAGTGCTGCGGGCAATCCGCATGCCATCAGCAACGCAAGCGCTGGAACCCAAGGGTGAGCGGCCACGAATTATTGTCTCCATAGAGCCGGGATATCGGCGTGTCTGATAATATAACGCCGATTCGTCGCGGCGGCTTGCCTCTGCGAATGTGGACACATAATACGCAGCCCGGAAGGAACACCTGAATGCTCACGATAGAACCCGGCAATGCAATTCTCGGCGCCAAGGTCACCGGCGTGGATCTCACGCAGCCTTTGTCCGGCGCGAATCACGCGCGCGTTGTGCGTGCCCTCGGCGATTACGGCGTGCTGTGTTTTCCGCGCCAGTTGATCGACGCGCCGGCCCTGAAACAATTCTCCATGCGCTTTGGCGAGTTGCAGGCGATTTCAAAAAAATACGAGCCGGGCATGCCCGAAGTGTCGATTCTGTCCAACGTGAAGGAAAACGGCAGCTACATCGGCGCGCCCGACGCGGGGCAGGATTGGCACACCGACATGACGTATAACCAGACGCCGGGCTTCGTCAACGTGCTGGTGGCGCACAAGGTGCCCATGCGCGATGGCAAGCCGCGCGGCGGCACCGAATTCACCAACACGCAGGCGGCTTATGATGATCTGCCCGATGCGATCAAGACCAAACTCGCGGACGCCACCGCGCTGCACGACTGGAATAATTTTCACGAACTCATGCGCAGCAAGGGCAGCACGCGCCCGCCGCTGACGGCGGAAGAGCGGCGCAAGCGCCCGCCAGTGCCGCACCCGGTTTTTCTCACGCACCCGATCAGCGGGCGCAAGGTGATTTACGTCAACCCCGGTTTCACGGAATGCATCAACGGCATGGCGCCCGATGAGAGCCGCGAGACGCTGGATTATCTATTCGCGCACGTGCTGCAAGCGAAATACCGCTACACACATCACTGGACGGTGGGTGACCTGCTGATCTGGGATCACCTCGGCACCTGGCATTGCGCGCTGGCGGATTACAAACCTGACGAATTTCGCTTGATGAAGCGCTGTCAGGTGCTGGCGGACAAAGTGTTCGATCCGGCGTTCATGAAGTCGATGCTGGGCGAGCACGCGATGGCATGAGGTTGCGCATGTAGGTCGGAACGCGCAGCGGTTCCGACGCGCGGTGGTGGTTTGCGTGAAAGTGTGTCGGAACCGCTGCGCGTTCCGACCTACAAGGCAGTTCGCGTAGCGGGGCGATCAATCAGCCTTTAATCCCAGCCGTCGCACTACGCCACCCCACATTTCAATGCTTTTGCGGATTTCGCCGAGGAACTGCGCTGGCGTGCCGCCTGCGGGTGATACACCATCGACGGCCAAGCGTTCCTCCATGTCTTTCTCGCGCAGTGCATTGTTGAGATCGGTATTGATGCGTGTCACCATCGGCTGCTGCATGCCTTTGGGGCCGATGAGGCCGTGCCACAACACCACGTCGTAATCCTTGAAGCCGAATTCCTCGACCGCGGGGATTTCGGGCGCGGCGCGTATGCGCTTGGCGGTGCTCACGGCGATGCCGCGCAGGCGCCCGCCCTTGACCTGTTGCAGGGTTGAAGCAACACTGCCCCACAACATATGCACGTGGCCCGCGACGGTGTCGTTGAGCGCGGGGCCGGTGCCCTTGTACGGTATGCCCAGCACGCGTATGTCCGCGCGTTCGAGAAACAATTCCGAGGCGAGATGCACGCCGCTGCCCGTGCCGCTCGATGCGTAGCTCAGTTGTCCTGGCCGTGCTTTTGCCAGCGTGATCAACTCCTTCAGGTTTTTCACCGGCAGTGAAGGGTGTGTCGCCAGCAAAAAAGGCCCCTGCGAGAGTTGAATCACTGACGTGATGTCATTGACCGGATCGAAGCTCAGTTTGTAGATACTGGGATTCACCGCGTAACTCGATGCGGCGAGCATCAGCGTGTAACCGTCCGCGGGCGCCTTCATGCCCAGCTCGATGCCCAGCGTGCCGCCCGCGCCGGGGCGATTGTCCACCACGACTTGTTGCGCAACGGAGGCGGAAAGTTTCTGCGCTGACACACGCGCGATGAGATCGCTGCCGCCGCCCGGCGGGAACGGCACGATCAGCCTTATGGATTTCGAAGGATAGTTTTGTGCCGGGGCCAGATGCGCGCAGCACACCAGCGCCAGCGTTAAGACGATGCGTTTAATGGGGGCTGCCTTGCTCATCGCGCGCGCCAGGTCTGCGGCGGATTCACCGGCACGCGTGGCAATTCCGCGATGTTGAGTTTCAGCGTGGCGTCGAGCACTTCGGCGAGCTCTTCGTCGCCTATCGCCATGCGCGGCAATCGCACCGTGCCGCCCGGCAGGCCGGCTCATCAAGTGCGCCGCGCTCATCAAACGGCGTGATGTTCATTACAAATCCGCTGCGTTGCATGATCTATACGTCCTGAAGAGATATAGTGCACATTATCGGGGAAAAGGCATTTGCCGTGGACTCATCCGCGATCTATCTGCTGGAGTTGCAGCAGCCGCTCCTTGATGCGTGTCTGGGCAAAGGTGACGAAGCTGCGTACGTTAGGTGATTGATGCCGCGCTGACGCATAAACGATGCTGGCGGGAATCGCCTCATCCTCGAATTTTTTCAGCACGCGCACGAGTTTTCCGGCGCTGACCTCGGCCAGCACGTGGTAGTCGAAGAACTGGCCAAAGCCCACGCCCAGCACGCACGCCGCTACACCCGCGTCGATCTGATTGGTCACCAGCACGCTCTTCACCGAAACCTGCGTGCGCTTGCGTCCCTCGCGAAAACTCACGTGGCCAGGCGTTGCCACGCCGGTGAAGATCACACAACGTTGCCCGCGAATATCAGCGGGTTTTTTCGGCAGCCCGCCGGCCTTGAGCAGCGCCGGGCTTGCCACCAGAACGCGGCGTGTCTCGCCGATGGGGTGCGCCACCATGGTCGAATCCGCAAGTCTGGCGATGCGCACCGCGATATCCATGCCTTCCTCGACCAGATCGACGATACGGTCGAGCAACAGCAATTCGATGTTGACCTCCGGATGCGTGGCCAGAAACTCCGCCACCACGGGCGCCACGAATTGCCGGCCAAACGGTACCGACGAGGCAATGCGCAGCCGTCCGCGCGGCGTAGCTCGCCGGGCGCTTAGCACCTGTTGTGCATCCTCCACGGCTGAAATGATCTGGCGGCCGCGTTCATGGTATTCACGGCCTTCGTCGGTCAGCGACATGCGGCGCGTGGTGCGATTGAGCAATCGCACGCCCAGATCGCGTTCCAGCGCCGCGAGTGTGCGCACCATGGCAGGCTGCGAAACATCCATCGCGTCCGCGGCGGCGGTGATGCTGCCCGCCTCCACGATCTTGATAAACGCCTCGATTGCGTAGAGCTTGTCCATGGAGGGCATATTACTGCAATAAATGCATTAATAAAATGCAAGTACCGCCATTTATTCAAGTTTGGCCGAAGCCCAGAATGCACTCCATCGCCAACAGGCAACACGGCGGTAAACACTTAACCCACTGAAAAGGAGATTCATCATGGCACGAGTTCAAGTCGTAAATCCGCAAACAGCTACCGGCGAAACCAGGGCACTGCTCGATGCGGTTCAATCGCAACTGGGCATAACGCCCAACTTCATTCGCGTGCTGGCGAATTCACCCAAGGCGCTGGAGGGTTTTCTGGGCCTATACGGCGCGCTGGGCGCGGCACAGGTGGACAAGCCCACGCAGGAGCGCATCGCGCTCGCCATCGCCGAGGGCAACGGCTGCCAATATTGCGTGTCGGCGCACACCGCCATTGGCCGTCATGCCGGTTTGAGCAATGAGGAGATGGCGCTGAACCGGCGCGGTTCGTCGAGCGATGCCAAGGCTGCCGCGATTGTGGCGTTTGCCAAGGCGCTGAACGAAAACCTTGGTGAAATCACCACGGCGGAATTTGATGCCGCGCGCAACGCAGGCCTGACGGATGGCGAGATTGTCGAAGTCATTTCGGTGGTCGCGCTGAATATTTTTACCAATATTCTGGGCAAGGCAACGCGCGTTGAAATCGATTTCCCGAAAATCGATTTGCTGGACACGCCGGTGAAAGCCGCGGCGTGATGAACTGATTCCCATCCTGTGCATGCACGGGATGGCGTTATGTAAGTATTTTTTTTATTGATTTTTTTAAGAGGACTGATCATGTCACGTGCCTACTCGGATATCGCCTTCACGCCTGCGGTGCGTGCCATGCAAACGCGCATGGGCAGCCGCGCCAACTATGCGGCGTTTGATCGCGATGAAAATCGTTACGATCGTTTGGGGCAACGGGAAGCTGGGTTCATCGCCGCGCGGGACGGTTTTTATCAGGCGACCGTCGGCGAGACGGGATGGCCGTACGTGCAGTTTCGCGGCGGCCCGGCGGGGTTTCTCAAAGTGCTCGACGACAAAACGCTGGGCTATGCTGACTTTCGCGGCAACGTTCAATACGTCAGCGTGGGAAATTTTGCCAACAATGATCGCGTGTCGATCATTCTGATGGACTACGCGAATCGCGCGCGCTTGAAAATTCTGGGCCGCGTGCGCGTGGTTGCGCTTGATGACGATCCTGAACTGATTGCTAGGCTGGAGTTGCCGAGCTATCGCGCGCGAGTCGAACGCGGCGTGATCATCACCATCGAAGGCTACGACTGGAATTGCCCGCAACACATCACGCCGCGTTTTACCGAAGCCGAATTCGGCGCGGCCACGGCAGGTCTGCGCGAGGAACTGGTGCGTTTGCGTGCGCAAACCACGAACGATACGGCGCCGATGGAGCTTGGCGCCGGCCCGCTCAAGCTGCTGATTTCAGGCATGCGTCAGTTGACGCCGCGCGTGCGTGCGTACGAACTACGCGCGCCTGATGGCGCGAAGCTCCCCGCGGCAGCCCCGGGCGCGCACATCGATGTGCCGGTGCGCGTGAACAAGAGCGATGCAGCAGGCCACGTCAACGGCACGCGGCGCTATTCGATCACATCGGTATCACCCGCGGGCGACAGCTACCAAATCGCCGTGCAGCGCGATGCCGAAGGCAGCGGCGGCTCGCTGTCCGTGCATAGTGACTACCAATTGGGCATGACATTGCATTGCGGCATGCCCGGCAATGATTTTGCCTTGCACAACGATGACCGGCCGGCGGTGTTGATTGCGGGCGGCATCGGTATCACGCCGCTGCACTCAATGGCGCAGGCGCTGGCGCGGCAAGGGCGCCGTGCGACGCTGCACTACGCTGTCCGCACGCGCAACGACGCCGCGTTGTTGCTGCAGCTGCAAGCAGCGCTTGGTGAGGCGATGAAGTTATACGCGAGTGACACGGGAAACAAACTCGATGTGCGCACGGTTATTTCCGGCGCGACGCCAGGCAGCGTGTTCTACGTGTGCGGGCCGTCGCGTCTGATCGAGGATGTGCGCGCCGCCGCTGGCGAAGCGGGGGTTACGGATGATCGCGTTCGCTTCGAGGTTTTTTCCGTGAATGGCAATGAGGAGAACAACCGCCCGATCAAAGTCACGCTAAGCCGCAGCGGCAAAACCGTCGAAGTGGGTAGATCGCAATCCATACTTGATGCCGTGCAGGCGGCAGGTGTGGATGCGCCCGCGTCGTGCCGCGCCGGCACGTGCCGCACCTGTGTGGTCAAAGTGATGGCAGGCGAGCCCGAGCACCGCGACTCGGCATTGACCGATGCCGAACGCGATCAAGAACGGCTGATGTGCATTTGCGTGTCGCGCGCGAAATCCGCGGGCCTCACGATTGATCTCTAGATTTCGAGTTTACTTGGGCGCCGGCGCGGCGAAAGGCCCGATTTCCGGTTTACCCTGCGTGTTGGCCAGATCGCCCAGCTCGGCGCGCGCGCCGCGCGTAATCTGCGCCATTTCGTGCCCTGCCTGAAAACACGTGAAATCCGGGCGATCTTTCCACGCAAACGGGCCACATAGTTTTTTGCCGGCCTTGATCGCGGCATCGTGCACGATGTTGATCGCGCGCTCGTAATCCGGATCGCCCTGGCGATAGCCGGAGAAGTTGCCAAGGTCGCCGCTCGCCGCGAACACCGCGTGGATGCCGGGCACCTTGGCGATCTCGTCGGCGTTCTTCAGCCCTTCGAGTGTTTCGATCATCACGATCAGCACGAGGTTGTTGTTGATGGTGTTGCGATAACCGCCGGGCACGCCGCCCCACATGTCCGGCTCGAACGCGGGGCCGCCGCCCTGGCTGCGACTTCCAAGCGGCGGGAAATACGCCCACTTCACGGCTTCCCTTGCTTCCTCGACGGTGTCCACCGTCGGCACCACCAGCACCAGCGCGCCGCTGTCGAGCGCATGCGCGATTTCGCGCTCGTCGGTGTAGGCCACGCGCACGCCGGGCACGGCCTTGGCGCGCGGGCAGGTGCGCCATGCGTTCGCGACATCGCGCCAGGTCGAAGGCTCGTGCTGCATTTCGGTCCAGATGAAATCGTAGCCTGCATTCGCCATCGCGCAATAGGTGCTTGGATCGCGCACGCCGCGCACCGTGCCGCCGACCAGCTTGCCGCCTTGCATCAGTTTGATTTTGGCGGGGTTCCAGATTCTTGCACCGGGCGGCGGATCGAATCGGTTGCCGTATTTCCATTTGGACATGTCGTAAGGCCCCTGATTTACCGCGCCCGGCGGTGCTACTTGTCGTGCGTTGCTGTCAACGCCCGCGGGGGCTGCGAGCGGATAGATTTGCGACTGCTGTGCAAAGGTTGGTGGCGTTGCAGCAGCCAGTATTAAGCAAGTACCCAGCATTCCAATGGCCTTGGCGAAATGGCGCATGTTGATTCTCTATTTGTGTCACTGTGAAGTGTTTGATTAATTCGCGGCGCTTGTTACTTCGCCAGGCCCAATTCAATCAGCACGCCGCGCGTATGGTTGTATTGCGCTTCAAGGTACTTCGCGAGTTCGGGGCCGCGCAACTGCGGCGCGGTAACGTCGTTTTTGCTCATCCACGCCTTCCATTCCTCGCCTTGAAACGCACGCGTCAACGCGTCTTGCCAAAACGCGACTTGCGCGGGCGTGATGCCTTGCGTGCCGAACACGCAACGCCATGTCGCCAGTATCGGCGCGTCGAGTCCGAGTTCGCCCAGCGTCGGCACGTGCGCGAGCGCGCCGGGCCTGCGCTGCGGCGCGCCGAGTGCAAGCATGCGCAACTGGCCCGCGACCACCGGCGGCGTTGAGCCTGCCGCCGACGAAATGGCCGCGTGGATGTGACCGCCCATCATCGCGGTGGTGGCCTCCGCGCTGGTCTTGAACACCACGATTTTCAGGCGCTTGATGTCCACGCCCGCTGCCTTGGCCGCCATCGCCGCGACGGCGTGCGAGGTGCCGCCGCGCGCGACGACGCTGAACGACACGGATTCGGGATCAACCTTGAGCTTCTCGATCATGTCGCCGAACGATTTGAACGGAGAATTCGCCGGTACCATGAACGCGCTGTAATCGACGAAGGCGAGCGCCAGCGCGGCGAAGTCGCGGTAATTGTGCTGCATCAAGCCCTGAATCTGGTTGGTGAACAGCGTCGATGTCGCAAGCAGCAGGTAATGCGGGTCGGCGCGATGCTGCGCGTGATACGCCACTGACAAGGTCTGGTTGCCGCCGGCCTTGTTCATCACGAGTATCGGGGTGGTCACGAGTTTTTGATCCTGCAAACTCTTTTGCATCAGCCTCGCCACGGTGTCGTTGCCGCCGCCCGCCGCGGTGGGCAAGATGATCTCAACCTGCTTTTCGGGCCGCCACGCCGATTGGCTCCACGCCGGCGTTGCCACGGATGCCGTAATTAGACTTGCTAACGTCAAGGATATCAAACGCATGATGTATTTCCTTAGAGCAAAGTTTTCGATCAAAGTTTTCGATCTTGCGACTATCTCGGTGCAACGGTAAAGTAGCCAGTATAATCCTAGCAGATCAGAAGGACGTCGCAACGTTTTGTGTGAGTATCGCGCTATAACATGGAGCAGACTAGCCGGGCAATTTGCACTTCAGCATGATAGTTGTTCGCAGTGATCAAGTGGACGGATTGAGGGAGTCATTCGATGCTGTTCCTGAGGTTCTCGTGTTCAAGAAATTCCGCGGCGGCGCAGCGATGTCATTTCCGCCATCACCGACGCGTTGATTCAGGTGCAAGTGCGCTTCTATTCTGCCTGATGTTCATCGCCAACTCCGTTAGCGCGGCGGACACATGGCCGAGTCGCCCGCTGAGATTAATTCTTCCATACGGAGCAGGTGGTTCATATGATGCAATCGCGAGGGTCATCGCGGGGCAGGCGGGCGAGCAGATAGGGCAGCAAATTATCGTTGACAATCGGCCGGGTGCCGCCGGCCGTATCGGCATGGAGGCTGCCGTGAAGTCACAGGCGGACGGTTACACACTGGTGGTCATCGGCAACTCGCAGGCCATCGTGCCTAGTGTTCATCTTAATGTGCCGTATGATCTGGCACGTGACTTGGACTACGTGTCCATGGTTGCGACGGTAACCAATGCCGTGGTCATTCATCCCGGTGTGCCGGTCAATACGATAAAGGAATTTGTCGCCCTGTCCAGGGCGAAGCCGGGCTCGCTTCGATTTGGATCGGGCGGCGCCGGCAGTTCCGGGCATCTGGCAGGCGAACTTTTTCGCAGCATGAGCGGTGCGGATATCACCCACATTCCCTACAAGAGCGCGGCACTGGCGACGACTGCGCTGCTCGGCAACGAGGTGCAAGTGTATATTGCAAACTTGGTAAACGCCGTCCCGCAGATACAGTCGTCGAGGCTGCGCGCATTGGCGGTTACCTCGCTACAGCGTTCTACGATGCTGCCAGGGGTTCCCACCCTTGATGAGACGGTTGCGAAGGGTTATGAGATGGTTGAATTTCATGGAATTGCCGCGCCGCGCGGCACACCTTCGGCAGTGGTTGTCCGCCTCAACCAGGAGATCGAAAAAGCGCTGGCTTCGCCGGATATTCGTACGCGACTGGCGGGACAAGGCGCAGAACCTGCGGCGAGCAAGCCGCAAGCGTTCCGGCAATTCGTGCTTGCGGAAAAAGATAAACTCGCGAGGATTGTTCAAACCATAGGACTGAAGCCCATCGATTAACAAGCATACGCTTTTTATCAGTTCACTTACCGGAAAGAAAACAATGAAACAGCGCATTACCTTGCAAAGATCAAGTATTTCTCCATTTGTTCCCGCGCCCTCGATGGTCCGAGCCGGGGACTATCTCTTCAGTTCATCCATCTACCCGGTCGATCGGTCGGGGCACGCGATCACTATCGATGAGCGATTGGGCGAGGCAGGGCCGACCCTCATTTCGGTTCAGACCCGGCATTGCCTTGAGACGTTGAAAGCGGTTTTGAAACAGCAACGCAGTTCCCTCAGCCGCGTACTGAAAGCGGAAGTGCATCTAGCGGATGCCGCGGATTTCTATGAATTTAGACTCGTATGGCGTGAATACTTTCCGGATTCGCCCCCGGCACGTACTACGGTCGAGGTCGGGGATACATTTCCCTACCGAGGCGTACGTCTGAATCTTGATGTGGTGGCGTTGGCAGGCGATTCCAGGCTGAAGCGACAGGTACTGAAGGATCCGCAAGGCCCGGATCCGCTGGAGTCCGAAGGGGCGCCTTGGGCCGTGCGTGCGGGCAATCTGGTATTTTGTTCGGGGTTCGCGGCAACCAACTTTGCGACCGGGCTGGCAGCCGGAAAAAAGCCCGGGTTTCCCAACTATGGCAATGACGCAGTCGCACAGGCTGAATATTTTTTCGCTGCGCTTAATCGCGTGCTCTCTCAGGCCGGCACATCGCTCGAACACGCGCTCGAGTCGTATCTTTATGAACCCGATCTTTCGACGTTTTACAGCGTAGACAGCACTTGGCGTCGTTATATGCCGGTGCCGCCCGGGCGCGCTTCCATGGGCATCAAGGGGCTGATTGTTCCCGGTGCCTGCTTTATTGCAAGTATGACCGTGCTCGTCCCGGACAAGAGCCACGTGAAGTCGGAGTCGCTCAAAGGCATCGCTTATCATCCCGTAAACCTGCGTAAGGTCAACTATACGCCAACGCTGACGGCGGGCCCCTGGCTTTATATTGCGGGCAAGACCGCGGGAAATATGGAAACCGTGGTGGCTGCGCCTGCCGGCATGCCGAACCATTTTTCGGACATCGAAATACAGACACGGAGCATTCTGGAATACCTGACCAAGCAGATCGAAGCCAACGGGTCGGATTGGCGGCATTGCCATCACGTGCGCGTATGGCTCACGCAGCCGCAGCGCGATTATCGCGGGTTCCTGCGTGTTTGGCGCGAATGGTTCCCTGACCCCGCCATGGCGCCGGTGCTGGCATATGTGCCAGCAACGGCCACGATGTATCCCGGGCCCTTGATCGAGATTGATCCGACCTGTGTGCTCAGGGGTTAGGTATCGCGGTAGGTAAGACTTATTGCGGCTTGATTCCAGTTGCGGCAAATACTTCGCCCCAACGTTTCACTTCGGCGCGCATGTGTTTTTCCAGTTGCTCCGGCGCACCGCCGACGAATTGCACGCCCTGCGCGACAAACTGATCCCGAAACGAGGGATCGTTAAATGCACGGTTGATTTCCGTATTCAGACGATCAACGATCTCGTGTGGCATTTTAGCGGGCGCCAATGTGCCGTACCAGGCGTTGGTCGCAAAGCCCGGCAGGCCCGATTCCGACATGGTAAGCGTGTCCGGCATGAGCGCAGAGCGCTTTGCGCTGGTGACTGCCAGCACGCGCAGCTTGCCACTTTGTACATGTTGACGGCCAGTGGTGATGGTGTCGAACATCATTGATACATGCCCGCCGAGCACATCGATCAGGGCGACGGAGTTGCCCTTGTAAGGCACGTGAAGCATGTCGGTCTTGGTCATGTATTTGAAAAGTTCTCCCGACAAATGACCGCCGGATCCGACCCCGCCGGATGCGAACACGAGAACGCCCGGCTTGGCTTTTGCGAGGGCGGCCAACTGCCTGACCGATGTCGCGGGAATGCTCGGGTGAATGACGAGAATCAGCGGAATATTACCGATCCATACCACCGATGAGAAGTCGCCGATAGGATCAAAAGGCACATTCCTGGTAATTAACGGGTTGATAATGTGCATACCCGATGTCACTAGCAACATTGAACCGTCAGGCGCGGCCTTGGCGACGATTTCTGCGCCGAGCGCACCATTGGCGCCGGGCCGGTTATCCACGATGGAGGCGGTCCCCAAGGTTTGTTCCAGCCTGCGGGCAATGCCGCGGCCAAAAGCGTCGATGGCCCCGCCGGGTGCGGATGGAACTACGACTCGTATTGTTTGTTGCGGGTACTTCTGCGCCATCGCTGGCGTCATGCCGCCAAACACGCCTGCGGACAATACAGCAATGGAGACAAGTATTCTCGGGCAAAATAAAGACGTCATTGTAAGCCCCTAATGGAGTGAGATAGGCAGGCGCGCAAACCCTGGGGAAAAAGTCTAACATGAACGGTGCTTTAATTGATCTCTAGTGCCGTGATTTATTAATTACGAAACATTATAATGGCGCACCTCAATCCCTAAAGGAGTCATAGCGATGCGCCAAACCGAAGTTCGATTGAAGAAACAGGAGCGCGAAGCGGTGCGGGAATTTTGCTCGAAGGGTGAACATATGGC
>CAMDLH010000156.1 GCA_945901405.1 Bordetella parapertussis | reverse complement strand
GCGCTTCACCGGCGGCGCCCAGCGAGGTCAACATGATCAATTGCATGCGGCTCAACGCCGGGTCGGATTTCACCGCGCGCGTGAGCTCAATGCCATCCATGCCGGGCATCATCATGTCGACCACCGCAAGATGCTAGGGGTCATTCATCGCCGCGGCATCGCGCAGCATTTCCAGCGCCTGCAAGCCATTCGCGGCGCTGCCGTTGCGCATGCCCCACGACACTACCTGCTCGTGCAGTATGGTGCGGTTGGTGGCATTGTCGTCCACCACCAGCACGCGCGAGCCGCGCAGGCGCTCCTCGAAAATAAAACCTTGCACGCGCGCGGACTGATCGATCTGCAAGGTGGTGGTAAACCAGAAGTTGGAGCCGACGCCGGGCGCGCTGCTGACACCGATGTCACCGCCCATCATGCGCGTCAACTGCTGGCAAATTGCCAGCCCCAGGCCGGTGCCTCCGAAGCGGCGCGTGGTCGATGCATCCGCCTGCACGAAGGGCTTGAACAAATCCAGTTGCGTTTCCATGGGTATGCCCATGCCGGTGTCGCGCACCGAGAAATGCAACTCGCACACGCCCACCTCGGCATCCCCGGCGCGCGTGGCGTCGCTGCCGTGCCGCGTGATGTCGACAAACACCTCGCCGCGCTCAGTGAACTTGATCGCGTTGTTGACCAGATTGGACAATATCTGGCGCAGCCGCACCGGATCGCCGCGCACATGCGTGGGCACGTCCGCGGCAATGTGATACACAAGTTCAAGCCCTTTGTTCTGCGCGCGTTCGGCGAACAGTTCAACGACTTTTTCGATGCACTCGCGCAGATTGAACTGGAACACCTCAAGATCGAGCTTGCCGGCCTCGATCTTGGAAAAATCCAGAATATCGTTGATCACCGAAAGCATCATCTCGCCGGACTGGCCGACGGTTTCCGCATAGCGCCGCTGCGTGTCGTCGAGCTGCGTCTTCAGCAGCAATTCGTTCATGCCGACGATGCCGTTCATCGGCGTGCGTATCTCATGACTCATGTTGGCGAGAAACTGCGACTTGGCGCGATTCGCCGACTCGGCTTCCAGGCGCGCGCGCGCCAGCGCCTCGACGTATACCTCGCGCTCCTCGTCCGCGGTGCGCATCGCCTTCAATACGCGATGCCTGTAGTAGAGCGCGCCCATGATCATCAGCATGACCAGCCCGGCGATGATGTACTCGATGCGTTTTAACGAACGCGCGGTTTGCACTTGATGCTCGAAGTGCGTCTTCTGAATCGCCCTGACCTGCTGGCTCAAGCGCGCGATTGCCGCGTTGAGCAACGCGTACTTGCGATCCATCGTCGCCATGCGCTCGCCTGCCTTTTCGGCCTGGCTCTGCTCGAAGAAATTGAAAATCGACCCGGCCTCCTGCACCATCTCCTTCATGGCCTTGTCGATCTCGGCGAAATTCTCCAGCAACGCCTGCGCTTCGGCTGCCTTCACGACAGCGATTTCCTTGCGCGCCGCGGCAAGCTCGCGATTGAACACCACCAGCGACTATTGCATGCGCGCGGATTCCAACTTGACATCGCGCGAATCGAACACGTCGTTGCCCGGCGCGTTGGCTTCGCTCGCTATCGCCGCGATGTCCGCATACGTGGACAAGCGGGCCGCCCATACCTGATTGACCTCTACCGACTCGGAGTAAATCTCCATCAACTGATGGTTCAGGCCCAGACTCACCAGCACCGTGATGACATCCAGTGCGGCAAGCAGGAAATACAGCAAATACCAGTTGGGTTTGTTGCGCACGCGCTTTGGCACCTCGGGCGCCCCGGGTACAGCGGACGTCGCGGGCATCGCGGAGCCGGCGGTCTCGCTCAAGTGCACACCTTACACAGAAGCATTATTGAAAATAAGTACATATAATCAAAGACTTACATGATTTTACCACTTTACGCGCACACAGGAGGAGTGGCGATCAGGCCCCGCACTCCAATGCAGTCAGCATTCTAGTCGCGCGGTGGATGTGAGTCTTGAAAATTTTGTTAAAGATTTGTTTAATCGGCGCGCACGCCGGCGGCTTTGACTACTTTTGCCCATTTCGCGACCTCGACGCGGAAGAACTCCGCGAACTGCGCCGGGGTGCTGCCGACCGGCGTCGCGCCCAACGAGCGCAGTCGTTCGTGCATGTCGGGCGTTTGCAGGCCCTTGGCGATCTCGCCATGTAATCTGTCGATACGTTCGCGCGGCGTGGCGGCAGGCACGAACATGCCGAACCACGCGTTGGCGTCGTAGCCGGGCAACCCGGCCTCGGCGACCGTCGGTATATCGGATGCAATTTCCGAGCGCTGCGCGGTGCTCACCGCCAGCGCGCGCAACTTGCCGCTACGCGCGAGCGGCAGCGTGGTGAGTATATTGTCGAACATCATCGGCACCTGCCCCGCCATCACATCCACCGTGGCGGCGGCAGCACCGCGATACGCCACACTGACAATCTCGATGCCCGCCAGCGAGCGAAACAACTCCGCGAACAAATGCCCGCCCGAGCCCGTGCCGGCGGTGGCGTAGTTGATCTGCCCCGGCCGCGCCTTGGCAAAAGCGACAAGCTCCTTCACGTTGCGCGCCGGCATCGACGGATGCACCACCAGCAAAAAAGGCGTGTTGGCGATCTGCGTCACCGCGGCGAAATCCTTCAGCGCGTCGTAACCGAGCTTCGAATACAGCGACGGATTGATCGAAGTCGAAACGCTGCCCATGAACAGCGTGTAGCCATCCGGCGCCGCACGCGCGACAAGCTCCGCGCCGATATTGCTCGCCGCCCCCGGACGGTTATCGACGATCACCTGCTGGCCGAAACTCTCGGTGAGCTTCTGCGCCACCGCGCGCGCGGAAACATCCGTGGCGCCACCGGGCGGAAAGCCGATCACGATGCGCACGGGCTTTACAGGGAAATTTTGCGCGCACGCGGCACCGCCAATGAACGCAAGCAACAAAGCAAACATGAATCGACTAAACAATTAAGCACCCCTCGGGTATTAACTCAACACTCAACACTAAAAACTCAACACTGTTCTTAAACGGCCGCTGCATTACGCCCGGCAATGCGCCCAAAAATCACGCACTTGCCGAGCGACGAACCGGTCATGTAGGCAACACCATGAAAGCCGCCGGTCATCTCGCCCGCCGCGTACAGCCCCGCTATCGGCTCGCCAAACACATCGATCACGCGCGACTCGGTATCGACGGTGACGCCGCAGTAGGTCGCGATCAATCCGCTGGTTGATGGGTACGCGTACCACGGGCCGCGCTTTAACTCGACGAGTTTGCCGTAGCCTGTTGATAGCCCGGTGCGGCCGAAGTCTTCATCCTTTTCGTTGCGCACGAAGCTGTTGTAACGCTCTACCGTCGCGGTCAGCGTTGCCGCATCAAGCCCGACGCGGCGCGCCAGCGCCTCCAGCGTCGGCTCACTCAGCAGCCGCCCCAGCGCCAGCGCTTCCTTGAACTTGAACAGCGGCGCGGTGTCGCTTGAGGTATCCATCACGCCCTGATCGAAAATCTGGTACGCCAGCGCATCCGGTTGTGTGAGCACGGCATCACCCAGCAGTTTGTACGATTTGGATTCATCGACATAACGTTGGGCGTTTTTATTCACCAGTATCGCGCCGCGATACACCGAGTGCTTGCTCCAGTCGCGCCCTGCTGTCTTGCCGGTGTCGGGATGAAAGCCGAAGGTGCCCTTGATGTGCACCACGTCGCGCAACCCCGCGCCCAGCGCCCACGCCATGCGCACCCCGTCGCCGTCGCAGCCCGCGCCGCAGTAGACCACGCATTTGGCCTGATGCGGCACGAAGAGATTCACCATCCCGGCATTGCGCGCGAAGCCGCCGGCGGCAAGCACCACGCCGCGCCGCGCGCGTATGTTGACGGCCTTGCCATCGATGCGCGCTGTCACACCCTCAACGCGCCCATCGTACATCTCCGTACGCACCAGACGTTCGGCCGCCGCGTTGAAAATAATTTTCACGCGGCCCGTGTCGCGCGCGCGTTGCTCCATCAGCGCCATGAAATCTATCGAGCGCAGCGAGTGCGCGCGCGGCGCGGTGTGCCCCGCCGCGAGTTCGACCGAGATGAATTGCGTGCCGAGTTTTTTAAGCCACTCGTACGCAGCCATTTGATGCGTGACATAAGTGCGCACCAGAGCTTCTACATTTTGCCGTGCACCCGCGCGGCGCAAATCTTCAAAGAGTTGCGTGTCACTATCGCTGATGCCGGCGGCCTTTTGCATGTCGGTGCCAGCAAACGCGAGCAAGCCGCCCGACAGCACGCTGCTGCCGCCGCACTCGGTGAGTTTTTCCAGCAGCGTAACTTGCGCGCCAAGGTTTGCGGCTTCGATTGCCGCGCACAGGCCGGCGAGCCCGCCACCGATCACTAGTACATCTGTCTCAATATCGTAAGTAATTGTTTTTATTTGCATATTTAACTACTCCACACGCACACCCGCAGACTTCACCACCTTCGCCCATTTCGCCAGCTCACTGCGAAACAACGCGTTGAAATGTTCCGGCGTGCCGCTGCCCGCCGTGGCGCCGAAGCTGCGCAAACGCTCGCGCATGTCCGGCGCTTGCAGTCCCTTCATCACTTCCGCGTTGAGTTTCAGGATGATGTCTTTAGATGTTCCGGCCGGCACGAACAGACCGAACCATGCATCGGCATCGTAGCCCGGCACGCCGGCCTCGATCATGGTGGGCAACTCCGGCGCCAACGGCGAGCGCTTCGTGGTGCTTACGGCGTGGGCACGCAGCTTGCCCAGCTTCGCAAGCGGATAGAGCGTGAGTATATTATCGAACTGCACCGGCACCTGGCCGGCGAGCACATCGACCGTCGCGGGCGCCTGGCCCTTGTAATGCACGCTGGTCATCTTGATGCCCGCGAGCGAATTGAATAGCTCCATGAACAAATGCGCGCCGGAGCCGGCGCCCGCCGTGGCAAAATTAACCTCGCCGGGACGCGCTTTCGCGAAGGCGATAAATTCCTTGACGTTTTTTACCGGCATCGACGGATGCGTCGCCAATATGAAAGGCGTGCTCACCACGTGCGCGACACCCGCAAAATCACGCAGTGGATCGTAAGCAAGTTTTGTATACAGCGACGGATTGATCGACAACGAAACGCTGCCCATGAAGATGGTGTAACCATCTGGCGCGGAGCGCGCCACGAACTCGGCACCGATGTTGCTGGCGGCCCCCGGGCGATTTTCCACGATCACTTGCTGCCCGAAACTCTCGGTCAGCTTTTGCGCGACCGCGCGCGTGGCGATATCGGTGGCACCTCCCGGCGGAAATCCAACAATGATGCGCACTGTTTTTGACGGATAAGCTTGCGCCTGCGCGCCCGCTGACAGCGCTGTCAATACAACTATTGCCGCAAATCGCAAGTATTTGTTTTTAAACATATTTTTATCACTCCCCTTTTACGCCTGCCGCACGCACGACGTTACCCCACTTCACAAACTCATCGCGCATGTATGCCGCAAATTGTTCCGGCGTCGTGCCTATCGGCTCCACGCCCGTCGCGGCAAAACGTTCTTTTACCTCACGATCGGCCAGCGCGTTCGACAGTTCGCGATTGAGCCGCACGATGATCGCCCGAGGCGTGCCCGCGGGCGCGAGCACCGCATACCAGCCCGAGGCTTCGTAACCCGGCAAGCCGGCCTCGGCGATGGTCGGCAACTCGGGGGCCAGCGGCGTGCGTTTCGCACTCGTCACCCCGAGCGCACGCACGCGGTTGCCGCGGATGTGCGGCAGCATCACCGACGCCGGGTTAAACGTAAGCTGAATCTGCCCGCTCAGCAAATCAGTGAGCGCGGGCGCTGCGCCCTTGTACGGCACATGCACCAGGTTGATGCCCGCCATGCCGCGAAACAGCTCGGTGGTCAGATGCAGCACCGTGCCGTTGCCCGATGATGAAAAATTAAGCGCGCCCGGCTTCGCCTTCGCCAGCGCAATGAGCTCCTTCACCGAATGCGCCGGCACCGAAGGATGCACCACGAGTATGTAGCCCGCGCCCGCGATCAGATTGACCGGCGCGAAATCCTTCAGCGGATCGTAGGCAAGCTTGCGGTAATAATGCGGCGTGATCGCCTGCGTGGCGGTGGTGCCGAAAAACAGCGTGTAGCCATCCGGCGCGGCACGCGCGGCAGTCTCGGCCGCGATGATGCCGCCGGAGCCGCCGCGATTGTCGATGACGAACTGTTGACTCATCGTCTCCGCCACGCGCGCAAAAGCGATGCGCGCCACGCCATCGACGCCACCGCCCACGGGGAAAGGCACGATCAGGCGCACGGGTTTGGCGGGATAGTGTTGATAGGGTTGCGCGCAAGTCAGGGCGGGAAAAAGCAAAAGCATTTTTGCCGCGGATTTACGCAGATAAACACAGATGACTTCAACAACGCGGTTCATCATGGTTTTCGTGTGCGGCAGGCACTTCGCGGTATTTGCATGTTGTTGAGAACGCGCATTTCCACAACGTCATTCCAGCGAAAGCTGGAATCCAGTTCGTTCCATCATGCGCAGCATCTGATTTCAGCGCCTGCGGCGCGAGTTACAACCTGGGTTCCAGCTTTCTCTTGAACGACGATGGTGGTGTGCACGCCAAAAATAACAGTATGAATCAAACCGACCCGCGATCATCTCTGACAAACCCATTTTTTTATTTCACAGTACGCGGATTCTACACGCCGGCACGCGTCAACCATCACACTCCGTACAACACAAACGGCGCCCAGAAATACGGATTACGCTTGCGCGGATTGACGTGATTCATGAACTCACGCTTGGTGGCGGTGATGGCCTGCACGTGAGTTTGCCCCGCTTTGATTTTGGTTAAGAGGCTTGAGACGAACTCCGCCGTTTCGTCGTCGGCCACCGGCCACAGCGTCAATACCGTGTTCATGTTGCCTGCGACGTAGAGCGCGTAGGAGAGTCCCATCAAACCTTCGCCGCTGACGTTCTCGCCGCGCGCGGTGTTGCACGCCGAAAGTAATGTGAGTTCACTTTTAAGATTCATCCCCACCCACTCGCCGACGGTGACGTAGCCGTCGCGCTCCGGCTCCGGGCCTTCGGGCGCGAGCACCAGGCTGCTGTAGGCGGGGAAGTTTGGATCGAAGTAGCCGTGTGCGGCGAAGTGCAGGTAGCGGTAATTCGCCAGTTCGCCTTTGGCGGACATCGCACGCAGCGTGGTTTCGTTGGCGGCGCGGCCAGAGATGACGCGGCTGGAACCGGCGAAGATTTTGGCCGCCTGATCCATCTCGGTCTGTGTGCCGGGCAGTGCGGCCCATTTCAGATTGCGCAGCATCTCCACCGGGTTCGCACCAGCGCGCATGGGGCTGCGCGTGACTGTTGCGCCGCGATTCGCGCTGGATGCCGCATTGCCATATTCAGGATTGCCCATCGCCAGCAGCGCCTCACGCCCGCCCGCCTTGCCGTATTCGATCTGTCGCTCTTTCAGCAGCTTGAGCACCGACAAACTTTGCACCTGGCTCACTTCAAATTGCGCGATCAGCGGTTTGCCGTCGAGCGGCAACACATCCCACGGCAACAACCCCAGCGGGCCATCGGGCGAGATGATGATCTGGGTCTTGCCGGCGAGTTGCGCCTTCAACGGCTCGATCAACACCTTGGCCAGGTAATCGACCAGTTCCTGATACTGCGCTTCACGGCTTACGAAGGTTGCGCCGGGTGGGATGCAGTCGGCCCCTGCGTTGCCGACGGGCGCTGCGGGTGCATCCAAGCCGCGCGCCGCGCGTGTTTCGCCGCGTTGCTGATCCTGCTGCAATTGTTGTGCGCTGCACGCCTGCCCCGCCGCCACCACGCGCCAGCGCGCGACCTTGCCGTCCATCCAGCGCAAAATCTGAATCGTGCGGCCCGTGTCATCGGTCATCACGCCCACGCCCAGGTTCGCACTCCACATGCGCAGCGCTTCGACCGTGTCCGGCAGCCCCGGCAGCGATGCGAGATCAAACCAGTTGACCGCGCCCGACGCATCAACGGTGATCGCCTTGACGACAATGCCGCTCATGACCACGTAGCTTACGAACACGCTGTTGGCGGCTATCAGCGTGCGCGCATCGTCGGCAGTGGCCAGTTGCACGTCGGTGATCTGGCGAAAGCGCGGATACTTGATTTGTAGTGCGCGTTTTAATTCGGCGAGTTCACGCGAGGCGATGTTGCGTTCGGCCTTGAGGGCATCGCGCTCGGCTTCCTTCACCGTCTGCGCGATGCGGGTGTCGAGCGCGCCGATACGGTTGGCGTAATCGGTGAGCCGTTTGGCCTCGGCATCGGGCAGGCCGCTGCCTGCCGCCGCCGAACGCAGCGCCATCTGTTCGAGCAGCGTGCGCGCCTTGGTGCGCTCCAGCACTGCGAGCGTGTCGCGCACGCGGCCGGCCTTTTGCAGCGCGGTGAGGTAATTGTGATAACCGTGCAGATAACTGCCAAGCACGCCGCGTTGCGATTCGGCGCTGTCGGCGCCGGCGGCGTCGCGCTGCGCTTCGGCGCCCGCCACATAGCGCTCAAAAAAAGGCAATGCATCGGCCGCGCGGCCCTGGCGCTCCAGCAGATTGGCATAGTTGTTGAGCGTGACCAGCGTATCGGGATGCTGTTCGCCCAGCCCCGTGCTGCGAATGCTTAGCGCGCGCGCATGATGCTCCAGCGCCTCGGACGCGCGGCCCCGTGCATCCAGCGCGTCGGCGAAATTATTCAGCGCGATCAGCGACACTGGATGTCTTTCGCCCAGCACTTCCGTGTTGAGCTTCAGCGCGCGCTCGAAATGCGGCAACGCCTCCCCGGCACGGCCCAGGCGGCGCAGCCCCGAGGCGTAATTGTTCAGCGCGATCAAGGTGTCGGGATGCTTTTCACCCAGCGCCGCGCTTCTCGCCTTGTACACCTGCTCGTAGTGCGGCTGGGCTTCGCCGGGCCGGCCCAGCTCGATCAGCGCGCCGGCGTAGTTGGTGCGTGAACTCAGCGTGTCGGCGTGGCGCTCACCCAGCGCCTCGCCGCGCAGCTTGAACGCGCGCTCGTGCGTCGCGAGCGCTTCCGGCAGGCGCCCGAGCACGCGCAGCGCCTCGCCGTAGTTGTTGAGCGAGCGCAACGTCGCCGGGTGTTTCTCACCCAGCACTTCGGTATTCAGTTTGAGCACGCGCTCGTACACCGGCAGCGCCTCGGCGGCACGGCCCAGCGCACCGAGCACGAAAGCGTAATTGTTGAGCGAAACCAGCGTGTCGGGATGTTTTTCGCCGAGCGCCTCGGCATTGAGCCGCGCGGCGCGCTCGTAGTACGGCAAGCCCTCCGCGGTGCGGCCCAGCGTGCCCAGCAGGAACGCGTAGTTGCTCAGCGCACCGATGGTGTCCGGATGTTTTTCGCCCTGCGCCTCGGTGCGCAGCTTCAACGCGCGCTCGGCATGCGGCAGCGCTTCGGCCGTGCGGCCGAGACGGTGCAGCACGAGGAAATAACTGTTCAGCGCGGCAAGCGTGCGCGGATGTTGTTCGCCCTCGGCGTCACGCCGCAACGTCCAGGCACGCTCGTAATGCGGCAGCGACTCGGCCGCGCGGCCAGCGGCAGCCAAAGCACCGGCGTAATTGCCGAGCGCCTGCAACGCGCCGGGATGTTTCTCGCCCCATAGTTCGTTGCTGATCGCGAGCGCACGCTCGTATTGCCGCAGCGCGTCTTCATGACGCTCAAGCGCCCCCAGCACGAAGGCGAAATTGTTGAGCGAGCCCAGCGTGCCTGCGTGTTTCTCGCCCAAGGCGGCCGAGGTGATTTTCAGGTGCCGCTCCAGCAGCGGCAGCGCCTCGGCGCCGCGCTTTAACGTATGCAGCGCAAACGCGTAGTTGTTCATCGTGGTGAGCGTGGCGGCGTTGCTCTCGCCCAGCACTTCGCCGCGCAGCTTGAGCGCGCGCTCGAAGTGCGGCACGGCATCCGCGGCACGGCCCGCCGCGCGCAGCGCATCGGCGTAGTTGTGCAGCGAAATCAGCGTATCGGCATGCCGCTCGCCGAGCATTTCAGTATTCAACTTGAGTGCACGCTCGTAATGCGGCAACGCATCCGCCGCGCGCCCCAGGCCTTGCAGCACATAGGCGTAATTCTGCAGCGCGGTCAGCGTATGCGCGTTGCGCTCGCCCAGCGCGGCCTCGGCGCGCTTTAACGCATCCGCCGCCGCGCTCAGCGCTTCCTTGCGCTGGCCTTTATTTAGCAGTTGAACAACGTTTCTGTTCGCGGCGTCAATCTCGGCGGCGGCGTCTTGCGCATGCGCGGCACCCGCCACGCAGACCAAGGCAACAGCCAGTGTAGCCGCCGCCATCCGGATCATCCAATCAAGCGCCGTGAGGAATTTAGAGGACATGAGGAATTGTTTACTCCAGCGCCACGCAGTGTACCATCGCACCAACATGGCCACACGCGACTGCCTCGTTATCGCCCACCGCGGCGCGTCCAGTTACGCGCCGGAGAACACCTTCGCCGCGTTCGATCTGGCGCTGCCAATGGGCGCGCAACATCTCGAACTCGACGTGCAAATGAGCCGCGACGGGCACCTTGCGGTCATCCACGACGATCTCGTAGACCGCACCACCAACGGCAAAGGCGCCGTCGCCGCGCACACGCTCGCCGAGTTGCAGACGCTAGACGCGGGCGCGTGGTTCGGCGCGCAATTCGCCGGCGAGCGCATCCCGACGCTGGCAGCCGTGCTCGAACGCTACCGCGGCCGCGCGCATCTACACGTCGAGATCAAGGGCAAGACAACGGGACTTTCGGAGCGCACCGCAGACATGATTCGGGACCTTGGCTGGGTGCTCGATGTCACAATGACGTCGTTTCAGATCGACAAACTCGAAGCGCTGCGCGCACACGCGCCCGAACTGCCCGCCGGATGGCTGCTGCGGCAGATTGACGAAGCGGTCATCGCAAAAGCGCGCGCGCTCGGCTTGGCACAACTCTGCCCCAAGGCCGATATCGTGACGCCGCAACTCGTGAATCAGTTGCGCGCCGCGGGCTTCAACGTGCGCGCATGGGGTGTCGCCAACGAAGAACTGATGCGCGCGATGGTCGCTGCTGGCGTCGATGAGATGACGGTGAATTTTCCTGACCGGCTGATTGGATTTTTGCGGACGCCTCGATGACCCCGATGATTACACTCTTCCTGCTCGCGCTCGCGCTTGCGTCGGATGCGTTTGCGGTTGCCCTGTGTCAAGGTGCCGTCGCGGGGCCGCGCCCGTGGCGGCAGGCATTGAGTGTTGGAGCTGCGTTCGGCATCGCGCAGATGGTGGCACCATTGATCGGCTGGGGACTAGGCGTTGCGTTTGCCGGGGTAATCGAAAGCATTGACCATTGGATCGCGTTCATCCTGCTCGCGTTGATCGGCGGCAAGATGTTGCTCGAAGGCGCGCATAATGACCCACCCGGCGAGGAAACCCGGCGTGCCAGCGGTAAAGCGCTGTTCGTAGTCGCCGTCGCCACCAGCATCGACGCGGCCGCCGCCGGCTTTACGCTGCCCGCTATTGGCGCCGGCGTCGGGATCAGCGTCGCGGTAATCGGCGCAGTGACGTTCTTACTCTCGACCGCCGGCGTTTGGATCGGGCGGATGGGCAGCCGTGCACTGGGGCCGAAGGCCGAGGTATTGGGCGGACTGGTGCTGATCGGTTTGGGCATCAAGGTGCTGATCGACCATCGTGTGTTCGGCTGACCTGTCGTAACGCCCAAGCGCGGCTTTTTGCCGAGCACACACCCGGCCCGCGCCGCGCTACTGCATCGTGATATTACCCTTGCGGATAATCTCTGCGAAACGCGCGGTTTCACTCTTCAGATGCACGGCAAGCTGCTCCGGCGTGCCGCCACGCGCCACCAGCGCATCGCGGTCAAACATGGCGCGCACGTCCTTTAGCTCCAGCGTCTTTCGGATCGCCGCATTCAGCGTCGTGACAATTTCTTTCGACGTTGCGCCCGGCAGATAAAACGCAAACCAGTTGTCGGAAATAAACCCCGGCATAATCGAATGCATGGTCGGCAGCTTGGGGAAAAACGTCACCGGTTCCGGCGTGGTCACCGCCAGCGCGCGCACCTTGCCCGCGTTGATCTGCGGCATCGCCAGCAACCCTTCGGCAAACTGGAAATCCACTTCGCCGCCCATCAGCGCGACCATCGACAGCCCGCCGCCCTTGTAGGGAATGCCGGTAAACGTAACACCAGTAGACTGCTTCAACATCTCGGCCGACAAATGACTGGTGCTGCCGGGCACGTTGATCGCGGCATTAAAAATGCCGGGCTTCGATTTCGCAAGTGCGACAAACTCGCGCGGATTACGCGCGGGCACGCTCGGATGCACGATAAACACCATCGGCGTGGTGCTCAATTGAATCACCGGCGCAAGGTCCCGCATCGGCTGAAACTTCATCGCGCTGCCCATGAAGGTCGGCACGATCGCCAGCGTCGCCGTACTCATGAGCACGGTGTAACCATCCGGCGGCGCTGCAACCACGATCTCCGCGCCGATGAGCCCACTGGCGCCCGCGCGGTTATCCACGATGAAGGGCTGTCCAGTGAAATCTTGCAGATGCTTGGACAACACGCGCGCCTGCACGTCGGTGCCGCCGCCGGCGGCGAACGGGACGATGATGCGCACGGGTTTGGCAGGGTAGCTTTGGGCCACGCTCACGGAGGTCATGGGCAATACCAACATTGCGCACGCCGCCAACAGCGCTCCACCAGACAGGGATTGACTGACAATTATTTGCGCTACTCCACAAGTGGCGCGAGCTGTTGCCCGCGTTGCGCCATGTTACGCCACTGCGGATAACGCGAGTTGGTTAGGCCTGACTGGTGATGAAAGCGGCGGAAAGCCACTGTACCCAAATGAGCGGGTTTCGCAAATGCTCTTTGCACATATTCTATAACTAATTGTTTTTATTGATGTTTTTACACACATTGATGATCCAGTCAACTTTCAAGTCAGTTGAGCGAACGCCATGCACGGATATTGATCGCAACAAAAGCGGAAGCCTACTGCTTCCACTCCTTGACCAGCTTCGCGGTTCGCGCGATTTCGGTTTTCATCGCGGCTGTAAGCTCCTGGGGGGAACTGCCAACCGTCTCGATACCCAGGCTCGAAAACTTCTCCTTGATCTCCGGCAGGTGTACGACCGACACGATCTCCTGATTGAGCCGGTTCACGATCGCGGCGGGCGTGCCAACCCGTACATAGACACCGGTGATCACGGCCGTCTCAAAGCCGGGTAGTCCGGACGCCGCCATGGTTGGCAGACCGGGCCGCAAAGCCGAAGGCTCCGCGCTCGTGATCGCGAGCGGCCGCAGTCGGCCCGCCTGAAAATAAGGCGCGAGCGCGGCGAGATTGGCATACATGAGATGCACTTCTCCGCTCAACAGGGCGGTGACCGCGGGGCCGACGCCTTTGTAGTTGATGCGCACTATCCTGGCGCCGGTCATGACGTTGAACAGCTCCGCCGAAATATGATTCGTGGAGCCGATCCCGCTGCTGGCATAGTTGAGCTCTCCGGGTTTGGCTTTCGCAAGGGCGATCAAATCCCCGACCGACTTCACCGGCAGTGACGGGTGCACCACCAGGATGTTCGGCTGGCGATGCGTGAGCGTGATCGTGGCGAAATCCCTGAGCGGGTCGTACGGCAGCTTGTCGAACAAATTGCCCGTGACAAACGTGCCGCCAGTGACCAGAAGCGTGTAGCCGTCCGGAGCGCTGCGCATGACCGCTTCGGGTGCGAGGATCGTCGCCCGGTTGTCGACCACGATCTGCCACCCCAGCTTATCCGTCAGACCTTTCACCAGCAGACGCGCCACGAAGTCGTTACTGCCGCCCGGCGGCGAGGTCACGATACGTATGACCTTGGCGGGATAGTCCTGTGCACTAGCCACACCGGTGCCGAGGAACGACATCAGCGCAAAGCTCGTTGCGATCAGACGCAGCGTGTGGCGATAGCGGGCAACCCGGAGGAATGCGTTCCTGAGCATGTCGAAGTGTCGCAGCGCACCTCGCAATGACGACATAGCGTCAATTCTTGTGTGTAGAGGCAAAAAGTTCCAACCGACTATAAACATTTTGCACACCATGAAGAAAATGGTCAAACTTACGAATTGTAGTCAGGCGGCAACCCGAAACGGACTGACGATCCGCACGCCCTCGATGGTTTGGCCGTGCTGTAAATCTTCAGAGAGCAAAGTCTCGCAACCCTGGTGAATCGCGGCGGCGATGATCAGCGCATCCCAGTGCGAAACACTCGCCTCGTCGGCGATGCCCCAAGCGGTTTCCAGCATTGCGCCATCAATCGCACACGGGTTCCATGCCATCAGGTGCCGGATTTCGGCGCGTGCGCGTACCTTGAATTCGTCGCCATTGATGCGCATGAGATTGACGTAAAACTCGTTGAGCACCTGGGTGCTCACGCGGCCACTGCGTTCTTGCCAGCAGCGTGTGAGCCATGCTTGCGCCGCGCCTTGCTTCACCGCATCGCGCGGGTCAAGCGCGTAGATCAAAACGTTTGTATCAACGAAGACCGGCACGGTCGTTCGCCTCGTCGCGGCTCAGATAGCGGGTATTCTCGGGAAATGGCAGCGGCTGAAATTTGAGCGCCGCACGCATGGCGCGCTCGTAAGCGCCATCGCGCGCGCGCGCCTGC
Source organism: Bordetella parapertussis (assembly GCA_945901405.1). Classification (GTDB taxonomy): domain Bacteria; phylum Pseudomonadota; class Gammaproteobacteria; order Burkholderiales; family SG8-41; genus CAMDLH01. Next base: position 410 of record CAMDLH010000156.1, on the reverse strand, counting down.
TCGACCAGTTGGCCAAGATAGCGCGAGACGCTGGCGTTGTCGCGCGCGGCCTTGACGCGCACCCATTCGAGTGCTTCTTCTTCCATGCTGACGGTGACGTTTTTCATGGCAACCCCTAAATTAGCACGAGGTTAGTGAAACACGAAGTTCGTGTCAACAAGAAAAGGGGGGAGACAGCGCGGCGCCACTTTAAACCACCGCCGTTCCTCGTGCTGTTTATGCAACTCATTGTTTTATAAATATATTTTATGGGCATCGTTATGTGAGCACGGTCACCGATCTTGATGGAAATTACGCGATTTTTGGTCAAATTAGACGAGGTTTGTGGGGAGAACGCCATCACGAAACTTGACCAAGATTTCCCTTTGCAAAACAGGGGGTTACGGTGCGCCCTATTTGGCATGCTGGCA
>CAMDLH010000155.1 GCA_945901405.1 Bordetella parapertussis | reverse complement strand
GCGCCGCCAACTGGCTTGAGTTGGGCCTGACCCAAGGGTATCGACGTACCCGGCAAGGCTACAGCGGTGAAGCCAACGCCCCCAAGCGGGTGTTTGTGCGTCCCCTGTGCCGTAATCCGCAGGCGCAATTGACCCAGCCCACGCGAGAGCGCCTTCAACTCACAGGAGCCCCCAAGATCATGCTCAACGCCGCACAAATGCGCTCGCTGCCGTTGTGTTTCACGATGATTCGCGATCAAGGCCCCACCAGTTCGAACCGGGTCTGTTCAATAGAAATCTGGCTTTTCAAATCAATACCCTCACTTAACCCACCGGCAACATCACTTCGCACTAATCCCCGCCGCATCAATGACTTTCTTCATGCGCGCCATGTCGGCTTTGACCCGTGCGAACAGTTGCTCCGGCGTGTCGCCCATCGGCTCCACCGCCGAACCCAGCAGTTTTTCGCGCACTTCGCCGGCTTTGAGCAATTGCGCGGTTTCGCGATGCAGCCGATTGAGGATCGCCGTTGGCGTGCGCGCCGGCGCGAAAAATCCGTAAATTGCGATCGACTCGTAGCCGGGTAGCGACGCTGCCACGGTGGGCAGGTCTGGCGCCACGGCCGACGGTTCGATGCTGGTCACCGCGAGGGCACGCAAGCGCCCCGCGCGTATATGGCCCACTGCCGCGCCCGCGGTCGGGAACATCACCTGCACCTGCCCGCCGAAGACATCGTTGAATGCCTGCCCCGCGCCCTTGTAGCTGACGCGCACGATGTTGATGCCGGCCATCCACTTCAGCAACTCCGCGGCGAGGTGGCTGGTGGAGCCGGTGCCGCTGGAGGCATAGTTGAGTTCGCCAGACTTCGCTTTCGCAAGCGCGATCAGCTCCGCGAAAGATTTCACCGGCAGCGAAGGCGTCACCACCAGTATGTTCGGCGCGACCGCGATGGTGGTCACCGCCGCGAAGTCCTTGAACGGATCGTACGGCGCCGCCTGCAACAGGGTGCCGATCCAGAACGTGTTGTTGAAGAGCAGCAGCGTGTGCCCGTTGGGAGTGGCCTTGGCTACGATGTCGCCGGGGATCACGCCGCTGGGGCGATTTTCGACGATCACCTGCTGGCCGAGCACGCCCGTCAGGCCTTTCGCCACGAGGCGCGCCTGCAAGTCGTTGCCGCCACCTGCTTCGGAAGTGACGATGCGTATGGGGCGCGTGGGGTAGTCTTGCGCGATAGCGTTACCGCTAACGGCAATCGCGAAGCAGCAGATCAGTCGTGCACGCATCGGAAATATCAACCGCGCGACGACAGCAACCGCATAACATCCGTCGCCACCTCGCGCGCTTTGGCTTCACTGTCTTCATCGGATTCGCGCGCGGGCGCGTCCTGCTTGTAGACAAGGATCAACGGCTCTTTCGCGCCCAGCACCTGACACTGTGTTTTCGCAAGCATTGCGAACGGCTCGTGCACCAGCACGACCGCGGGGATACCCACTTTCCAGGCTGCAAACGCGTCGCGCACGGCGGCGCCGGTGCAGGAGCCTCAGGCGCCGACGCCGACCACCAGGTAATCGACGTGCGCCGCCAGTTCTTCAAACTTCGGTTTTTCCAGCGGCATCCAAGTGTTGCTTTTGTAGGCGCGCTCCACACTGGGCGGCGTGCACAGGTTCTCGACCGCGCGTTCAAGACGCGGCCAGAAATTTTGCGTCACCGAATATTGGTTCCAGATGAAGCCTACGCGTTTGCCTACTGGGGTATCCATCACGCGGCGTGCGGCTTGGGCCTCGACGCGTGGATGGCCTATGGGGCTTATGAGTTCGATCATTGTGGCACCTCACAAAAAAACGTTTTGCCGCGGTGAACACCCTGCCACTTCGTCATTCCGGCGCAGGCCGGAATACAGGTTGTTCTATACGCGAAGCGTCTGAAATTAGCGCCGTTGGCGCCGGTTACGCACTGGATTCCAGCCTTCGCTGGAATGACGGTGTTGGTAAATCGGTTTTCTCTGTGTCCCGTGGCTGTATTCTGGAGTTTACTCAATCAGGGAATGAAATAACCCTGCTAACAAACGGCTTGCCCGCCGAACTGCGGCTCGATAGCGACACGCACTGCCCCATCTGCGGCGCGACGCCGCCGCCTACCGTGACGTAAATCTCATCCGGCTGCACCGGGCACACGAATGTTTTGCGTTCGCTCGGCGCGTTGCGGTCGGGGTCTTCGTATGGCATTGATTCGCCCTGCTTGCTATCGTTTTGCCAGTCGTACGAATACTTGAATGCGCGCTCGGCCAGTGTGTGACGCAGTTTTTCGCGTGTGTATCCGCCGTCGGCAAACGAACGCGCCAGCGAAGGGTTCAGCACAAAAATAAATCCGCGTTTGCCGCCGCTGGTGGTGATGCCCAGGCGGCCGATGTTGCGCGCGAGGAGCGTGATCGATTCGTTCAGGCCCACGGTGTTGATGGGCACGGCGATCTGCGAATGTTCGCCTACCTTCATCACGGTCGCTGCACTCTCGTTGGCCGCGATGCCAAAGTCGGTGTGCAGCGGCTCCCACGGACTCAGTTCCTGTTCTTCGCCGATGCAGTAGCTCCATGACGCTGGATGGCCCATGGTGCCCTTGATCAGTTTGCCCGGATGTGCGCGGCCGATGTTCCACAGTATCAATCGCACCGCGCGGCCAATGGTTGAATTCGCGCGGCCGCCGTTGGGGCCGAAGATCCATTCGCGCGTATGAAATTTGAGGCGGCTCACCGCCGGGCCGCTGACTATCGTGCACAGCGAGGCCGAGCCGGTGGATTGCGTGGTGGTGATGAGTAGCGTGGGGTCGGCGATGCATTGCACCGCCGCGATCACCACCGGTACGTGCTCCGGCAGGCAGCCTGCCATCGCGCAGTTGGCGACTACGTTTTCAATAGTGGCAACGCCATCGCCGGGGAATATCGTGCCCAGTTCCTCGCGCGGATCGCGCTTCAGATAATCGAGCATCGCGCCAACCGCCTTGCGCGTGGGCGGAAACACCGGCAGGCCATCGGTCCATTCGTTGGCGTAGGCGAATTCGGCGAAGTCTTCGAGTGATTCGATTTGCGGCATCTCTTCAGTACGCGGTGTGTTGGCGTCGCAACATCATCGCGAATGCCGCGCGCGAATGCAAACGCCGCGCCCCGCCATCGTGCGCTCAAGTCCGCAGTACGGCACATTGCGCGCCGCAACAAGCACGTGATTCCGTAACTAATTGTTTTTGCTGAATAATTTAATTTCTTCGAGGGGCATTCCTGTGGACGCCCTTGTATTGATATCATCCAAGACTGCATGATTCATTCACCGGCACGCGTAAAATCGTCGTGCCGGTTCACAAAATCTATCCCAGTTCAATCCCGCACATCAGGCATCCATGATCGAAGTCAACCAGCGAATTGAAGTCCCATCATCTCCACAAGCGGTATGGACCATTCTGTCCGACCCCGCCGCGGTTGTCGATTGCGTGGAAGGCGCGGCATTAGGCGACAAGCAGGAGGATGGCTCGTTCAACGCCAAGATGACAGTGAAATTCGGCCCGGCCAAGGTGTCGTTCAACGCCAACGTGCTGGTCGAATACGACGAGGCGAACCAGTCGGGCAACGTCACCGCGCGCGGCAAGGATTCCATCAGCGGCACGAAATTTCGCACCACCATGCAGTTCAAGGTCGAGGGTCAGGACGCACCGGCGGAAACCGTAATGACCGCGATACCCATCAAGGCCGAGTGCGAACTCACCGGACGGCTCGCGCATTTGATTGAATCCGGCGCGAACCTTGTCATCAAGCGCATGACCGTGAGTTTCGCGGAAAAACTCGCCGAGCGCTGCGGCGGCGCCGGAGTTACCAAGGCGGCGTGAAGACGTCTTGAACCGATTTCTTTTGTTGTGATTTTTGTTTTAACTGGCGGAACATTCCAAGGAGAGTAACGATGAAGGTGTATGAAAGACTTTCGCTGGCCTTCAAGGCCGAAGGCACGACCAGCGTATTCGGCATGATGGGCGATGGCAACATGTACTGGCAGTACGCCAACCAGAAAAACGGCATCAAGATGCACGAAGTGCGCCACGAAGGCGTGGGCCTGGGCATGGCCGACGGCTGGGCGCGCGCCACGCGCACCCCCGGCGTGTGCACCGCGACCTGCGGCCCCGGCACCACGCAACTCGCCACCGCTTTCGTCACCGCCGCGCGCGCGTCTTCACCCGTAGTCGCATTCTGCGGCGAGTACCCGACGAGTGACGACGAATACACGCAGGCGCTCGATCAATCCGCGTTCGCCCACGGCTGCGAAGCCGCGTTCGTGCGCATGGGCACGGCCGATGACGCCGACGAGGCGGTGAGAAAGGCGTTCTACATCGCTCGCACGCAATCGCGCCCGGTGCTGCTGTCGGTGCCGATGGACTTGCAGCAAAAAGAATGGAACGACGACGACCCTTACATGCCGTCCACCGCCATCATCCCCAAGCGCACCGTAACCCCCGGCGCGGACGCTATCGCGCAGGCCGCCGACATATTGAGCAAGGCAAAACGTCCGGTGATCGTGGTCGGTCGCGGCGCGATGTGGTCGGGTGCGGGTGACGAAATCCTCAAACTCGCGCAACGCTGCGGCGCGCTCATCGCCACAACGCTGCAAGCGAAAAACTGGCTGGTCGAAGACGAGTTCCAGATCGGCATTTCGGGCACGTATGCCACCAAGACAGCCATACAATTGCTGTCCGATTCCGATGTCGTGGTCGCCGTGGGCGCAAGCCTTAACCGCTACACCACGCACGAAGGTCTGCTGTATCCGGAGGCCAAGTTCATCCACATCGACCCCAAGGCGCATGTCATGTTGTCGCGCGGCAAGGGCGCGGATTACTACGTGCAGTCCGACGGCAAGGCCGGCGTGGCGGCACTCGATGCCGAGCTCGCCAAGCGCAACTTCAAGCAACTGGGCTACCGCACTGGCGCAGTGAAGGAAAAACTCGCCAATGCATGGGAAGACCGCCATGAGTACAAGATCGACGCGGGCACCGTGGATCCGCGCCCGTTGTGCGTGGAGCTGGATGACCTGCTGCCGAAGGACATCAGTCTGTTTGCCGGTAGCGGCTGCACGGCTGGTTTCACCAACATCCTGTTCCGCAAGGCGCGGCCAATGGTGATGGCCGGACACTTCTTCGGCTGTATCGGCCAGATGATGCCGGCGGCGGTGGGTGCTGTCATCGGCACCGGCATGAAGCCGGCGGTGCTGATGGATGGCGACGCCAGCACCATGATGCACATCGGCGACTTCGACACCATGGTGCGCTACAACGTGCCGTTGTTGATTTACTGCATGAACAACGAATGCCTCGGCGCCGAGTACTACAAACTGGACGCACACAAGATGGCAGTGGAAACCTCGTGCATTGCGACAGCGGATCTGGGCGCGGTTGCGCGCGCATTCGGCGGCCGCGGCGCACTATGCCGCACCGTGGATGAAGTGAAGAAGGCCACCGCCGAGTGGCTCGCCAAACCGGGTCCGATGATCATCGACGTGCGTGTGTCGCGCAGCGTGGTTCCGCTGACCTATCGCCGCATCCACTACGGCGAGGACGAATAAGGGTAGCTGACTTGATAGCAAAAAAACGGCCCTTCGGGGCCGTTTTTTTGTTTGGGCGTACCGCCAAACAATGCTCCACGACGCTATAAAACATCCCCACGGCAATCCAGGCGATCACACTGACCGTACTCAAAATCCTGTTGCACCAGCGCCAAACCCGGATAAACTATGGTTATGCCTGCGCTACCATATGAATGGGTTATGGATGTGGCTGTGCCGCCATGCGAATAGTCCTCGACACTTCGGTTTTGGTAGCCGCATCACGTTCGCGCAATGGAGCGAGTTTTCAACTTGTATCGATGTTGCCGACACCGCGATTCGAGATCGCGCTAACTATCGCGGTCTACACCGAATGGCAGGCGGTATTGACCAGGCCGGAGCATTTGCCGCCGGGAGTGTCGGTTGACGCGGCACTTGGTTTTTTGCGTTACCTTGCATCGGTGGCGCATTTACAGGACGTGCATTTTTTGTGGAGGCCGTTTTTGCGTGACCCCGACGATGACATGGTGCTTGAATGCGCCGTTGCATCAGGCAGTGAATTCATCGTAACGCACAACGTGAAAGACTTTCGCCGCGTTGGCGAATTGAACGTAAAGGCAATCACGCCGGGCGAATTTTTAAGGCGATTGAGGAGCAAACCATGACCGCATTGACCGTTCGTTTACCCAATTCCGTACACAAAAAAATCCGCGAGCTCGCCAAGCGCGACGATATCTCGGTGAATCAATTCATCGCCAGCGCCGCTGCTGAAAAAATGGCTTCGGTGCTGACACTGGATTACCTCAAGGCGGAGGCCGGCAAGGGCAAGCGCAAGGACTTTGAGCGCTATTTGAGCAAAGTACCCGATGCGCCTCCTCAATCCGGCGATGAGTAAATCCATGCGACAAGCTTCGGGACGATTGCATCGTTGGTTCTTGCTCGCGGCGTCGGTATGCGCGGCAGCCGGGCTGCCTGTGCACGCACAAACCGCCAAATGGCCGCAGCGCCCCGTGCGCGTGGTGGTGCCTTTCCCGCCCGGCGGCAGCACCGACATCATCGCGCGCTTGGTGACCCAGCATTTGACCGAACAATACGGCCAGCAATTTGTCGTCGATAACCGCGGCGGCGCGGGAGGCACGATCGGTTCGGAGATTGCCGCGCGCGCGGCCCCTGACGGTTACACGCTTGCGGTCATACCGTCGAGCTACGCATCGAGTGCGGCGCTGTATAAACTCTCGTTCGATCCGGTCAAGGGCATCGACCCCATCAGCATGATCGGCATGGGCGCGTTCATCCTCGGCGTGCACCCGTCGGTGAAGGCGTCGAATCTCAAGGAGTTTATCGAGGTGCTGCGCGCCAGGCCGGGCGCGATCAACTTTGCCTCGCCCGGCACCGGCAGCACCCCGCATCTGGCCGCCGAGCTGCTCAAGCAAATGAGCGGTACCGATTTCACGCATGTGCCGTACAAAGGCGACTCGCCCGCGTTGACGGAACTGCTGGCGGGGCAAATGCACATGATGATCGCTTCAGGGCCGGTATTCCTGCCGCATATCAAGGCCGGCAAGGTGCGCCCGCTTGCCGTCACCACCGCGAAACGTTCCGCCGTGTTGCCCGAATTGCCAGCGATCAGCGAAGCCTATCCCGGTTTCTCCGCATCCGGCTGGAACGGCATGCTCGCACCCTCCGGCACGCCTAAAGACATCATCAACCGGCTTAACCGCTCTATCGCGGATTTTTTGAAGCGCCCCGACATTCAGGAACGCCTGCGCGCCGACAGCCGCGAAGCGATACACACCACGCCCGAGGAGTTCGCGCGCATCATCGCCAGCGAAATCGCCACCTGGACCAAGGTGGTGAAGACGGGGAATATCAAGATCAACTGATTCAGTTGTCCGGCAGGCCCACCATCCCCACCCAGTACTGCGTGCGCTCGCCGCGCTCAACATCGTAGCGGCGCACGAACGTAAGCCGCCCATCATCGCCAACCCGGAACACTGACATGCACGCCGGCACGGTGATCACGCTATTTCCCAAGCGCACGTGCATGCGATTGATGCTGGCGGCGACCATCATCCTGCCGCTGGGGTCGAAGCTGAAGGTGCGCACGTGGTAGTTGTGCGTGTCGGCGTGTTGTATCAGCGTCGGCTCGCCGGTGGTTTGATCGATGGCGAATGCGGCGATGCTGTTTTCGCCGCCGTTGAAGACTTTCTTGCCCTGGTATTCCGTGGTCGAGTCGGCGCGATTGGCAAAGTAGACGAATTTGCCCGAGGGATGCACATGCACGGTGCCCGCGAGCTGGCGCGGCTTTACGTTGGCGCGGTCCGCAAGCAGGTCGCGCACATACGCGGCTTGGGGCTCGAACGTTTCACCCGTCATTCGAAACATGTTTAGCTTGCTCTGGATTTCAAGCGAAATGTAAACCCACGGCTTGGCCGGATGAAAATCCAGATGCCGTATGCCGAAGGCGCGCCCGCCATTCGGTGCGACGACGGCCAGCGGTTCATGCACGCCGTTGTTGAATTTAAACAGCCGCAGCGCGCCGGGGTCTTCGGACTTGTCACCCTTGGCGGCATTGCCGCGATCCACGACTATGGTGGTCAACCCGGAAGGCGTTACCCGCACCTGATGCGGATAGGGGCCGCAGTCGAGCGGCGTGGCCTGCACCACCGCCGCGCCCAGAGTGCCATCGGCGTTGATCGGGTGCGCGGTGAGGCCGCTCTTGGGCAGGTTGTGGCCGCTCACCACGAACTTGCCGTCGGGAGTCACGCAGCAATGCACCGCACGATGCGGCATCACTTGCGGCGCGCCGTGTTGCGTGAGCGCGCCGCTCGCTGGATCGATGCGCCACGCGCTCAGGTGGTTGTAATCGGCCTTGAGTCCGTGGCCGCGATTGCTGGTTGCCACGTACAAAAACTGCCGCGACGGATGCGGCCATGCGTATTGCACATTCGCGGGCACCTTCACCGTGGCGCGTTTGGTGAGCGATGCGTTTGCAACATCGACTTCGTAATGCGTCAGTTCATCATCGACTGCGCCGTAGAGCGCGACTCTTGCGTTCATTTAATTTCCTTGTTGCGATTGACGAGGTTCATCGTGATATTACTGCACTCGCGGCGACTTTTCGTGCCGTGATCTCAATAGGTGGAATTCCGTAAGCAACTGTTTTTAAAGATGTTTTGGTGCAGGGAAAAATCAACGTCGCGACGCCAAGTCAGTCCGCATTACGCGCTGATTTTACGCATACAGCGTTTGTAGGATTTCCCGTTTCAGGTTAAATTGCCATTGGTTACAGCAGATTCAAAAAAGGGGAATTATTCATGAGTATCAAAGGTAAAGCCTACATCGTGGGCGCTTTCGAGCATCCGCTGCGCAAGGCGCCCAATCATTCGCTATCGCAGTTACACGCCGAGATTGCAAAAGGCACGCTGGAAGACGCGGGACTCACCAAGAACGACATCGACGGCTTTTTTGTCGCCGGTGACGCGCCGGGCGGCAACGTCTGGAGCCTCGCGAACTATATGAACCTGAATCAGTTAAAGCACATCGACTCCACCGACATGGGCGGCACTTCGTATCTACTGCACGTGGCGCACGCGGCCGAGGCCATCGCCGCCGGCAAGTGCAACGTTGCGCTGATCACTCTCGCTGGACGCCCGAACTCGGAAGGCAGCAGCGGCACGCAAGTGCGCGACCGCGGCGCCGGCGTGCCCGATTCGCCGTTTGAATTGCCCTACAGCCCCGTGACGGTGAACCTGTACGCCATGTGCGCCATGCGCCACATGTATCAATACGGTACCACCAGCGAGCAACTCGCGTGGGTGAAAGTGGCTGCCTCGCATCACGCGCAACACAACCCGAACGCGATGCTGCGCGACGTGGTCACGGTTGAGCAAGTGCTGGCCTCGCCGATGATCTCCGACCCGCTGCACCGCATGGATTGCTGCGTGGTGAGCGACGGCGGCGGCGGCATCATCGTGGCACGGCCCGAAATCGCCAGGCAACTGAAGCGTCCGCTGGTGAAAATCACCGGCGTGGGCGAATCCACCAAGCATCAGATGGCGGGTAATGTCGATCTCACCTACTCTGGCGCTGCATGGACCGGCCCGCGCGCGTTCGAAATGGCGGGCATCAAACCCTCGGACATTAAATACGCGTCGATCTACGACAGCTTCACCATCACGGTGGTGATGCAAATCGAAGACCTGGGCTTTTGCAAAAAAGGCGAAGGCGGCAAGTTCGTCTCGGATGGCAATTTGATTTCCGGCGTGGGCAAGTTCCCGTTCAACACCGACGGCGGGGGCCTGTGCAACAACCACCCAGCCAACCGCGGGGGCATGACCAAGATCATCGAAGCCGTACGCCAACTGCGTGGCGAAGCGCATGCGAAAGTTCAAGTTAAGAACTGCGACCTCGCACTCGCGCACGGCACCGGCGGCGCACTAGGCGCACGCCACGGCAGCGGCACAGTCATCATGGAACGAGAATAAGGGGAATAAACATGGCTACTCCATATCAAGCAAGAAAAATTCGCGACCCGCAACTCAACCCCGGCGACGATGCCTACTTCGCGGCTGCGGGCGAAGGCAAACTCATGCTGAAAAAGTGCAAGGACTGCGGCAAACTGCACCACTACCCGCGCGCCATCTGCCCGCACTGCTTCAGCCAGAATCTCGAATGGCAACAAGCCAAGGGCACGGGTGAAATCTACACTTACAGCGTCACCCGCCGCGGCCCTCCCACGCCCTATGCCATCGCCTATGTCAAGCTGGACGAAGGCCTGAGCTTGATGACCAACATCGTCAACTGCGATCTGGACACGTTGAAGTGCGGGATGAAGGTGAAGGTGTGCTTTGTGAAGTCCGAGAACGGGACCGCGGTGCCCATGTTTGAGCCGGCGTAACCAAGCACAATTGCGATTGTCCGTGCATTGCCGGTGTTAAAACACGCTGCAAAACCGAAGCCATTTAACACAGCCGTTGCGATCCTCACGATCGCAGCGGCTGCGTGGGTATTGCCGGTGTTCGCGCAATCGAATCAACCATACCCGAATAAACCATTCCGGATGCTCATTCCGTCGCCCCCCGGCGGCGGCACCGACACACTGGGACGCATCCTGAGAGAAGGGCTCGCGGACTTGTGGAGGCAATCGATCGTCGTCGATAACCGCGGCGGCGCCAGTGGGCGTATCGCGGCGGCGGCAACGGCGAAGGCCAATCCAGACGGCTACACCCTGCTGTTCACCTATGGCAACGTGCTTACCACCGGTTTGCCGCTGTTTCGCAATTTGCCGTATCACCCGATCAAGGATTTCGCGCCGGTGGCGATGATGGCGCACGTGCCGGGCATACTCGTGGCGCATCCATCGTTTCCCGCCAAGACGGTTGCCGAACTCATCAAGCTCGCGAAATTCAAACCGGGCAGCTTGAATCACGGCACATCGAGCATCGGCTCCAGCAGTCATCTGAACATGGCGTTGTTCAAGCAGATGGCTGGTGTATCCATGTTGCAGGTTTCGTATCCGGGTGACGCGCCGGCGCTGATCGCGCTGCTGGGCGGCCATGTGCCATTTGCCTTCAATAACGCGGTGGTGGTGTTGCCGCACATACAATCGGGCCGCCTGCGGCCCATCGCCGTCGCCACGCCGCAGCGTATTGCGCAACTGCCCGAGGTGCCGACGGTGGCCGAGAGCGGGCTGCCCGGCTACGAAGGGCTGCTCTACTATCTGCTGGTGGCGCCCGCGCAAACACCGCAGGACATCATCAAGAAGTTGAACGACGGCGTGCGGCAGATAAAACAAAATCCTGAATTAGCGCAACAAATCGCCCGCGTGGGCGCGGTACCTTTCGATCAGACGCCGCAGGAAATCGCTGCAACCCTGCAGCGCGATCTGGACAAGTGGACGAAGGTTATTCAGGGATCGGGAATACAGCCGGAGTGAAAAGTATCCACCCCCATCCCAGCCTTCCCCCGTCAAGGGGGAAGGCGCCTGTTGGTTTGGTTAGTAGTAATGTGAAACGAAAAAACTAGGATCACCATGGACATCGGAACCTTTCTGCTGATGCAATCGCCCTCGGCGCGCTCGTCGCAAGAAATTTATGCGCGCGGCGTCGAGCAGGCGCAAGCCGCCGAGACACTCGGCTATCGCAACGTGTGGCTGGGCGAGCATCACTTCTCGACCTACGGCTACCTGTCGCGCCCCGCGCAGTTCGCTACCCACATCGCGGCGAAGACCACCACGCTAAGGGTCGGCACCGCCGTCATCGTGGTGCCGCTGCATCACCCGCTGATAGTGGCCGAGGAAATCGCCACCCTTGACTTGCTCTCGGGCGGGCGTGTGGACATCGGCTTCGGGCGCGGCTATCAGAATTACGAATTCGAGCGCTTCGGCCTCGAACTCGAAAAAGCAAAGTATCGATGGGATGAGTCGATCGACATCATCCTCGCCGCGCTCAGCGGTAAATCGTTCAGCTACGACGGCAAGCACTACAACGTACCCGACACGGTGGTGTTTCCACAGCCGCGGCAAACGCCGCATCCGCCGATCTGGTGCGTGGCGCAAAGCCCTTATGCCATTGAGGAGGCAGTGAAACGCGGCTTTGATGTGCTCACCGGCGGCTTCGGCGTCACGCTGGATCACCTGGCCGCATTCGGCAAGTTGTTCGAAGAGATCGTCGCCAAGATAAAGCCGGCCAAGACACCCCGTGTCGGCGTGCAGCGCGCGGTGTATGTCGCCGAAAGCGACGCCGATGCACGCGACGCCGCCGAGCACGCGCTGTGGAACATGCGCGTTACCCTGAGCCTGCGCAATCACTACGAGCAGGTGGAGAACGGCCGCGCGATCCCCGTCAAGCCCAAAACCGAACCCACGGTCGATGACTTGATTGACCGGTATGTTCTGATCGGCTCGCCGGATCATTGCATCTGCCAGATCAAGCGCCACCAGGAGCTCATGGGCATCTCGCATTTCAACTGCAGCTTCTGGTTTGGCGACATGGATCAAAAACGCGTGCTGCGCTCGATGGAGCGTTTCGCGAAAGAGGTCATGCCGGCGCTGGCGTAACGCACGCCACCGTTACCAGTGCAGGCGAGCGACCATGAGACGACGCGCAATGTTCCCTCGTAACGCGGGCATCGTCATTTTATGTGCGGCGCTCGCGCCGCATTTTGTATCTGACGCGGTGGCGCAAGCTTATCCCAACAAGCCGATTCGCATCATCGTCGGGCCCGGCCCGGATGTCATGGCGCGCCTGTTCGGACAGCGGCTCACCGACGCATGGGGCCAGCAGGTGGTGGTCGATCAACGCCCCGGCGCGGGCGGCAATGTTGCCGCCGAGATCGTATCCAAGGCCAACGCCGACGGTTACACCTTGCTTGTTGCAACGTCGGCGTTTGCCGCCAACGCCGTATTGCAGCCGGCTGCCTTCGATCTCATTCGGGATTTTTCTCCAGTGGTGATGTTTGCCACTTCGCCGCTGATATTGGTGGTGCACCCTTCGGTGCAGGCAAAATCGGTGCAGGATCTCGTCGCTCTGGCCAGGGCGAAACCCGGCCAGATCAACTACGCATCGTCGGGCACCGGCACCGCGCCGCATCTGGCCGGCGAGATGTTCAAGGCCGCGGCCAAGGTAAACATCGTGCACGTGGCGTACAAGGGTGCGGCGCCGGCAATCATCGACGTCATGGCCGGGCAAGTGCAGATGATGATCCAGATCGTGCCCGGTGTGCTTGGCGCAATGCAGTCGGGCAAGGTGCGCGCGCTCGCGGTCACCAGCGCGCGACGTACTCCGCTTGCGCCGGAATTGCCCACACTCGCCGAATCGGGCTTCCCCGGATTTCAGGCGATGGGCTGGAACGGCGTGCTCTCGCCGCTCGGCACGCCCAAAGCCACTATCGCCAGACTCAACACTGAAATCGTGCACGGCCTGGCGCAGGCAGAAGTAATCAGCCGCGTCACGGGGACAGGCTGGGAGCCGGTGGCCGCCGAGGGCAACACGCCGGAGCGTTTCGCGGAATTCATCAAATCGGAAATCTCCAAATTCGCGCGCCTGGTCAAGGAAAACGGCATCAAGCCGGACTGACTTGCCTGCATGAGGTGGCGCGCGCGCGCCGCGTACGCACATCCGAAGCCATCAACGGGAAACCATGCAAGACGACACCTTAGGTTTTTACAGCACCCACGACCTGCGCGAGGCGGCAAAACGCCGTTTGCCCAAGGGCCTGTTCGAGTTCATGGATCGCGGCAACGATGATGAGATCGCGATGCGTGACAACCGCACCGAGCTTGAGCGCATCAAATTAAGCCCGCGCGTGCTGGTCGATGTGCGGCAACGCAGTCAGGCAATCACGCTCTTTGGCAAGCAGCAGCAAATGCCGGTGATCGTGGCCCCCACCGGTTCAACGGGACTGGCGTGGTACGAAGGCGAAATCGCCCTCGCGCGCGCGGCCAAGGCGCACGGTATTCCATTCACGCTGGCGCTGGGATCGATGACCAGCCTTGAACGCGTCGCCACCGAGGCCGGCGGCACGCTGTGGTTTCAGTTTTACATGTGGCCCGACCGCGCGCTGTCGCACAAGGTGATCGCTCGCGCGCGTGACGCCGGTTATGAAGCGCTGGTGTTCACGGTGGATACGCCGGTGTCGCCGGGGCGTGAATACAACCTGAAGAACGGCATGACGATCCCGTTCAGGTTCACCAGCAAAAATGTGATCGACGTGCTGAGCCATCCGCGCTGGCTGTTTGGCGTGTGGCTGCGTTATGTGCTGACCACCGGCACGCCGCGTTACCAGAATTTCCCGCCCGAGACGCAGACCAAGATCACCGCGCTGCCGATGGGCCGCTCCACCGCGCTCAACGCGGGCATCACCTGGGACGACGTGCGCGATCTGCGCAAGATCTGGCCGCATAAACTCATCGTCAAGGGCATCCAGCACGTGCGCGACGCCGTGCTCGCCGCCGACTGCGGCGCGGATGCGGTGGTGCTGTCCAATCACGGCGGGCGCGTGCTCGATGCCGCGCCCGCGCCCATCACCGTGTTGCCGCGGGTGGTGGATGCCGTGGGCAAACGCATCACCGTCATCGTCGATAGCGGGTTTCGCCGCGGCGCCGACGTGGTGAAAGCGCTCGCACTCGGTGCGAACGCCGTGATGCTGGGCCGTGCGCCGTTGCACGGCACGGCCAGCGCGGGCGAGGCAGGCGCGCTGCGCGCGTTGCAAATATATCGTGATGAAATCGACCGCGTGCTGGGGCTGGTGGGCGTCACCGATATCGCGCAACTTAACCGCGAGCATGTCATCATGCCGCACGCCAACAATTAACAATCAGGAGAGTTCCCCTTGAGGATCATCGACATTCCGCCTTACCAACGCGCCGGCGTCAACTACGACCCCGCCGAGGGGCATTTCATGATGAAGGATCTGATCGCCAGCATGAAAGCCCGCGGGCAACTCGATGGCGTCGAAATCGACATCGACGAAGGCGAGCCCACGCCGCACGGCGCGGAGTCGCGCGACGACTCCGTGGTCACCAGCATCGCGGTGGGCATCGTCAACCGTGTGAAGGCGGTGTGCGCGCTGGGCAAATACGATGCGGTGATCACGCAGGCGGGCATCGAGCCGGGGTTTCTCGCGGCAAAAATGGCCTCCACGCTGCCAATTGCCTACCCGGTGCA
>CAMDLH010000154.1 GCA_945901405.1 Bordetella parapertussis | reverse complement strand
GGCCACGTGGCCCACGGGCAAGCCCTCTTCAATCAGCATCTTGGCATGCGTGCACGCTTCTTCGAGCACCCAACTGCCGATGCCGACGATGAGATCGGTTTCTTCCGCGATCGGAATAAAACGGCCGGGCGACACCAAACCCAATTCAGGATGGCGCCAGCGCACCAGCGCTTCCATGCCGATCAACGTGCCGTCGCGCGCGCTCATCTGCGGCTGATACTGCAACAGCAACTCGCCGCGCGCCACCGCATGCCGCAGGTTCGACTCGAGATACAACCGGTCTTCGGTCTTGCGGTCGCTGTCGGCGGAGTAGAAGTAGTGGCAGTCACCGCCCAGGTTGCGCGCGTGACGCATCGCGGTATCAGCACGGCGCAGCAGCGTTTCGGGATCGGGCCCGTCCAAGGGATACAGGGCGCAGCCCACGCTGCACGTGACAACAATCTCCTGCGTCCCCAGCGTGTACGGCTCGCGCACAGCGGCGAGTATGCGTGTCATCACCTGAGCCGCGGCGCCGAGGTTTTCCAGATCGATCAACACCATAGCGAACGAATCCGCGCCGAGTCGCGCCACGGTATCCTGCTCGCGCAGCGTGCGTTGCAGGCGCTGCGCGACTTCCTTCAGCAGATCATCGCCAGCGTCGTGCCCCAGGCTTTGATTCACGTACTTGAAGTGATCGACGTTGATGACCAGCGTCGCGGCCATGCGGTTGTACCGCTGCCCATAGCCGATGCCGTGGCGCAGATGATCAATCAGCAGCGGGCGGTTGGCGACACCAGTCAACGTATCGTGCGTGGCACGATGCACCATCTCGTCAAGGTAGTAACGAGACTCGGTGATATCGAGCAGGATGCCCTCGAGCACCGCCGGCGCCTCGCCGCTGGCAGCAATGTGCACGCCGCGTTCACTCACCCAGCGCATGTCGCCGTCGGCAAGCACGATGCGGTATTCAACCAGGTAACGCTCGCCGTGGGTCAACTGATCGGCGATGGTGGCGCGCGCCTGCTCGATATCGTCGAGCGCGATAATGGAACCCCAACTGCGCACCGCATTGCCGACAAACTCGCGCGGCGGAAAACCGGTGAGCACGCGGCAGCCTTCGCTCGCGAACATCATGCTCCACATCGAGTCGTTCAAACGCCGGAACGCCATGCCCGGCAGATTACGCACCAGCGTGTCGAGTTTGCGTTCGCTGTCGCGCAGCCGGCCGGCGCGCGCGGCCTTGTCGGTGACATCGTGCGCGAATCCCAATGTGCCGATCACCGCCGAGGATTCATCGAGCAACGCCACGCGGTTCACCTTGAACTGGCGCATCGTGCCTAGCGGGTGGTACACATTCAACTCGCCGCGAACGGCGCCGCGCCGCGCCATTACATCGCGCTCTTCCTGCCGGGATTTCTCGGCGTCGTCCGGCGCGAACAGATCGGAATCGTCCGCCCCCAGGAGTTCAATGTTGGCGCGGCCAAGGTTGCTTTCGCAAAATTTACGAAACGCGGAATTCACCGCGACGTAGTGGCCATCGCAGTCCTTTACCCAGGCCGGATCGGGCATCGCGTCAAGAAACGCGCGATATAGCGTCAGCGCAAGGCTTACCAAGCCTTGAGGTTGCGTGTGTGCGGAGGCCGTGCTCATGGCTATCGGGTCAATTTCGGCTTTCTCGAAATAGCGAACATTATGCGCGCTGAAACCCGCCGTGCCTATAGCACGCGACATGGCACGCGACATGGCACGCGCGGCGCGCGGTCTAAGCAGTGCTTGCGCAATCAAGCGCACGCCAAACCTGCTCGTCATTCAACTTTCAGACCGGCATCCTTGATGAGCTTGCCCCAGCGCGCGGTTTCACTGGCCATCCACTGCCCAAACTGCTCCGGCGTGCTGGATTGCGCCTCGACGCCGAGTTCGCCCAGGCGCGTTTTGACATTCTGTGAGGCCAGCGCACGCACCAGGTCGGCATTGACCTTGTCGATGATGGGCCGCGGCACGCCCGCCGGAAACAAAATGCCCCACCAGTTCACCGCCGCGAAACCCTTGATGCCTTCCTCGGCCAGCGTCGGCAACTCGGGCGTGAACGGCCAGCGCTTCTCGCTGGTGACGGCCATCGCGCGCAGTTTGTTGGTTTTCATCGCCTGCATTGCCGGCACCGCGTCGGAAAACATGGTGGTGATCTGCCCGCCCATGATGTCGGTGATGGCGAGCGCGTTGCCTTTATACGGCACGGTGATCATCTTCACGCCCGCAAGTTGCTGGAACATTTCGCCCGCGAAATGCGACATGCTACCCGGCCCGCTGGTGCCGTAAGTGAGCTCGCCGGGGCGCGATTTTGCCAGCGCCACCAGTTGCTTGATGTTCTTTACCGGCATGGTCGAGGGCACCACCAGTATGTTCGCCGAGTTGGTGATGCGCGACACCGGGGCAAAATCTTTCTGCCAGTTGTAGTTGACCTTTGTCAGCAGCGGCTTGGCCACCACCGGGCCGAAATTACCGAGCAGGAAGGTGTAGCCGTCGGCGGGCTGACGCGAGGCGTATTCCATGCCAATGGAGCCATCGGCGCCGGGGCGCGATTCCACCACCACGGTCTGTCCCCAGTATTCGGTCAACTGCGCGCCGATGATGCGCGCCATCACATCAGAGCTGCCGCCCGGCGGATAAGTCACGATGAAGCGAACGAATTTGCTAGGGTAATTTTGCGCATGCACCAGGGCGCTGCCGCCGAGCGCGGCCGCCGCCAGCACACCCGCAACCACCTGCCTTGAAACCTTCATGCTCCTCTCCTCGTTTTTTATTGGATCAAAATTCCGGTTCGAATACCGGCAACGCCGTGCTTTCTCCGTCTTCGGCAAAGTCACGAAACGCAACCTTAACACGCATGCCGATGCGCACGGAATCCAGCGCGCAATTGACGATGCCCGACATCAGGTGCGGCCCTTCCTCAAGCGCGATCACCGCCACTGCGTAAGGCGCCTCGGCGGCAAATGCCGGACTCGGCGCGCGATGCACGATGGTGAACGAATACACCGCGCCGCGGCCGCTCGCGGGCGTCCAAGCAAGATTCGCCGAAGCGCAAAACGGACACAACGCGCGTGGATAGAAATGAAACTTGTTGCAATCGCCACAACGCGGCAGCACGAATTTATGTTCACGCGCGGCTTGCCAGTACGGCGCGGTAGCCGCGTCTGACGTGGGCAAGGGGCGCAGGGGCGTATTCACGCCGCCCCCAACAACAAAGTGCAATGTATGCTGATGACGCCGCCGTTGCCATGCACCAGCGCGACCTCCGCATCTTTTACCTGGCGCGCGCCGCATTCGCCGCGCAACTGACGAACACCTTCAAGCACATGAAAAAAACCGCCGCCGACGCCGGGGTGGCCGGCCGAGAGCAAACCGCCATGGGTGGTGACCGGCAACGCACCGCCCAAGCCGATGCGCCCGCCCTCGACAAAGGAGCCGCCTTCGCCTTTCTTGCAAAAACCCAAATCCTCAAGTTCGACAATCACCGTGATGGTGAAGCAATCATAAATCTGCGCGACATCGACGTCCGCCGGCGTCAACCCCGCCGTGCGAAACGCGTCGCGGCCGGAATCGACCGAGCCCGATGTGGTGAGTTCGCGATGCTCTCCGATGTTGCTGTGGCGCAAGCCGTAACCCTGCCCCAGCAGATGCACCGGTTTCTTTTTCAGATCGCGCGCACGCTCGGCACTGGTGACGATGGCCGCCGCCGCGCCGTCGGACACCAGCGCGCAATCGAGTATATGCAGAGGCGTGGTGATCACGCGCGAGTTAAGCACATCACTGACCGAGATCAAATCGCGCTTGTGCGCATTAGGATTCAAGCTCGCGTGCCGGCGCATGGTGACCGCCACCTCGGCGAGCTGCTCGGGCGTGGTGCCGTATTCGTGCATGTGGCGCTGCGCCACCAGCGCATACATCGACGGCACGATCGGCCCGTAAGGCACCTCGAATTGCGGGTGGGCGCTGCCGCCTTCGGCCATGCTCTTCACTGCTTTGGCGCGCGAGCCGTGTGACAACAAATTCTGCCCCGCCACGCACAACACTGTAGTGCACTGCCCGGTGGCAATCGCCATCGCCGCCTGGTGAATCATCGCCGTGCCCGATGCACCGGCCAGATCAACCGTCGACAGATACGACGCCTTGATGCCCAGATGATGCGCGACCACGCCGCACGGCATGCTCCAGTGCTCGACACGCACCGGCGTCGTCAGCAAGCCGTCGATATCGGACATTTGCAAGCCCGCATCGGCGAGCGCGGCTTGCGTGGCATCGGCCTGCAATTGCAAAGCCGAACGATTCGCGACAACGCCGACCTTGCTTTCGCCGATGCCGGCGATGGCCGCATTAATCTTGATCATCTAAAATCGTAAATTATTGTTTTTATTGATATTTTTAAAACTACTTGGCGCCGGCATCGTTCCCGCGCTGATCCGCGCTTTGCTGCATTTTTTGCGTGGCGGCATCGATCTTCTGCTGCGCCTGCTCCTGCGTCTTCTTCGCCTGCTCCAACTCTTGCTGCTTAAGCTTGGCGGTAGTGGCCGCCGTGGTCGCGACTTCCGCGCCGCAACCGGCCAAGGTTATCAATGCGAAACACACGAATAATTTTTTCATCGAAGCGCTCCTTTCGTTACTGATCGAACAACGTTTCCATCATAGCAAATTACGCGCTTTCCTCATCGCGCAAGAATATCTGCAACAGGTCGTTCAGAAAACGCCGCCCCAACCCGGTGGGCGCGATGCGCAGATGGTCGCGCGTGATGAGTTTGCGCTCTTCGGCGGCATCCAGTTCGCGCAGCACTGCCGTCAGCGGCACGCCGGCGCGCTCAGTGAACAAACGCGACTCGAATCCGCCGTTCAATCGCAGCGCGTTCATCATGAATTCAAAGCCGACTTCTTGCGTGGAGACTTCGTGTTGCTCCTGCACCGCGTTGCCAGCCGCGGCTTTCGTCATGAATTGCGCGGGCTGTTTGTATCGCATCTGGCGCAGAATGCGCTCGGGAAACGAAATCTTGCCGTGCGCGCCCGCGCCGATGCCGAGATAATCGCCGAACGTCCAGTAGTTCAGGTTGTGCGCACAACGCGCGCCGGGTAGCGCGAAGGCGGACGTCTCGTAGTGTCCGTAGCCCGCCGCACCGAGCCTTGCCTCGATGGCGTCCTGCATGGCGGCGGCTGCATCGTCGTCCGGCAACTTGGGCGGATAACGGTGGAAGTAGGTGTTCGGCTCAAGTGTGAGGTGATAGGCCGACAGATGGCGCGGCCCAAAGGTTAGTGCGGCGTCGATATCGGCGAGCGCTTCATCAATGCTCTGCTCCGGCAGCCCATACATCAAATCAAGATTGAAGTTATCAAACTCGCGCGCGGCAATTTCGATGGCGCGCCGCGCTTCGTTGTCGTCGTGGATGCGCCCCAGCGCCTTCAAGTGGCGTGGGTTGAAACTTTGAATACCTATCGACAGACGGTTCACGCCCGCCTCGCGAAACGCACGGAATTTGCCGGCCTCCGCCGTGCCGGGGTTGGCTTCCAGCGTGATCTCCGCATCGGGGTTGAGCGGCAGTCGTGCGCGCACGGCAGCGAGTATCGCGTCTATGGTTTCGCCCGCCATCAGGCTAGGCGTGCCGCCGCCGAAAAACACCGTGCTGATGCGCCGTCCCCACACCAGCGGCAGCGATGCGTCGAGATCCGCGATCAGCGCGGCAAGATATTCGCGCTCGGGTCTGTCGCCGCGCGCCTCATGCGAATTGAAGTCGCAGTAAGGACATTTGCGCACGCACCACGGGATGTGGATGTAGAGTGACAGCGGCGGCAATGCTGCAAAACGCAAGGCCGGCGGCGCAAGCGTGGCGACGCCGCCCGCCAACCTGGTCTTTTCACCCTTCACCCTTCACCCTTCACGTACGCACTCTCGCGCAGCAAGGCAATCAGCTTTGCCAACGCCTGCCCGCGATGACTGATCAAATTCTTCTCGTCGGGAGGCAACTCCGCCGCCGTCTTGCGAAGCCCCGGCAAATAGAAATACGGGTCGTAACCAAAGCCATCGTCGCCGCGCGGCGTATCGATGATTTCGCCGTGCCAGCGGCCCTCGGCGATGATGGGTTCCGGGTCGTTCGCGCCGCGCACAAACACGATGACGCAGATGTAGTGCGCGCGGCGGTCTGTGTTGCCGGCCAGCGCGGCGATGAGCTTGGCGTTGTTGCGCGCATCTTGCGTGTCGCGCGGCGCTGTGCCATCGGCGTACCGGGCAGAATGTACGCCCGGCGCGCCGTTCAACGCGGCGGCGCAAATCCCGGAATCATCGGCAAACGCCGGCAGCCCGCTCGCACGGCTCGCATGCCGCGCCTTGGCCAGTGCGTTTTCAACAAACGTGAAATGCGGCTCTTCGGCATCCGCGATGCCTAGCTCGGATTGCGCCACGATGTCCAACCCCAGCGGCTCGCACAGGCGCCGGAACTCGCGCAGCTTGCCGGGGTTGCTCGACGCGATTACGATGCGTTTCACTCGGCGATGCGCTTCACGCCGCGAGCGTGGCTTTCTGCAGGGCGATGAGTTCGAGGATGCCCGCTTGCGCGAGATCGACCATCTGATCCATCTCCGCGCGCTTGAACGGCGCGCCCTCGGCCGTGCCCTGGATTTCGATGAGGCCGCCGTGCTCGGTCATCACCACGTTCATGTCGGTGTCGCAGCCGGAGTCTTCGACGTAATCGAGATCAAGCACCGGCGTGCCTTTGTAAATACCCACCGAGATCGCCGCCACGTGGTCGCGTATGGGCGAAGTAGCGATAAGTTTCTTGCCTAATATATGACTCACCGCGTCATACAGCGCGACAAACGAGCCGGTGATGCTCGCGGTACGCGTGCCGCCGTCGGCCTGAATCACGTCGCAATCGACGTGGATGCTGCGCGGCCCCAGCGCCGCCAGATCGACCACCGCGCGCAGCGAGCGCCCGATCAGGCGCTGGATTTCCTGCGTGCGGCCCGACTGCTTGCCACGCGCGGCCTCGCGGTCATTGCGCGTGTTGGTGGCGCGCGGCAGCATGCCATACTCGGCCGTCACCCATCCGCCCTGCGTGCCGCGCAGGTGCGGCGGCTGCTTTTCGAGCACACTCGCGGTGCAGATGACCTTGGTGTCGCCCGACTCGATCAGCACAGAGCCTTCGGCGTGACGCGTGTAACGGCGCGTGATGCGCATGGCGCGCAATTCGCCGGGTTTTCTTCCGCTGGGCCTCGTGCTCATGCTATCTTCCCGATTCAATTAAACAAGGCGGATTATACGTGAGCAAGATTTACAGCATGACCGGTTACGCCGTGACCGCGAAAGAACTCGCCAGCGGCACGCTGACCGCGGAGATTCGTTCGGTGAATCACCGCTACCTCGATATTCAGTTTCGCCTGCCCGAGGAATTACGCGCGATTGAACCCGCGTTGCGTGAAATGCTCGCCGCGCGCTTGACGCGCGGCAAGATCGAATGCCGCATTTCCATCGCCGCCTCGCACACGGTCGCACTTGCGTCTGATCTTAATGAAGCGTTGTTAACGCAACTTGCCGCGCTTAATGCGCGAGTGCGCGCGGTGATACCCGAAGCCGAAAGCCTGCGCGCGGCCGACGTGCTGCGCTGGCCGGGCATATTGGGTGCCGACACCGTGCCCGCCGAAGCCGTGCGCGAAGCGTGCCGCGAACTCGTCGCCGCCGCGCTTGAAGAATTCACTGCCGCGCGCGCGCGCGAAGGCGAAAAGCTGAAGGCCGCGATCCTCGAACGCGCCGCCTCCATCGAGCAACGCGCCGCACAGGTAGCACCCAGGTTGCCAGGCGCCATCGCTGCGTTTCAAGAGAAACTCAACACGCGCCTGAAAGACGCACTGGTCAACACCGACGACGAACGCATCCGCCAGGAAGTCGTGCTGTTCGCGAGCAAGATTGACGTCGACGAGGAACTGACGCGGCTCACCACGCACATCGCCGAGTTGCGGCGCATTCTTGCGAAAGGCGGTGCGGCCGGCAAGCGGCTGGATTTTCTGATGCAAGAGTTGAATCGCGAGGCCAACACGCTTGGCGCCAAGGCCGCCGATATCGAAATCACACAGGCGTCGATGGATTTGAAACTGCTGATTGAACAGATGCGCGAGCAAATACAAAATATTGAGTAGCGTTACGCTCATTTACATAAGTTATTGTTTTTAAATGATTTTTATAATATGCCAATGATGGCCGTTGGCGATTGATAGCATTTATGGCATACTATGCCAATGTAGAAATCCCGCTAAAGAGGCTGTAAATGCCAACCCGAAATGTAGTCCTCACCGATCATCAGGCGCATCTTGTTGAGCAGCTAGTAAGCTCGGGCCGATACCAGAACGCGAGCGAAGTCTTGCGCGAAGGATTGCGGCTGGTGGAACGTCGCGAGTCCGAAGACGATATGCGGCTGACTGCGTTACGCGAGGCCGCCAAGATTGGCATCGCGGATATCGACGCGGGCGCCTTCCGCGGTTTCGATTCCGCGGACGCGCTGGGGCAGCACTTGACGAAGCTGGCAACTGAAACGCTGGCCGGCTAGCGCGGGTGGATTTCTGGACCGTTCGCCTTACCGCCGCGGCCGAAGCGGATTACCGTCAAATCCTGCGTTGGACGATGGAAAATTTTGGTTCGGCGCAGGCGCGAGTTTACGCCGGCACTTTGACGGCCGCGTTGCAAGAGCTAAGCGCCGGCCCCGATCTCACCAGGGTCAAGGCGGGTGGTGAAATCGGCGCTAATATCAGGACGTTGCATGTCGCGCACAACGGTCGCAAGGGACGGCACCTCATCATGTTTCGGGTAAGCACTTTTCAGCAGCAGAATGTCATAGATGTGCTGCGGCTATTGCATGACAGCATGGATTTGAAACGTCACTTGCCAACGAGTGATGGTGAAAAATAATTCACACACAATGATCTCGCCAGATTTATGTCAGGAACCCTCTACATAGTCAGCGCCCCCTCCGGCGCCGGTAAAACCAGCCTGGTGGCGGCCTTGCTCAAGGCCGACCCGGCCGTGCGGTTGTCGGTGTCGTACACCACGCGCGCGCCGCGACCGGGTGAAGTCAACGGGCGCGAATACAATTTTGTCACGCTCGCCGAATTCGAGCGCATGGAGCGCGCTGGCGAATTCATCGAGAGCGCGCATGTGTTCGGCAACCGCTACGGCACCTCGATGACGTGGCTGTCGGCGCGCATCGACGAAGGCCGCGATATCCTGCTCGAAATCGACTGGCAGGGCGCCGCACAGCTACGCAAACTGAAGCCCGAGGCGGTGTCGATTTTCATATTGCCGCCGTCGCTCGAAGTACTTGAAAAGCGTCTGCGCGGGCGCGGTACCGATGCCGCCGAGGTGATCGCGCGGCGCATCGCCACCGCGCGCGAGGAAATGACGCATGTCATTGATTTCAATTATGTTATCATTAACGAAGATTTCGAGCGGGCAATGCATGATCTGGTCAGTATTGTCCGCGCCGAACGGCTCAAGCGCGCTCGCCAGTTCGAGCAAAACTCCAAGTTAATCAACGGCCTGCTCAAACGCGAGTAGCGCCACTACAACTCAGGAAACCCCATGGCCCGCATCACCGTAGACGATTGCATCAAACGTATTCCCAACCGCTTCGAGATGTCGCTCGCGGCCACCTATCGCGCGCGCCAGATATCCAATGGCTCGCAGCCGATGGTCGATGCCAACCGCGACAAGCCTACGGTGATCGCGCTGCGCGAGCTCGAAGCCGGCAAATTCGGCGCGGAAATCCTCAACAAGGCGCCAAACTGAAGGCAAGGATGAGTAGCCGTGCCCGCCGCCGCGACACTCTTCAAGGAATGGTCCGGCTATCTCAAGCCCGAGGACATCACCCAGCTTGAGTCGGCGTATCACTTCAGCGAATCCGCGCACGAAGGGCAATTTCGCGATTCCGGCGAGCCGTATATCTCGCACCCGCTCGCCGTCGCGGGCATACTCGGCCAATGGCATCTTGATCCGCAGGCGCTGACCGCCGCGCTGCTGCACGATGTGATGGAGGATACCTCCGTCACCAAAAACCAGATACTCGAAATGTTCGGCAAGCCCGTGGCGGAGCTTGTCGATGGCGTCTCCAAGCTCGACAAGATCGAATCCGAGACCCATGAAGTCGCGCAGGCGGAAAACTTCCGCAAGATGCTGCTGGCGATGGCGCGCGATGTGCGCGTCATTCTCATCAAACTCGCCGACCGGCTGCACAATATGCGCACGCTGGATGCGGTGCCGCAGCACAAGCGCCGCCGCATCGCGCGCGAGACGTTGGACATCTACGCCCCCATCGCCAACCGGCTGGGGTTGAACAGCATCTATCAAGAGCTGGAAGACCTGTCGTTCAAGTACGTGTATCCCGATCGCTATCGCGTGCTGGCCAAGGCGGTGCGTTCGGCGCGCGGCAACCGGCGCGAAGTCGTGGGCAAGGTGCTCGCCGCGATTGAAAAACGCCTCACCGATAACGGCATCGAGGCGCAGGTGCGCGGACGCGAAAAGCACCTTTATTCGATCTACCGCAAGATGCGCGAGAAGCACGTGTCTTTCGCACAGGTGCTCGACGTGTTCGGCTTTCGCGTGGTGGTGAAAGATGTGCATGCGTGTTACATCACGCTGGGCGCGCTGCACGGGCTTTACAAACCGATACCCGGCAAATTCAAGGACTACATCGCGATCCCCAAGGCCAACGGCTACCAGTCGCTGCACACCGCGCTGTTCGGGCCGTTCAGCAGCCCGATCGAATTTCAGATTCGCACACAAGAGATGCACAAGATCGCCGAGGCCGGCGTGGCCTCGCACTGGCTCTACAAAAGCTCGGACCAATCCGTCACCGACCTGCAAAAGAAAACGCATCAATGGCTGCAAAGCCTGCTGGAGATGCAGTCCGAGTCCGGCGACTCGGTGGAGTTTCTCGAGCATCTGAAGGTCGATCTTTTTCCCGACGAGGTGTACGTGTTCACCCCGCGCGGGAAGATCATGGCGCTGCCGCGTGGTGCCACCGCGGTGGATTTTGCCTATGCCGTGCACACCGACATCGGCAACCGCTGCGTGGCGGTGAAGATCAATCAGGAACTGATGCCGCTGCGCACCGAGCTTAAAAACGGCAATCGCGTCGAGATCATCACCGCCTCGCACGCCAAGGCGAATCCGCTGTGGCTGAATTTCGTCGCCACCGCCAAGGCGCGCTCGCACATCCGGCATTTCCTGAAGACCATGCACGTAGACGAAGCCGTGCAACTGGGCGAGCGGCTGCTCAATCAGGCGCTCGCCATATTGAAATCAAGTCTCGCCGCCGTGCCGGAGCCGCGTTGGGACAAACTGGTGCATGACTCCAGCGCCAAGTCGCGGCGCGATGTGCTGTCCGACATCGGTCTTGGCAAGCGCCATGCCGCTGTCGTGGCACGGCAATTGCTCGGCCTGCGCGAAAACCTGCCGGCGGACGGCCAGACCATGGGCACGGTCACCATACACGGCTCCGAAGGCATGGCGGTGCAGTTCTCGAAATGCTGCCATCCGATACCCGGTGATCGCATCCTCGGACTCATCGGCAAGGGCCAGGGCATGGCGATCCACACGTACGACTGCCCGGTGCTGGCGAAATCGAATCTTGATCCGGATCGCGTGATCGACGTTACGTGGGATTCCGATTCGCAAAAACTTTTCGACGTGAATATCAGAACCATCGTCGATAACCAGCGCGGCGTGCTGGCGCAAGTGGCGGCGTGCATAGCGGAATCAGACTCGAATATTCAGAACGTATCAGTCGCGCCCGACGACGGCGGCAAATACGCCACCATGCAATTCACGCTGCAAGTGAGCAATCGCATGCACCTCGCGCGCATCATGCGCGACCTGCGGCGCATACCCGAAGTGGTGCGCATCATCCGCGTGAAAAACTGACTGTAGGGCAGAAAAGCGTAGCGCCTTCCGCCGCGCAAAGTGGTAACGAAACATCGCATACGACGGAAGGCGCTACGCTTTTCCGCCCTACGATTTTGCTGTCGTCAGCGCATGCAGAATCGCGCGCGGCACCAGATTGTTCGATGCAAACCCTTTGACTGATTTGTCGTCGCTGGTTAGCCCCACCTCACGCAATTTCATAAACACGCGACCAGCTGCGGTTTCGCGCCAGAACCACTCATGCGCATCCTTCGCCGCGCGCTGGCCGGGTTGTGCGTGGACCGCTTCAAGGTAATAGGCCTTCACGTCCTCGCACGCCAGGCGCAAGGCGAGTCCGCGCGCGAGCTTGTCCCGATAACTCGGTAATTCAAAATTATCAATAAAATCAATTATATAGCGTGCCGCGCCTTCGGGTGTGAGGCCGCTTAACGCTGCCGTGCTGCGCCCGCGTTTTTGTTCCGCAAGGCGATGCCATGACTGAAGATCGGCGATTTCCTGCTGCATCGCTTCGCCATCATTGGCCGCCGCCGCGCGGCCGAAATTAACCGGGCAGGCAAAGCCTTCGGTTTCTTCCAGCGCGGGCTGCGGCGCGTCTTCATTGAAGTCTTCAAGCACCGGGCCGCTGGGTGCATCAAGCAATTTCAACGCGGCCAGCAACACACGCCGCTGAAACGCGGCATTGCCAGGCACGCCAAACGGGCGGCCCAAAATAAACGGTACCCACAACGCACGCGGCGGATTGATCGCGGCAGTGTGCTCGCGCACCAGCGAAATCTGCGTGGTGGCGATGCCTTCGCTTTCAAGGTAGTGGCCCAGTGCGCCGACGGCGCACGTGCAGTTGGGTCAGACGGGGGACAACAACACCGCATCCACCTTGTCCTGCTTCAACAACCCCGCAAGCTGCCGCGCGCGCGGCTCCAGTTCGCGTATCGGCGCAGCACCCATGAACGAATAATGAAAATCCGCCACCGAGCCGATCACGCCCTCGGCGGCAAGCTCACGTAGCCGGTCGAGCGGCAACACCACATTCACATCCTGTTGAAAGCCAGTGCGGTCGTAATTGATCGACAGATGACTCATCACCAGCTCACCCGCGTTAGTCGAGCCGGGAATCACGCGATAATCCGTCGCCGCAGCACCCGGTGCAAACGACCGGTCGCCACGCTCGTGCAAACCCGCGGTGGAAATCACCGCCACGCGGCGTTGCTTCAATGGCGGCCCACCCACCCAAGGCCGCCCCTCGAAACCGCCGCCGCGCTTGATATCGTTGACCTTGTCGAGCATGTGCTCGCGTTCCCACGCGGGGAGATCGGCTAGTCGGACCATGTGATTTTCTTCGGTTATGGATACTGTGCGCGATCATAGCCCAAGTGGATGAACGACGTAGCATACCCGTGATGCAAAAAGTTGCGTGTGTTGCGCCCTTGGCATACATTGCCCACTCACATCCGGCCAACGAACGGGGAGACGCAATATGTCCGCTGTCATAAAACCGCAAGCGCAGTCTACTGCTGTCACTGAAACCATCGCCGATTGGGCGCTCTCCAGAGAAACCGCCAGCATGCCCGCCGATGTGCGCGAGGCTGCGCACCGCTGCGTGCAGGACTGGATGGCGGTCGCCCTCGCGGGCACGAGCGATCCGCTGATTCGCATACTGATCGACGCCGCGAAGGATGAAGGCGGCAACCCGGTATGCACGCTGGTAGCGCAAAGCGAGCGTGTGGCCCCGTTGCAAGCCGCACTTATCAACGGCTCGGCCTCGCATGCGCTCGACTTTGATGATGTCAACGCCGGCATGAATGGCCACCCCACCGCGGCAATATTGCCCGCGCTACTCGCGCTTGCGGAAACACGTGGTGCGAATGGCTCGGAAATCATCGCGGCCTTCGTCGCGGGCTACGAAACGGCTGCACGTGTCGGCCTGCTCATCGCTCCCGGGCATTACGCACGCGGCTACCATGCCACCTGCACCATAGGCGTGGTCGCCGCGGCCGCGGGTTGCGCGCGGCTGCTGCGCCTTGATATGGAAGCCACTACGCGCGCGCTTGGCATCGCGGCAACGCAAGCCTCGGGGTTGAAGGGCCAATTCGGCACGCAGTGCAAACCGTTTCACGCCGGTGTCGCGGCGCAAAATGGTTTACGCGCGGCGCTGCTGGCATCGCGCGGCATGGAAAGCCGCACCGATATTCTCGAACGCCGCGGCGGGTTTGCCGCGGTTCTGAGCCCGGATTTTCGCCCAGATGTAGCTCTGGCCGATCCGCGGCGCTACTTCATCCTTGAAAATCTGTTCAAGTACCACGCCGCCTGTTACGGCACTCACTCGGCAGTGGAGTGCGTGCGCAAGCTGCGTGCGGATCACGGACTTACATCCGCCGCGGTCCGCCGCGCCGTGGTTCGCGTTGAGAAAGGCTGCGACAGCATCTGCAACATCCCCAACCCGCGTACCGGTCTTGAAGCCAAATTCAGCCTGCGATTCATGATGGCCGCCGCGCTGCTTGCGCGCGACACATCCGACCTTTCTATCTATAGCGAAGCAACGTGCGCCGATTCCGCGGTGGTGGCGATGCGCGACCGGACAACCGTGGAACTGGTGCAAAGCGGTTGGCCAAGCCACTCGCTGCAAGCCGAAGTCATCGTCGAGACCACCGATGGCCGGAGGCTGGAGGCGGCTTACGATGCAGGCATACCCGAAACCGATTTACACGCGCAGGGCGAACGGCTGGATGCGAAGTTCGACAAGCTCGCGGGCAGCATGCTTGATGCGGCGCGCGCGAAAACGCTGAAGGATTTGCTCAAGCGGCTGGAGAGCGTGAGCGCGAAGGAACTGATGGCGGCTTGCGCGCGATAGTAAGCGCACGATTGATCGTCCTTGAATCTCACAGTGAACACTACGTAATCGGCGACAAGGTAGACACTCCATGTCAGCACCCATCGACAGCACCGCGCCGCAAGCCATCGGCGAGCAGGCACTTACCGCGGTAGTAGCCCGCGCCCGCGAAATCTGGGGCAGCCGTCTCATTGCGGCCTATGCGCTCGGTAGTCTGGCGCACGGCGGCTTCAGCCCCCACGTCAGCGACGTGGATGCCGGATTGGTGCTAAGCGACCCGCTTGAAGACGGCGACGAATCATCGGTGAGCGGGTTGACCGCGTTTCTGAAATCGAACGGCACGCCGCTCGCCGAACGCTTGTCGATATTTTGGGGGTCGCCCGCCACGCTTACGGGTGCGGCCAGCGGCGGCCGCTTTCCGCCGTTGGATCGCCTCGATCTCATACAGTTCGGACGAATCCTCGCCGGCCGCGATGTCCGCGATCAACTGCCGCGGCCCAGCCTCGAGGAACTCGTGGTAGTGGGCGCCGAGTTCTCGCTCAACCACTTGTCCACGCGCGGCGTCATTGCCAAGCTGAAAGACCCCGCCGCACTCGCCGGCAGCGGAATAAAGACGCTCACGAAACTCATACTCTACCCGGTGCGTTTTGTATTTAGTGCTCGACCGAAAACCCTGTGATTTTTGTAAATATGCCATTGGTATCAATGGCGCGGCCCCTGATTTTCGCGTTTTCAGCACCCAGCTGCAGCCGTTTTCTCGTTTCCCGCTCTGACAACCCGCGTTTTGTCACGTTCTGGACGAG
>CAMDLH010000153.1 GCA_945901405.1 Bordetella parapertussis | reverse complement strand
ACATACCATATCGTTTCACCAATCTTTGGCAGTGCGCCAAGATAATGGTGGCGCGCCATCTGCTCTTGATAGCGTGCTTCTTCGCTACGCGCCACCGGGCGTAGTTGGAGCTGCGATAGCGCTTCGTTTGTGAATTCCGCCGGTCCCATACACAGGTTTATACCGGGAATCTTTGGCGGTGTACAGCATCAGGCACTAACTCTTTGGTTTGGATTGGTATTATCGAGAGGGCAAATTCGCCCTGGAGCGCCGGATGAGCGGGCTTTATTTCCCGCGAAAACTGTGGAAAAATCAGCGCAACTGAGAAATTCGCGGGGTTGTCCAAGTGATTGATAGAGACGGGTACCGCCCCAACGTAGGCATTATCCTGTGCAACTGGAAGAACGAGGTTTTCTGGGGCAAGCGGGTGCGCGAGCACTCATGGCAGTTTCCGCAAGGCGGAATTAATCCGGGCGAGTCACCGGAGGTCGCGATGTATCGCGAACTGCATGAGGAAGTGGGCCTGCGTCCGCAGCATGTAAGAATCCTTGGCCGCACGCGCGAATGGTTGCGTTACGAGGTGCCGGACCGCTGGATACGGCGCGAGTGGCGCGGCAATTATCGCGGGCAAAAACAAATCTGGTATTTGTTGCGGCTGATGGGCCGCGATTGCGACGTGTGCCTGCGCGCGAACGAAAAACCCGAGTTTGATGCGTGGCGCTGGAGCGCCTACTGGGTGCCGGTCGAGAGCGTCATCGAGTTCAAGCGCGAGGTGTATCAAAAGGCGCTGAACGAACTGGAGCGATTTCTTGAACGCGGTGGCGCCGCGCGCCGATCCGCTGCAACGAGTAATATGGCGGGTGGTGATTCAGCGCGCCCGTCGGATAGCGGCCGAATCCATTCACGCGGGTAGCGCTGCATTCAATCGAGAGGTCAACATGTTACGGGACTTTCACGCACTTGCGTTCACCGCACTACCTTCACCCGTGGGATACGCACAGCCGACGCAGGCCGTGCCCGATCAAGTTACGCTGGACAGCCCGGCGGCGGATGTGATGACCGACCTCACGCGCGTGGCGGGCGTGATTATTTTGTCCGGTGACGGCATAGAGGAAGCACACCGGCGCATGATCCAGCGCGGCGTGCGGCTGTTGCTGGTGGTGGATCAGGACCGCAAGCTGCAGGGCGTGATTACGGCGACCGACGTGCTGGGCGAAAAGCCGGTGCAAGTGGTGGTGGCGCGCGGCATACGGCGCGACGAAGTGCAGGTGCGCGATATCATGACGCCGCGCGAACGTTTGCAGGTGCTTGACATGGATCAAGTGCGAGGCGCGAAAGTAGGGCATATTGTCGCGACACTAAAACAAGCAAGCAGGCAGCACACCTTGGTGGCGGATCGCGATGAAAAACGTAACGTGCGGCTGCGCGGGATTTTTTCCGCTACGCAGATAGCGCGCCAGCTCGGCGTGAGTATTCAGACCAGCGCGGTGGCTAACACCTTTTCGGAGATTGAAGCGCAATTGGCGCGATAATCTTGCGAGCAATTGCTGGATAGCCGTTTCGAGCGGTCGATTCGAGTTTGACAAAGCCTGCCTTAGCTTTTATATTCAATTTATAGATTAGATTAAGTCCAAATCTGCATTTTTATTCCGGTGAAAACGCTTCGCAGTGGTGCGTTTCTCCGGCCATCGGTGTAACTCAGGTGTTAATATAAGTAATTGTTTTTAAAGGAGATTTACGTGGAACTCAAAGGCTCTAAAACGCACGACAATCTGAAAGCGGCATTTGCCGGTGAATCGCAAGCCAATCGTCGTTACCTCTACTTCGCACAGAAGGCGGACGTGGAAGGCCAAAACGATGTGGCCGCACTGTTCCGCTCCACCGCCGAGGGCGAGACCGGCCATGCTCACGGCCACCTCGAGTATATGGAGCCCGTGGGTGACCCCGCGACGAGCCTGCCGATCGGCCCGACGCGCTCCAACCTGAAAGCCGCGGTTGCCGGCGAGACGCACGAGTACACCGATATGTACCCGGGCATGGCGAAAACCGCGCGCGGCGAAGGCTTCGGCGAAATCGCCGACTGGTTCGAGACGCTGGCGAAAGCCGAACGCTCGCACGCCAATCGCTTCCAGAAAGCGCTGGATCAGTTCGCCGACTAATAAGTAGCCGAGACCACAAAGGCGGAAGGCGGAATGTTCGCCTCCGCCTTTTTTCATCCCTTGAACAATAGTTTATGACCTCACGCGAAGGCAGTCTCGAAGCACCCACCCGTCATCCACTCGACTGGAGGTCGGCGGATTTTTACGACGAAGCCAAACTCGACAAGGAACTGGAGCGCGTGTTCGACATTTGCCACGGCTGCCGCCGCTGCGTGAATCTGTGCACCGCGTTTCCGGCCCTGTTTGATCTGGTGGACAACAGTTCGACGATGGAAGTCGACGGCGTGGCGAAAAAGGATTTCGCCAAGGTGGTTGATCAGTGCTACCTGTGCGACATGTGCTACATGACCAAGTGCCCGTATGTGCCGCCGCATGCGTGGAACGTGGATTTCCCGCACCTGATGTTGCGCGCGAAATCGGTCAAGTTCAAAAAAGGCGAAACTGGTTTTCGCGACAAGCTGCTTTCCAGCACCGATGCGTTGGGCAAGTTGGCGTCGATTCCGGTGGTGGTGCAAGTGGTGAACACGGCAAACAAGGCGGGTCTCGTGCGCGGCATCATGCATGGCGTGCTGGGCATCCACAAGAATCGCGTGCTGCCCGAATACGACAGCGCGAAATTCCGCTCTACCGCGAAGCCGGACAAGTCGTTCACGGTGAAGGATGGTAAAACCACGCCAGGCAAGGTGGCGATTTACTCGACCTGCTACGTTAACTATAACGAACCGGGCATCGGCCACGATCTATTGAAAATTCTCGCGCACAACGAAGTGCCGGCGATGCTGGTGGAAAAAGAAGCGTGCTGCGGCATGCCCAAGCTCGAACTCGGCGATCTTGAAGCAGTGGCGCGCAACAAGTCGGTCAACATCCCGGTGCTGGCGAAACTCGCGCGCGAGGGTTACGCCATATTGTCGGCGGTGCCCTCTTGCACGCTGATGTTCAAGCAGGAGTTGCCGCTGATGTTCCCGGATGATGCCGACGTAAAAGCAGTGGCGGCGGCGATGTTCGATCCGTTCGAATATCTGATCGCGCGTTTCAAGGACGGCTTGCTCAAGACCGATTTCAAGAAACCGCTGGGCCGCGTGTCGTATCACATTCCGTGTCATCTACGCGTGCAGAATGTCGGGCAAAAGACGCGCGAACTGCTGGAGAAAATTCCGGACACCAAGGTGACCACGGTGGAGCGCTGCGCCGGCCACGACGGCACCTGGGGCGTGAAGGCGGAGTACTACGACAACTCGATGAAAATCGGCCGCCCGGTATTTCGCCTGATGGCGGACGCGGCGCCGGATTACGTAAGCTCCGATTGCGCGATCGCGAGCCGCCACATCAAGCAGGGCATGGCCGAGAACCACGCCGCCGCAAATGAGAAGGCCGAAAAACAACACCCGATCAATCTCGTGCGTATCGCTTACGGACTATGACATGCCGCAAATAAAACGTGAAAGCCTGATGACGCTCGAAACCTACGCCAGGGAGCGCAACGATTTTCGCGCGCGCGTGATCGCGCACAAGAAAACGCGCACCGCGCACCTTGGCGAGCACGTGACGCTGATCTTCGAGGACGAACTCACCATGCGTTATCAGGTACAGGAAATGCTGCGCATCGAGCGCATCTTCGAGGAAGCCGGTATCCAAAGCGAGCTCGACGCCTACAATCCGCTGATCCCCGACGGCGCCAACTGGAAGGCGACGATGCAGATCGAGTACCCGGATGTCGCGGAGCGCGAACGCATGCTGGGCAAACTGATCGGCATCGAGGATAAAGCGTGGGTGATGATCGCGGGCCACGCGCGCGTGTATGCGATCGCCGACGAGGACCTCGAGCGCGACAACAGCAGCAAAACCGCGGCGGTGCATTTTCTGCGTTTCGAACTTAACGGCGCCATGATTGCCTCATTGAAAAATGGCGCGGAGTTGTCGATGGGCGTGGATCACCCGCAGTATCGCGCGACGCTGTCGCCGGTGGCCGCCAACACGCGCGCGGCGCTTGTGGCGGATTTAACGTAAGTTATTATTTTTATTGATCTTTTTGTATGCGTAATTACCTCTTGCTGGCGGCGTTTATTCCCCTGCACGCGTTCGCGCAATGGGCGGGCTGGGATTACGACTACGACCAGGAGAAGAAGACCTGGGCTGAAATCCAGGCGCAGATTCCGCCATATCCGAAGCTCGAGAACCTGCGCAAGTTCGAGATGGATGCGGCCGTTGCGCACAGCTACTTTGTCGATGCGGCGTCGGTATCGGTGGGTGAAGACGGCGTGATTCGCTACACGCTGATGGTGCGCACCAGCGGCGGGGCGACCAACGTTTCGTTCGAGGGCATACGCTGCGACGTGCGCGAACAAAAGTCCTACGCGTTTGGCCGCCCGGACGGAACATGGTCACGCGCGCGTGATCCGAAATGGCAATTCATCCGGCCGAGCGCGGTGAGCGGGCATCACTACCTGCTGCACCGTGAATATTTTTGCAATGCGTTGCGGTTTCCGGCGACCTTGCAGGAGATCAATCAGCGGCTGCGCTACGGCGTGCAAAAGCGCGCGCCGGCGGACTGACGCTACAGCAGCACCAGATTGTCCCGATGGATTAGTTCGGTCTCGTCGATGTAACCGAGCTTGGCTTCGATTTCGCTCGAAGGCGTGCGCAGGATGCGGCGCGTTTCCGCGGCGTTGTAGTTGACCAGCCCGCGCGCGATTTCGCGCCCTGTTTCGTCGCGGCAGCTCACCGCTTCGCCGCGCTCGAACTCTCCGCTCAAATCGTATACGCCGATCGGCAGCAAACTCTTGCCGTCCACCGTGAGCGCCTTGGCCGCGCCGGCGTCGAGCGTCAGGCTGCCGCGCACTTGCAGGTGATCGGCGAGCCATTGCTTGCGCGCGGCCAATGTGGCCGCGTAGGCTTCAAGCAGCGTGCCGATGTTTTCGCCCTGCGCCAGACGTACCAGCACGTCCGGTTCGTGGCCGGACGCGATGGCGGTATGCGCGCCGCTGCGCGCCGCGCGTTGCGCCGCGAGCACCTTGGTCAGCATGCCGCCCAGCCCGATCTGGCTGCCCGCGCCGCCCGCCATTTTTTCCAGTGACGGGTCGGCGGCTTGCGCGCGCGACACCAGTGTGGCGCCGGGATCAAGCCGCGGATCGGCGCTGTAGAGCCCGGCCTGGTCGGTGAGGATGATCAGCGCGTCGGCCTCGATCAGATTGGTGACCAGCGCGCCCAGCGTGTCGTTGTCGCCGAAACGGATTTCGTCGATGGCGACGGTGTCGTTTTCGTTGATGACCGGGATCACGCCGAGGGCCAGCAGCGTGCGCAGCGTCGAGCGCGCATTGAGATAACGTTTGCGATCGGACAGATCGTCGTGTGTCAGCAGTATTTGCGAAGTGAGCAGGCCGTGCTCGCGAAAGCAGGTCTCGTAGACCTGCACCAGCCCCATTTGCCCGACGGCGGCGGCGGCTTGCAGATCGTGCACCGCGCGCGGCCGTTTTTTCCAGCCCAGGCGCTGCATGCCCTCGGCGATGGCGCCGCTGGAGACCAGCACCACTTCGCGGCCCATGCGGCGCAACTGCGCGATCTGCGCCGCCCAGCGCGCGAGCGCGGCGTGATCCAGCCCCTGTCCCTGATTGGTGACGAGGCTGCTGCCGACTTTGACCACCAGCCGTTTGGCGTTGGCGAGTATCGATGGCATGAGCGTTGAAGGCTACGAAACTTCGGCGTTCGCGGTTTCGGGGTTTGCTTGCGCTTCGGCGGTGCGCGGCAGCCGCTCGATGTGCTCCATGATGGCGTAAGTGAGTTCCTTGCAGCCATCTCCGGTCAACGCTGAAATGGTGAAGGTTTTATCTTTCCAGGCCAATCCCTTGATGATGCGTTTCACGGTTTTGTCGCGTGCCGCTGCATCTTCAATGAGATCGACTTTGTTGAGCACCAGCCAGCGCGGCTTTTTGTAAAGACCCTCGTCGTACTTGCGCAGCTCCTTGACGATGGCCTTGGCATCCTTCACCGGATTCGCACCTTCGTCCAGCGGCGCGACATCAATGATGTGCAGCAACAGCCGCGTGCGCGCGAGGTGGCGCAAAAATTGATGGCCCAGCCCCGCGCCTTCGGCGGCACCCTCGATCAGTCCTGGAATATCGGCAACAACGAAACTGCGATCGACACCCACGCGTACCACGCCCAGATTCGGTTGCAGCGTGGTGAACGGATAATCGGCGACCTTCGGCCGCGCCGCCGAGATGGCGCGTATCAAGGTTGATTTGCCCGCGTTGGGCATGCCCAGCAGGCCCACGTCCGCCAGCACTTTCAGTTCGAGTTTCAGTGTGCGCGAAACGCCTTCTTCACCGCGCGTGAATTGGCGCGGCGTGCGGTTGGTGCTCGATTTGTAATGCAGATTGCCGCGGCCGCCGATGCCGCCCTTGGCGATCAGCGCCTTGTGGCCGTGGTGATCGAGGTCGGCGACGAGTTCGCCGGTTTCGGTATCGGTGATGATGGTGCCCACCGGCATGCGTAACTCAATATCATCCGCGCCGCGTCCGTAACAATCCGAACCCATGCCATTCTCGCCGCCTTTTGCGCGGTGGATGCGCGCAAAGCGATAGTCGATCAGCGTGTTGATATTGCCGTCGGCGATGGCGTGGATGCTGCCGCCGCGCCCGCCGTCGCCGCCGTCCGGCCCGCCGCGCGGCACGAATTTCTCACGGCGAAACGACGCCTTGCCGTCCCCGCCCTTGCCGGCGTGAACTTCGATGTTGGCTTCGTCGATGAATTTCATGAGTATGCGATTCGCGCGTCGTTAAATTCGGGTGAAAAAAAAGCCCTGTCGTGCGACAGGGCCTTGTTGCCGAGTGTGCGTAACCCGAAAAGCGTTCAGGCCGGAAGGACGCTCACGGTCTTGTGCTTTAGCGGGCCTTTTTGTCCGAACAGAATTCGTCCGTCGATCTTTGCAAACAGCGTGTGGTCGCGGCCAAGGCCGACGTTCTGACCCGGATGTACCTGCGTGCCGCGCTGGCGAATAATGATGCTGCCGGCGGGAACAACTTCACCGCCGTAGCATTTGACGCCCAGGCGTTTTGACTCTGAATCGCGGCCGTTGCGTGAACTGCCGCCTGCTTTTTTATGTGCCATGAGGAGGTTTCCTTCCTAGTTCGCTATCGAGACGATTTCAATCTCGGTGTAATTTTGACGATGACCTTGCGTCTTGCGATAGTGCTTGCGGCGGCGCATTTTGTAAATGCGCACCTTGTCGCCGCGGCCATGCGACAACACCTTGGCCGTGACCGAGGCGCCCGCCACCAGCGGCGCGCCTACCGTGACTGATTCGCCTTCGCCGACCGCCAGCACCTGATCCAGTACGATTTGCGCACCGATTTCAGCGGACAGTTGTTCCACCTTGAGCTTTTCACCGCCGCTCACGCGATACTGCTTGCCGCCGGTTTTTACAACCGCATACATGATGTTCCCCTGATAGTGCCGAGTGCTTGTTGGTCTGGAAAGCCCACGATTATATGAAATATCAGCCATCAAGTCAAAGCGTATTCTGCACAAATAACATAGGCGTTAATTCACAATTATTGATTATAATCAATAACTTACGTGTATTTCCGTGCGCCTGTCGCGGGCCGCGCAAGCAAAGCAGCGCAGGCAACTTACGTTATCATCCGCTCTTTATCGCTGCCCTGATTTTCTTTTCGCCGCCGTTTTCACGCCACAAAGTGTCCACAGAAGTCTCCCTGGAAGCCCTGCGCGGTTTCGTTGCCGCCGATATGCAGGCGGTGGATCGCGTGATCCGCACGCGGCTCAATTCGGACGTGCTGTTGATCCGCCAGGTGGCCGAATACATCATCGGCGGCGGCGGCAAGCGCTTGCGCCCGATACTTGTGGTGCTGTCGGCGGGGGCGTTCGGTTATCGCGGCGCTCATCACCACGAACTCGCGGCGGTGATCGAGTTTATTCACACGGCAACGTTGTTGCATGACGACGTGGTGGATGAATCGTCGCTGCGCCGCGGCCAGCCCACGGCCAATTCGCTGTTCGGCAATGCCGCCAGCGTGCTGGTCGGCGACTTCGTCTACTCGCGCGCGTTTCAAATGATGGTGCAGGCGGGCGATATGCGCATCCTCGAAGTGCTGGCCGAGGCCACCAACGTGATCGCCGAGGGCGAGGTGCTGCAGCTCATGAACTGCCGTAACCCGGATATCGATGAGCAAGGCTATCTGAAGGTGATTCGCCGCAAGACCGCCAAGTTGTTCGAGGCGGCAACACGTATCGGCGCCATCCTCGGCGGCGCCGATGCCGCGCAAGAAGCGGCAATGGCGACCTATGGCGCGCATCTGGGGACGGCGTTTCAGTTGATCGACGACGTGCTCGATTACTCGGGAGACAACGCGCTGATCGGCAAAAACGTCGGTGACGATCTGGCCGAAGGCAAGGCGACTCTGCCGCTGATCTACGCCATCAAACACGGCACACCGGCGCAGGCCGAAACCGTGCGTCACGCCATACGCGAAGGCGGCATTGGCGATCTCGATGCGGTGCGCGCGGCGATCGAGCAGACCGGCGCGCTCGATTACGCACGCCGGCAGGCGCGCGACGAATCGCGCGCCGCCTGTGAAGCGCTGGCGGTCGCGCCGGATTCGATACACCGGCGCCATCTTTATGAGTTGGCCGAGTTCGCGGTGACGCGCAGCTTTTGAAACGTGAGTAGCTGATCGCCATGCCCGCAAAGTTATCCCGCAAGCCGCGTGATCGCCGTGTCAAGGCGAAGCTGCCGCTGCGCGTCGGCGGCAGATCGGGCGTCATGCGCGATGTCAGCACATCGGGCATGCTGCTAGAAACCGACGCGGCGTATCGCGTCGGCAAAACCATGGATATCGCGCTCAATCTGGACACGCCGTGGGGCAAGGTGATTTTCAATTGCCACGGCAGGATCGTGCGGCTCGACAAACACGATCATCGTATCGGCGTGGCGGTCGAATTCGTCGATAGCGCGCCCAAATCAACCCCGCGCAAACCCCGCGCACCGAAAAAATGAACCTGCTGTTCGTACATCAGAATTTCCCGGGGCAATTCAAGCATCTGGCACCCGCCATGGCGCGCGCGGGAAATCAAGTCAAGGCGATGGCCATCGGCGGCGCCGGGCTGCCCGAAATCGAAATGCTGCGCTACAAACCGGCGCGCGGATCGAGCCGCGACATCCATCCGTACGCGCTGGAGTTCGAGACCAAGATGATCCGCGGCGAGGCCTGCGCGCAAGCGGCGGCGCAATTGAAGGTGTCCGGATTTAATCCGCAAGTGATTATTGCCAACCCCGGCTGGGGCGAGAGCCTGTTTTTAAAGGATGTGTGGCCGGATGCGAAGATGCTGTTGCTGCTGGAGTTTTTTTACGCGGCGCGCGGCCTGGATTTTGATTTTGATCCCGAATTCGCGCGGCGCGCGTTGCCCGCCGATGCGCGTTTACGGGCGAAAAACGCGCACCTCTTGCTGGCACTCGACGGCATGGATCGCGGCATCTGTCCCACAAACTTTCAGCGCGGCACTTTGCCCGCGGCCTATCAGGACCGCATCGAAGTCATCTTCGACGGCATCGACACCACGACGGTGCGGCCCGATCCCGCGGCCCAGGTCAGCGTGAACGGCCGCGTACTGCGCGCCGGCGATGAAATCATCACCTTCGTCAATCGCAATCTCGAGCCGATGCGCGGCTACCACGCGTTCATGCGTGCGTTGCCGGAAATGCTGCGCCGGCGCCCCAAGGCGGTGGCGCTGATCGTCGGCGGCGACGAGGTCTCCTATGGCGCGGCGCCACCGCCGGGCAAGACCTGGAAGCAGATTTATCTGGACGAGGTGAAGGATCGCCTCGATCTGAACCGGGTGCTCTTCACGGGCCGAATTTCGTATGCCGATTACCTGCGCGTGTTGCAGGTTTCAGCGTGCCATGTGTATCTCACTTACCCGTTTGTGCTGGGCTGGAGCTGCATCGAGGCCATGAGCGCGGGCTGCATCGTCGTCGGCAGCGCGACGCCGCCGGTGCGCGAAGTGATCGAGCACGGCAACAACGGCTTGTTGGCCGATTTCTTTGACAAGGCGGGGCTGGCGCAAACCGTGGTCGAAGTGCTGGAAACGCCCGCCCGTTACGCGCCGCTGCGCATCGCCGCGCGGCGGACTGTCGAGGCGCGTTACGACCTTGCCACGCACTGCCTGCCGCGGCAAATGGCGTTGATCCAGAGCATGGTTCCGGCATAGCGGCGCCGGCCTGCCGCGAGTTAATTTCAGCGGCGGACGCGGTGAGATTGAGACGCGTGGCCGCCCCTGCTATAATTCGCCTCCCTTTCCGGGCTGGCGGATCAACCGCGCGTTCACTCCCCATGAACGAGTTAGTCCGGCGCGGGTCGGAAGTTGGTTCAAAGAGTTTAAAATCTACACGTTCGGGGTGTAGCTCAGCTTGGTAGAGTACTGCGTTCGGGACGCAGGAGTCGGAGGTTCGAATCCTCTCACCCCGACCATCCTTTTTTTCGTGTCGCGCTGCTTCAATGGCGCCGCGTGTGGACATGGAACATGGGGCATGGCGTGTGAAACAGCAGACAGACTCGACGCCACCGGCGGTTTGCGGCAGACTGCGCGGATTGCTTGATTCGGCTCAATAGTCAATTAGTTCAACCGTGACCAAATTTATTCTCGTCGTATGCGCGGTGCTGCTTGTCTACGCCGTGATAAAAGGCGTGCGCCGCCGTTCGAAGCGTGGCGAGGATGGGGGCAAAGCGGACAAAGCCGAGCCGCGCGGCAACGAGGACATGGTCAGGTGCGCAAAATGCGGCGTGCACCTGCCGCGCAGCGAAAGTCTGGTAACCCAGGGCCAGCACTACTGCAGCGCCGAACACCGGCGCGAACATCAAGCGCGCCCATAACACCGCGATGCCGGGAACGATACCGCCGTTGCAGTCCTGGTTTTCGAGAGATGCGCGGCCGCATCAAGCGTATCCGGAGTCGTTCTGGCGCTCGCTTCTTTACTTCAATGTCTACCGCCTGCTGGTGGCCGCGCTGGTGCTCGGCGTGGGTGTGTTCTGGCGTCGAACGGTTCAATTCGGTTCCTACGATTTCACCTTGTTCGTCGCCGCGGGTGTCGGCTACATAGCCTTCGGCGTCGCGTGCTTTGCGCTGATACGCAGCCGCTGGTGGTTCAATCTGCAAATCACGTTGCAGGTGCTGGCGGACGTGTTTTTCATCACCTTGCTGATTTTCGCAAGCAGCGGCATCAGCAGCGGATTGGGCCTGCTGTTATTGGCGACGCTCGCCGCCGCCGGATTGATCAGCCGCGGCCGGTTGACGCTGTTTCATGCGGCGGTGGCGAGTCTCGCGATACTGGGTGAGCACGCGTATGAAGTGCTCAACTTCAGCGAAAGCGCCTCATTGTTCGTGCAGGCGGGGCTGCTCTCGGGCGGATACTTTGCCACGGCGTGGGTTGCGCATGCGTTGTCGCGCTATACCGAGGAAAGCGAACAACTGGCCGCGCAGCGCGGCATCGATCTTGAGAATCTCGCCGAGGTCAACCGCCTGGTGATTCAGGACATGCCCGACGGCGTGCTGGTGGTCGACGGCGAGGGCGTGATACGCCAGTTCAACGCGCGCGCCGAACGCATACTTGGTTCATTGAGCGGGCGCGGCGAAGTTCGCTTGCAGGATTATTCGCCGGCGCTGGCGCAGCGTTTTGCCGATTGGCGCCGCGACGCGGCGGCGGCATCGCCGATGCGTGCAACCGCGGAAAACCCAGATCTGGGCGCGCGCTTCGTGCCGGTGGGCGGCAACACGGCGGGCGCGCTGATATTCATCGAGGACATCACGCGCATACAGGCGGAAGCGCGCCAGATGAAGCTCGCCGCCCTGGGACGTTTGACCGCCAATATCGCGCATGAAATCAGGAATCCGCTGGGGGCGATCAGTCACGCGTCGGAGTTGTTGAACGAGGAGCCGTCGGCCAACGACACCACGCGGCGGTTGATACGCATCATTGGCGACAACACCAGCCGGCTCAATCGCATGGTAAACGATGTGCTCGGTTTGAATCGCGGACAGACGGTGCGCCCGGAAACCTTCCCGCTGGCCGAGTATCTACACTCATTCATCGCCGAATTCGCCGAGACGGAAGCCGTGGCGCCCGCGGTAATCGCAATCGAGGCGCGCGCGCGGCCGCAAATCGTGTTTGACCGCAGCCAGTTGCACCAGGTGCTGTGGAACCTTTGCCAGAACGCCCTGCGCCATTGCCGCCGCGAAAACGGCAGCATACGTATCGTGGTGGACGCGGTTCGCGGCGGCCGTGTTGTAAAATTGGAAGTGATAGATGACGGTCCCGGTGTTGCGCCAGAGGTGCGCGCCGAATTGTTCGAGCCGTTTGTGACGGCGGCGGTCGGCGGCACCGGGCTCGGGCTTTATATTGCGCGCGAAATGTGCGGTTCAAACGGCGCTACGCTGGATTATTTGGAAACGCGCGCAGGGGCGCATTTCACCATGAGTTGCAGAGCAGGCTGATGACAACGCGAAACCAGG
Organism: Bordetella parapertussis; assembly: GCA_945901405.1. Classification (GTDB taxonomy): domain Bacteria; phylum Pseudomonadota; class Gammaproteobacteria; order Burkholderiales; family SG8-41; genus CAMDLH01. Next base: position 3,001 of record CAMDLH010000153.1, on the reverse strand, counting down.
TGCTGGTGGTCGACGACGAAGCGGACATACGCGAGTTGCTAGCAATGACCTTGACGCGCATGGGGGTGGATTCGCATTGCGCGGGCAGTACGGGAGAGGCGTTTTCCCTGCTTGCCGCCAACAATTACGATCTGTGTCTTACCGACATGCGCCTGCCGGACGGCGATGGGCTTGCGGTGCTCGATTACGTGGCGAAGAATCAACCCAACATGCCGGTGGCCGTGATCACCGCGCACGGCAGCACGGAAAACGCGGTGGCGGCGTTGAAGGCCGGCGCCTTCGACTATTTGGCCAAGCCGGTGTCGCTCGAGCAGTTGCGCGCGTTGATACGCTCTGCGCTCAAGTTGCCGCGCGGCGGCGCGCGCGCGGCGGATGCGGCCAGCGACAAGCCCAAGCCCGGCGCGCCATTGCTGATTGGCGATGCGCCGGTGATGCGCCAGACGCGCCAGATGATAGACAAACTCGCGCGCAGCCAGGCGCCCGTGCACCTCACCGGCGAATCCGGCAGCGGCAAGGAGCTCGCCGCGCGCCTGATTCATTTGAATGGTTCGCGCCGCGACGCTGAGTTTATCGCGGTGAACTGCGGCGCGATCCCGGAAAACCTGATGGAGTCGGAGTTTTTCGGTTATCGCAAGGGCGCGTTTACGGGGGCCGCGAATGATCGCGACGGATTTTTCCAGGCCGCCAGCAGCGGCACGCTGTTTCTGGACGAAGTGGCCGACTTGCCGCTGCAAATGCAGGTGAAGCTGTTGCGCGCCATACAAGAAAAAAAGGTGCGCAAGGTGGGCGCCACCGCCGAGGAGAATGTCGATGTGCGCATCATCAGCGCCACCCATCGCAGCCTGTCGGACGAAGTCAAAAACGGCACGTTTCGCCAGGATTTGTATTACCGGCTGAATGTGATCGAGCTGCGCATGCCCAGTTTGCGTGAGTTGCGTGACGACATACCGCTGTTGGCGGAGCGCCTGCTCGCGCGCCAGGCCGCGCCCGGGGCCGTGCCGACGTTCGCCCCGGATGCGATCGCGGCGCTGCAAGGCTACGATTTTCCGGGGAACGTGCGCGAACTGGAAAACATACTCGAACGCGCGCTGGCGCTGGCGGGCGCCGACGAAATCACCGCCGATGATCTGCAACTTTCGGACAAGGATAAGGATTTGCCGGAAGGCGCGGAGGATTTTTCCGCGCTGCCCTTGCAGGAACATCTCGAAAACGTCGAGCGCAAGGCGATACGCGATGCGCTCGAAAAAACACGCTACAACCGCACCGCGGCGGCGAAACTGCTTGGCGTGTCGTTTCGTGCACTGCGTTACCGCATGCAACGGCTGGGGATCAAGGACGATCTGGATGATCAGGCTTGAGCGGGCGTGGCGTGCGCCCGGCAATGGTGGCGCCGCGTGCAATCGCCGATTTCCGATAGCGGATTGATCGCGGGCGCGCGCTACCTGCCGTCGCCCAATCATGACGCGCGCGCGCCGGACGCGCGCATCGATCTGCTGGTCATACACAATATCAGTCTGCCGCCGGGCGAATTCGGCGGCACGGGCATCATCGATCTATTTCTCAATCAGCTTGATCCCGCCGCGCACCCGTATTACGCTGGAATAGCGGCGCTGCGGGTCTCGGCGCATTTTCTGGTCCGGCGCGGCGGCGAACTCATCCAGTTCGTGCCGTGCACGATGCGCGCGTGGCATGCGGGGGTATCGCGCTGGCGCGAGCGCGAGCGCTGCAATGATTTTTCCATCGGCGTTGAACTCGAAGGTACGGACACTTTGCCCTTTGAGGATGTGCAGTATGCGAGGCTGACGGCGCTCACACGCGTGCTGCGCGCACGTTATCCGCTCACCGATATCGCGGGCCACTCGGATATTGCGCCGGGCCGCAAGACCGACCCAGGTCCTTGCTTTGACTGGCAGCGTTATCGCGATAGTATAAAACCGTAATAATAACAATTGGTTACGTGGATACAGCAGGCGTGGCACAGGGAATTTCCGCGTGAAGTTCGACGCTGTGCCAAGTTTTGCCTCTCTCTGGCGCCCGAGAGCCGTTTTCGAGATTGCCGCGTGCACAAAGGCCTAGTAATTTTATTCAATAATTTCAATGACTTATTGAATATCATTGATGTTTTTTTGAGCACGCCCAAAAAATCGTAACAAATCTGTTGCGTTCTCAAATTGGCGCTACTAAAATTTGCCGAAACCGTGTTGCAAACCACAATAGGTAGTGGTGGAGGGGAGTAGTTACTCTCAGGTATGGTTACCAACCCGCGTTTGATGGGAATGCACTGGCACTTGCCATTAAAAAACACATAAAGATCAGGGAGTCACCCATGCAACTCACGACCGAAGCGCCCCGTTCCGCCGCGCTGCAGAGCCTCGCCGTCAGCGAATTGACGTCCGAACGGGAAGCCGTCTACGCGCAGTACAAGATTATCCGCCGCAACGGTGCCGTCGTGGGGTTTGAGCCTCCAAAGATCGCGGTAGCGGTAACCAAGGCGTTCCTCGCGGTCAATGGCGGCCAGGGTGCGGCCTCGGCTCGCGTTCGCGAGCAGGTGTCCAATCTCACCGACAGCGTGGTTGGCGCCTTGATGCGCCGCCAGCCGTCGGGCGGCACGTTTCACATTGAAGACATCCAGGACCAGGTAGAACTCGCGCTGATGCGCGCGGGCGAGCACCATGTGGCGCGCGCCTATGTGCTGTACCGCGAGGAGCGCACGAAGGAGCGCGCCCGCCAGCGCGAGGCGCAGCAGGCGGCCGCGGCCACCGCGCAACCGGTCATCAATGTCGCCGAGGGCGGCACGCTCAAGCCGCTGGATACCGCAAAGTTAAAGGCGCTGGTGCAAAGCGCGTGCGAGGGCTTGGGGCGCGAAGTGAGCGCCGAGCCGGTGTTGCTGGCGATGCAGCGCGATCTTTACGACGGCGTGCCGATGGACGAGGTGCGTAAATCGCTGGTGCTCGCCGCGCGCGGCCTGATCGAACAAGATCCCGGCTACACCTACGTCACC
>CAMDLH010000152.1 GCA_945901405.1 Bordetella parapertussis | reverse complement strand
CGAGGCGCACTGTTGCAAATTCGACCACTGCGCCACTTGCGTGCCCTCAAAAAGCGGTCCGGCGCTCCCCGCTTTGAGCCATGACCGCTCGATCTAGACGGGAAATTGTGATTACGGGAGCATCAGATCAACTCGTGCGTCGGCGCTGTAGTTCCTTGAGCCCAAATCAGAATAATTGCTTTACATACAAACCACTTGTTGTTAGAGTTTAATGTAAATTATGGGTTAAAAGCGCCATATGGCTATGTTTAAAGGGAAATCTGGTTTTAGTCAGTCAATCGAAGGATTGTTCAAGACTAAAACGCCGCCGCTGATCGGGACGGATATCAGTTCATCAGCGATCAAGATGGTTGAGATCGTCGACGCTGGCAACAAAATGTATCGCGTCGAGCGTTACGCCATCGAACCGTTGCCCAAGGATTCGGTTGTGGACGGCAATATTAACAATTTAGATGCAGTTAGCGACGCGCTCAAACGGTGTCATGCGCGTTTCGGCGGCGGCATCAAGAATATTGCCATCGCGCTGCCCAATGCCGCAGTCATCACCAAGAAAATTCTGGTGCCGGCGGGGCAAACCGAGGAAGAACTCGAGCAACAGGTCGAAACCGAAGCCAACCAGTACATTCCGTTTGCGCTTGATGAGGTCAATCTCGATTTCCAGGTGGTAGGCCCGGCGCCCGGCAGCCCCGACGATGTGGAAGTATTGATCGCTGCGTCGCGCAAGGAAAAAATCGAAGATCGCGTCGCCGCCGCGGAAGTTGCCGGATTGAAAGCCGTGGTCGTTGATGTAGATCTATATGCGGCACAGGCTGCGTTCGAGTTGATCGAGTCGCAGTTTCCCGAAAAGGGCAAAGATCAAAACATTGCGATAGTTGATGTGGGCGCCAACTTTACCAACGTTAACGTGCTGCGTAACGGCCAATCGATTTACCTGCGCGAACAACCGTTTGGCGGCGCGCAGCTTACACAAGAGATTCAGGACAAATTCGGACTTTCACGCGAAGAAGCCGAAGCGGCAAAACGCGCCGGTGGATTGCCCGATAATTACGAATCCGACGTGTTACGTCCGTTTCTCGAAACGTTCGGACTCGAAATTGCGCGCGCACTGCAATTCTTTTTCACGTCGACTCAATACAATCAGGTTAATCACATCGTGCTGTCGGGCGGCTGCGCGGCATTGCCCGGCGTGGACGCAGCGGTGGCCAAGCGCACTCAAGTAAACACCGTCATCGCGAACCCATTCGCGAACATGGCGCTGTCGTCCAAGATCAGGCCAAAAAATCTGACGCAGGATGCGCCATCGCTGATGGTTGCCTGCGGATTAGCGTTGCGGAGGTTTGATCCATGATACGCATTAACCTGCTTCCGCACCGTGAAATACGGCGCAAGGCGCAGCAACAACAGTTCTTTATTGCCCTCGGCCTTGTGGTTGCGCTTGGCGCGCTAATCTGGTTCGCTGGCCACACATTCTTGACCGATAAATTCGACGATCAGGTCAATCGTAATAAGTATTTGACCGAAGAAATCGCGAAGCTCGACAAACAGATCGCTGAGATCAATGAGCTTAAAAACAAGACTGCGGCACTGCTGGCTCGCAAACAAGTCGTGGAAACCCTGCAGGGGAATCGCGCCGAGACGGTTATGCTTCTCGAACAATTGGTACGTCAACTGCCCGATGGGATGTACCTGAAATCCGTTAAACAGACTGGCCAGCGTATTGCAATTTCCGGGGCCGCTCAGTCACAAGCGCGGGTTTCCACGCTAATTCGTAATTTCGAATCTTCGCAAAAGCTCGGTAACCCCGGATTGGTGGAAATAAGAGCCGTTGCACAAGGCGCTACACGTAGCAATGAGTTCTCGATGAACGTTAGCATTCTGAAGCCGAAACCCGAAGAGGCGCCGAAGGCTGCCGCCCCCGCCAAGAAAGGATAATTCGGAATGACACTCGACGAATTACGACGACTGGACCCCAAAAAGATCGGCTCATGGCCGATATTGCCGAAATTGGGCGTGCTGCTACTGATATTGTTGCTGATTATCGGCGCGAGCTATTGGTTTGATTGGCAAGATCAAATCGCGCGGATCGACGCTGAAAAAACCAAGGAAGCCGGTTTGCGAACAACATTTGTTGACAAGAAAAAGCTCGCGATCGACCTTCCGGCATATCGTAAACAACTCGAAGATATAGAAAAGCAATTTGGGTCGCTGCTTAAGCAGCTTCCCCGCACATCGGAAATGGACGCGTTGTTGACGGACATCAATCAGGCTGGATTGGGCCGTGGATTGCAATTTGACTTGTTCAAGCCTGGCGCTGAGTCGCCGCGCGATTTCTACGCTGCTTTGCCTATTACCATACGGATCACGGGGAGCTATCACGATATCGGGGCCTTTGCCAGCGACATCAGCAAGCTTTCTCGCATTGTCACGCTTAATGACATTACACTAACGCCGCTGAGAGATATTCTGGCGATGGACGCGACTGCGATGACTTATCGTTACCTTGACGAAGCCGAAGTCGCACAGCAGAAGCGGTCGGTTGCGAAGGGGGCCAATAAATGATGCGTACGCCTTTGCTGGTTTTACTGGGTTGTCTGGCGTTGACGTCGTGCGGCACTGAAAAGCATTCGGATTTGCGTGCATGGGTAAAAGAGCAAGACAAGTTGCCCGGTGGGAGAATTCCGCCGTTGCCCGAGGTACGGCCATATCAATCGGTTGAATATACCGCCGGTGATTTGCTTGACCCGTTCAAGCCGCGGAAAGTCGAGCCGCCGAAACCCACTCCAGGGGCTGGTGGCATACAGCCTCCTCCCGATACTCGCAGACGCGAGCCCTTGGAAGCGTATCCACTGGAAGCGCTGAAAATGGTCGGTGTGCTGGAGCAAAAGAAAGTCATGTATGCCCTTGTGAAATCGCCGGACAACAATCTGTTTCAGGTGAAGACGGGGAGTTATCTGGGACAGAATTTCGGCCGTGTCGTGGCAATTTCGGATACCACGATCAAGCTCAAGGAAATCGTGCAGGATACCGGCGGTAACTGGGAAGAGAAAGAGCAATCCCTGCTGCTTCAGGAATGATCAGGAGACCAAAAATGAAATTTACAACGAATCGATTGATCTCTCGCGTCTGTTACATGTTGACAGCCGCGCTGCTTGCGACCGCTAGTGTAGGCGCGCAGGCGCAGAACAGCATAGAGAGCGTCAATGTCTCCACGCAATCGGGTGGAAATCTGGTAGTGCGGGTAACACTCAAGGATGCGCTGACAGCGCCGCCGGCCGGATTCACAGTAAACAACCCGCCGCGGCTCGCTTTCGACTTTCCAAACACATCCAACGCCTCTGGCCGCAACGTCCAGGAACACACCAGCGGCGACTTGCGCCGCATCAACCTCGTGCAGGCAGGCGGGCGCACACGCATGGTGCTGGAATTGACGCGGGCGCTGAATCATGAAACGCAAATGGACGGTAAGACCGTATTAATCACACTGCAAGGTAGTGGAGCAGCAGCAGCGGGCACCGAACAGACGCAACGCTTCGCTCCGGCTGCCGCCTCGGCTCAGCAACATAGTTTACGTAATGTTGATTTTCGGCGCGGTGATGCCAACGCGGGCCGGGTCATCATCGACTTGTCCGACAATCAGACAGGTATCGATATCAAACGGCAAGGACGCACTATCGTGGTGGATTTCATCAATGCGGCACTGCCGGGCAATCTGGCGCGGCGCTATGATGTCACTGATTTCGGCACGCCCGTGCAAACCGTGGAGGCGTTCGCCCAAGGCGGTAATGCGCGCGTGGTAATAACGCCTTCGGGAAACTGGGAACATTCCGCTTATCAAGCGGATAACCGGTTCATCGTCGAAGTCAAGCGCGTCATTGAAGACCCGAATCGTCTGGTTCGTCCGGGATTTGCCGGTGAGAAGTTGTCGCTAAACTTCCAGAACGTCGAGGTTCGGTCAGTCCTGCAAGTGCTTGCCGACTTTACCGGGCTAAACATCATCACCAGTGACACGGTTACTGGCAATCTGACGCTGCGTTTGAAAGATGTGCCGTGGGATCAGGCCTTGGATATTATTTTGCGCAGCAAGGGTTTGGACATGCGCAAGGACGGCAATGTGGTTTGGATCGCGCCGAGAGACGAACTGGCGACCCGGGAAAAATTGGCGTTGGAAGCGCGTTCGCAGATCACGGATTTGGAACCCACGCGTACTGAAGGTTTCCAACTTAATTATCAGAAAGCACCGGATGTGCAGGCGTTGCTTTCCAATGCCGCGCAACGTGTATTGTCAAAACGCGGCAGTGCTGTGGTGGATAACAGAACCAACATGGTTTTTGTGCAGGATACGCCATCGAGGTTGGAAGAAGTGCGCAGGCTGATTCAAACCATTGATGTTCCAGTCCGCCAAGTCATGATTGAGTCGCGCATCGTCGAAGCTTCGGATAATTTTGCGCGTAACTTGGGCGTTCGTATGGGGTACGCGGAGGACAAACGGTCGCCGCTTGACAGTGGGGTAGCCCGTAATGTTGGAGCCATTTTTGGAGCAGAATTGGGCAATACAGGACAACTACTTGGAACCACGACCGGCACACCAACTCACACTGGTGGGCCTGGCTTACAGGTAAACTTACCGGCGTCATCCATAGGCGCGATACCTGCCGCACAGTTTTCAACCGTTCTGTTTAACAGAAGTCGTTCAAGACTACTTTCTCTAGAGCTTTCGGCGCTGCAAGCCGATGGCAAAGGCAAGATTATTTCCAGTCCACGCGTAATCACTGCCAACCAACAAGAAGCGACTATAGAACAGGGCACTGATATACCATATTCAGCCTCTACCTCCAGTGGCGCTACGTCCGTATCATTCAAGAAAGCGACATTAAAGCTTAACGTAAAGCCCCAGATCACTCCTGATGAGAACGTTATCATGACGTTGAAAATCAACAAGGATTCGATTGGTCAATTTGTTCCGACCACAGGTGGTGGCTCGGTCCCCTCCATCGATACCAAGCAGATATCCACTGAAGTGCTAGTAGAAAATGGCGGGACAGTTGTTATCGGCGGCATTTATACTCAACAAGAATCTACTTCCACAACTAAAATCCCGGTGCTCGGTGAATTGCCTTATGTGGGTTTTCTGTTCAGGAATAACCTGAAGTCGGATAATCGCGGTGAATTGCTGATCTTTATTACGCCGCGGGTTCTTAAGGATAATTTAAATCTGCGGTAATGCCGGAGTCAAGAAACAAAGCGACGCTGCGTGCGTCGCTTTTTTTTGCCTAAAATTCTGCGCATTGCGAAACAGATGGATTCGGCTAGAATTCGCGAATGCTCGACATACCTGCTGACGCCGATTTATCGCGCTTTCCCAAGCGTATCGTGCTGGTTGGTCTCATGGGCGCAGGTAAGACGTCTGTAGGCAAACTGCTCGCTCGGCGTCTTGGAAAAACATTTATCGACTGCGATCACGAAATCGAACGTGCCACGGGGGTAAAGGTAGCGACGATTTTCGAAATCGAAGGCGAAGAGGGATTTCGCATACGCGAAAGTCGCATGCTGGAAGATGCACTTAAACAGGACAATATTGTTCTCGCGACCGGGGGAGGCGCGGTACTTTCAAAATCAAATCGCGCGTTGCTCGCCGAAAACGGGGTCGTGGTATATCTTCGCGCCTCGGCAAAACTCCTGTTACGCCGCACCCGGCACGACCGCAATCGGCCATTGCTGCAAGTGCCTGACCCGCACGCGAAGCTTGAAGCATTGCTTGCGGAGCGTGACCCCCTGTATAGTGAAGTCGCCGACGTAATCGTCGATACCGGCAACCAAAGCCTTGGTGCGCTTGCCTCGCTTATCGCGGACCGCATATCGCAAGTGAACCCTTCAGGCGATAATATGTCCTCGACCGAGTAGAAAGTCCGAAATATTTTCAAGGCAATCATGCGCACGTTAGAGGTTCAGCTAGGTGAGCGCAGCTACCCGATTCACATCGGTGCGGGGATCGTTTCGCGAGCTGATTTGCTTCCGGAGAAGTTATTCCGCGGGAAGGCCGCCGTTGTCACCAATTCAACCATTGCGCCGCTTTATCTCGGTAAACTGGTCGAAACGCTGGAAACCCTCGGGGTAAAGTGCATAAAGATTATTCTCCCCGATGGGGAAGCGCACAAAAGTTGGGAGACTCTGAACAAGATCTACGACACCCTGCTCACCAATCGCTGCGAACGGTCCACGCCCTTGATCGCGCTGGGCGGTGGGGTGATTGGAGATCTCACCGGCTTTGCGGCCGCGACGTATCAGCGCGGCGTGCCGTTCATTCAAATACCGACAACGTTATTGGCGCAGGTCGATTCTTCCGTCGGTGGCAAGACCGCGGTTAATCATCCGCTAGGTAAAAACATGATTGGCGCGTTCTACCAGCCGGCTGCGGTGATCGCCGATATGGACACCCTGCGCACCCTGCCCGAGCGCGAGCTGGCGGCCGGCATGGCCGAGGTCATCAAGTACGGCTTGATTCGCGACCCGGAGTTTCTCGACTGGCTCGACGCGAATATCGAGAAGCTCAATGCGCGGGACCCCGAGGCACTGGCGTACGCCGTTGAGCGCTCATGCCGCAACAAAGCCGACGTCGTGGCGCGTGACGAGCGTGAAACCGGCGAACGCGCCCTGCTCAATTTTGGCCATACTTTCGGCCACGCCATCGAAGCCGGCATGGGTTACGGTGCATGGCTGCACGGCGAAGCCGTAGGCGCCGGCATGGTTCTGGCCGCACGCGTGTCACGCCGCTTGGGTTTGATCGAGCAGCCCGACGTAAATCGTGTTGTCGATATGCTCAAGCGCGCCAAGTTGCCGGTGGACGCCCCCGATCTGGGCGTCGAGCGTTATCTCGATTTGATGGGGCACGACAAAAAAGTGGTGGGCGGCAAAATGCGCTTCATCCTTTTGCGCAAGCTTGGCGAGGCGTTTATCAGCGACCGCGTGGATCCCGAAGCATTGAACCTGGTGTTGTCGCAACCCGCCTTCCATGCTTGAGCTGGCGCCATACGCCGCGCAAGCGGCTGCATCGCGCGGGCGCGTGCATCGCGAAGCGGCTGCGCAGGGCCGCAGCGAATTTCAGCGCGACCGCGATCGCATTATCCATTCGACGGCGTTCCGTCGCCTCGAATACAAAACGCAGGTGTTTGTCAATCACGAAGGTGATTTGTTTCGCACGCGGCTCACACACAGCCTCGAAGTCGCGCAGATATCGCGCTCCATCGCGCGCCAGTTGAACCTCGACGAAGACCTGACCGAAGCGATCACGCTCGCACATGACCTTGGCCACACGCCATTCGGCCACGCAGGACAGGATGCGCTCAATGCCTGCATGAAGCCCTACGGCGGTTTTGAACACAATCTGCAAAGCCTGCGGGTGGTTGATCACCTGGAGCAACGTTACGGCGGTTTCGATGGCCTGAATCTCACTTTCGAGACGCGCGAAGGCATCCTCAAGCATTGCTCGCGCAAGAACGCGTTGCTGTTGGGTGATGTGGCCGAACGCTTTATCAAGCGGCAGCAGCCCTCGTTGGAAGCGCAATTGGTTAATCTATCGGACGAACTCGCCTATAACAACCATGACGTTGACGACGGACTGCGCTCGGGGCTGGTGACGATGGAGCAGCTTTCGACAGTGCCGATTTTCAGCCGTCACCGCGATCTGGCGCTAAAAGAGTTCCCCAAAATCAATGGCCGTCGCCTGGTGCACGAGACCGTGCGTCGCATGATCAGCACGCTGGTGTCCGATCTTACCCGCCACAGCGCGACCAACATTCGCACCCATGCGCCGAAATCGGTGGATCAGATTCGGCGCGCGCCGGCACTGATCGCCTTCAGCCCACGAATCGAGAAGCAACAGCTTGAATTAAAGCAGTTTCTGCGCGTCAATTTGTATCAACACTACCGCGTGGCGCGCATGAGCAGCAAGGCGCGGCGCATCGTCACCGAGCTCTTCGACGCCCTGCTCGCCGAACCCAAGCTGCTGCCGCCGGATTTCCAGGCGCGCGCACGCGACGACAAGCCGCGCGCCATCGCCGACTACATTGCCGGCATGACTGACCGCTATGCCATGCTGGAACACCGGCGGCTGTTTGCGGTGGAGCCGGTCTGACAGGGGGTGCGGCGGCTTGCCGCCGCTCCTAAAAGCGGGAGCGAGCGCCCGCACTCCAAATTTCCCTATTGAAGCAAGGGCTTGGTACCGGTAGACTTATAGGGTTTCACCCCCTTATTTATAAGTCCGCCATTGCAACTTTGTGGCGACGCAACAATATACACTTAAGTTATTGTTTTTGTTGAATATTTGGTGATGCCCATGGATATGGATTCGGTCAGCGACGCTTACCCGCCCCGCGCGCAAGGTCTGTACGACCCTGCCAACGAACACGACGCCTGCGGCGTCGGCTTTGTCGCGAACATCAAGGGCAAGAAAAGCCACGAAATCATCGAGCAAGGCCTCACCATCCTGAAAAACCTCACCCACCGCGGCGCGGTGGGCGCCGACCCGAAGGCATCCGACGGCGCAGGCATTTTGATTCAGTTGCCGGACAAGTTTTTGCGCGAGGAAATGTCGAAACAAGGCGTGAAACTGCCGTCGTTTGGCCAATATGGCGTGGGCATGGTGTTTTTGCCCCGCGAGCCGGCTTCGCGCTTTGCCTGCGAGTACGAAATCGAGCGCGCGATCAAGGACGAGGGCCAGATTTTGCTCGGCTGGCGCGATGTGCCGGTGGATAACGCCGATTTGGGTGATTCAGTCAAAAAAATCGAGCCGGTGATCCGCCAGGTATTTGTCAAACGCGGTTCCGGCGTCACCGTCACCGACGCGCTGGAGCGCAAGCTCTACATCATCCGCAAGGCTTCAGGCCATGCGATTCAGGCGCTGCATTTGAAGCACGGCTCGGAGTTCTACGTGTCGTCGTTCTCGGCACGCACCGTGGTGTACAAGGGCATGCTGATGGCCAATCAGGTCGGCGTGTATTACAAGGATTTGCAGGACGCGCGCGTAGTGTCGGCGCTAGCCTTGATACACCAGCGCTTTTCGACCAACACCTTCCCAACGTGGGATTTGGCGCATCCGTTTCGCATGATCGCGCACAACGGCGAGATCAACACCTTGCGCGGCAACGTCAACTGGATACGTGCACGCCAGGGCGCGATTTCAAGCCCTGTGCTCGGTGCCGACCTGAACAAATTGTGGCCGCTGATTTATCCCGGCCAATCAGATTCCGCGTCGTTCGACAACGCTCTTGAGTTGCTGGTGATGAGCGGATATTCGATTGCGCATGCGGTGATGATGATGATCCCCGAGGCGTGGGAAGGCCACACCTTGATGGACGCGAGCCGCCGCGCGTTTTACGAATACCACGCCGCGATGATGGAGCCGTGGGACGGCCCCGCGGCAATTGCTTTCACCGATGGCCGCCAGATTGGCGCCACGCTCGACCGCAACGGTTTGCGGCCCGCGCGTTACATCGTCACCAGCGATGATCTGGTGATCATGGGTTCGGAGTGCGGTTGCCTGAATATCCCCGAAGAAAAAATCATCAAGAAATGGCGATTGCAGCCGGGCAAGATGTTCCTTGTCGACCTGGAAAAAGGCCGCATCATCGACGACAAGGAATTGAAAGAAACGCTCGCCTCCAACAAACCTTATGCCGAATGGATCGACCGTATTCGCGTCAAGCTGGATGAAGTCGAAAGCGACAAGGTGCAACCCGAACGCAGCGATGTGCCGTTGCTCGATCGCCAGCAGGCCTTCGGCTGGACGCAGGAAGAACTGAAATTCCTCCTCACGCCCATGGCCAACAACGGCGAAGAGGCGATAGGGTCCATGGGCAACGATTCGCCCATGGCAGTTTTATCCAATAAAAACAAGACGTTATATCACTACTTCAAGCAATTGTTCGCGCAGGTGACGAATCCGCCGATCGATCCGATCCGCGAGGAATTGGTGACCTCGCTGGTGTCGTTCATCGGCCCGAAACCGAATTTGCTGGGCATCGACGAAACCAATCCGCCGATTCGTCTTGAAGTCAGCCAGCCGGTGATCGATTTCTTCGAGATGGAGAAGATTCGCAACATCGACCGCTACACCGACGGCAAATTCAAGTCGTGCGAGCTCGACATCACTTACCCGCTGGCTTGGGGCAACGAGGCGATAGAAGCACGGCTTGCGAGCCTCGCGGCGCAAGCCGAGGACGCGGTGCGTACCGGTTACTCGATCATTATTCTGTCGGACCGCAAGGTGAATCGCGACAACGTTTCGATACCGGCGCTGCTGGCGTTGTCGGCTATACATCAACATTTGACGGACAAGGGTTTGCGTACCAGCGCGGGCCTGGTGGTTGAGACCGGCAGCGCGCGCGAGGTGCATCACTTCGCCCTGCTCGGCGGTTATGGCGCGGAGGCCGTGCATCCGTACCTGGCGATGGAGACGCTGCTCGATCTCGCGGATCAAAAATTACTGGGCGCGGATGTCGATGGCAAGAAAGCCATCAAGAATTTCGTCAAGGCGGTAGGCAAGGGCCTGCGCAAGGTAATGTCGAAGATGGGCATTTCGACCTACATGTCGTACACCGGCGCGCAGATTTTTGAGGCGGTCGGTTTGGCCAAGGTGCTGGTGGATAAATATTTCACCGGCACCACGTCGAATGTCGAGGGTATCGGTTTGTTCCGCGTGGCCGAAGAAGCGATTCGCACGCATCGCGCGGCGTTCAGCAACGATCCGGTGCTCGCCGGCACCCTCGATGCGGGCGGAGAGTACGCGTGGCGCGTGCGCGGCGAGGAACACATGTGGACGCCGGATGCCATCGCCAAGTTGCAGCACGCCGCGCGGCAAAAGAGTTATTCCAGCTTCAAGGAATACACGCAGATCATCAACGATCAGTCGTCGCGGCACATGACTTTCCGCGGTTTGTTTGAATTCAAGTTCGCGCAATGCACGCCAGTGCCGATCGAAGAAGTCGAACCGGCGGCGGATATCGTCAAGCGGTTTTCGACCGGCGCGATGTCACTGGGTTCGATCTCCACCGAAGCGCATACCTCGCTCGCCATTGCGATGAACCGCATCGGCGGCAAATCCAACACGGGTGAAGGCGGCGAAGACCGCAATCGTTTCCCGCTGGTCAAAGCGGGCGAAACGCTGCAATCCAAACTGGGCGTGTCTCGTGTGGAAAATTACGCCGAGATACACGCGGGTGATTCGCTCAAATCCAAAATAAAACAGGTAGCATCCGGGCGCTTTGGCGTCACGGCGGAATATTTAGCCAGCGCCGAACAAATTCAAATCAAGATGGCGCAGGGTGCGAAACCCGGCGAAGGCGGTCAATTGCCCGGCAAGAAAGTGTCCGAATATATCGCCGAGTTGCGCTATTCAACGCCCGGCGTGGAATTGATATCGCCGCCGCCGCATCACGACATTTATTCGATTGAAGATCTGGCGCAACTGATACACGACCTGAAAAACGGCAACCCTGCCGCCTCGATCAGTGTGAAGCTGGTGTCGGAGATCGGCGTGGGCACGGTGGCCGCGGGCGTGGCCAAGGCCAAGGCTGATCACGTGACGATTTCCGGTCACGACGGCGGCACGGGTGCTTCGCCATGGTCATCGATCAAGCACGCCGGCACGCCGTGGGAGCTGGGCCTGGCCGAAACGCAGCAAACACTGGTGCTCAACAAATTGCGCAGCCGCATCGCGGTGCAGGTTGACGGTCAAATCAAGACCGGCCGCGATGTGGTGATCGGTGCGCTGCTCGGTGCCGATGAATTCGGTTTCGCCACCGCGCCGCTTGTCACGCAGGGTTGCATCATGATGCGCAAGTGTCATCTCAATACCTGTCCGGTGGGTGTTGCCACGCAAGACCCGGTGCTGCGCAAGAAATTCACCGGCAAGCCCGAGCACGTCATCAACTTTTTCTTTTTCATCGCTGAGGAAATTCGCGAACTGATGGCGCAACTCGGTGTGCGCAAATTTAACGATCTCATCGGCCGCGCTGATTTGCTGGATATGCGCAGAGGCATCGAACACTGGAAGGCACTGAGCCTTGATTTCTCGCGCATTTTCGCGCAGCCGAAAATCGGCCCGGAGGTCTCGCGCTTCCAGTGCGAGGCGCAGGATCACGGCCTCGATAACGCACTCGACATGCGTCTGATCGAACTCGCGCAGCCCGCGCTCCAGCGCCGCGAGAAAGTGACGATCGATATGCCGATACGCAATATCAATCGCACCGTCGGCACCATGTTGTCACATGAAATCGCCAAACGTTATCAGCACGCGGGGTTGCCCGACGACACCGTACGCGCGCGTTTCGCCGGGTCGGCCGGGCAGAGTTTTGGGGCGTTTCTCGCGCGTGGTGTAACGCTGGATTTGATCGGCGACACCAACGACTACTGCGGCAAAGGTTTATCCGGCGGGCGCATTAGCGTGCAGCCGTCGCCCAAGTTCAAGGGCGACCCCACTGAAAACATCATCACCGGCAACGCCGTGTTGTATGGCGCGATTGAAGGTGAAGCGTACTTCCGCGGCGTGGCGGGCGAACGTTTTGCGGTGCGTAATTCCGGCGCGCATGCGGTGGTCGAGGGTGTAGGCGATCACGGCTGTGAGTACATGACCGGCGGCACGATCGTGGTACTGGGCATGACCGGGCGCAATTTCGCGGCGGGCATGTCGGGCGGCATTGCTTATGTTTATAACGACAGTGGCGTGTTTGAGCAGTATTGCAACAGCGCGATGGTCAAGCTCGAGCCAGTACTTGCCGAGAAGGAACAGGAAGCAAAGATTGCGCGCGAGTTGTGGCATCGCGCAATGAGCGACGAGGCCGTGTTAAAGCAAATGATCGAAGCCCACTCGCGCCTGACCGGCAGCGCACGCGCAAAAACCATCCTCGACAATTGGGCGGCGGAGCGCATGAAATTCGTCAAGGTGTTCCCGCACGAGTACCGGCGCGCGCTCGGCGAGATGGGACTCGCTCACAAAAAAGTTGCATAAAATCAATTACTTATAAGCCATGGGTAAAGTCACTGGGTTTCTGGAATACGAACGGCTGACGGAAGCGGCCGAAGACAAGGGCACGCGCGTCAAACATTACCGCGAATTTGTCGGTCATTTGAACGATGAACAGGCGGGCGTGCAGGGCGCGCGCTGCATGGATTGCGGCACGCCGTTTTGCATGAGCGGCTGCCCGATCAACAATATCATTCCCGACTGGAATGATCTGGTGTTCAAGCAGAACTGGCGCGCCGCGCTCGACACGCTGCACTCGACCAATAATTTCCCCGAGTTCACTGGCCGCGTGTGTCCGGCGCCGTGCGAGGAAGCGTGCACGCTGCGCATCAATGCCGATGCGGTGGGCATCAAGTCGATAGAACACGCGATCATCGATAAGGGTTGGGAAAACGGCTGGGTCGTGCCGCAACCACCTAAAGTCAAGACCGGCAAACGCGTGGCGGTGATCGGGTCCGGCCCGGCCGGCATGGCTTGCGCGCAACAACTGGCGCGGGCGGGGCACGACGTGGTGCTGTTCGAGAAGAACGATCGCGTCGGCGGCCTGTTGCGTTACGGCATACCCGATTTCAAGATGGAGAAGCAGTTCATCGACCGGCGCGTGGAACAGATGAAAGCCGAGGGCGTTGAATTTCGCGTCAATCAAAATGTCGGCGCCAATGTCCCCGCGAAAAAACTGCTCGCCGAGTTCGACGCCGTGGTGCTCTCCGGCGGCGCGGAAACACCGCGCGATTTGCCGGTGCCGGGCCGCGAGTTGGCTGGCGTGCATTACGCGATGGAGTTTCTGCCGCAGCAAAACAAAGTCGTCGCCGGCGACAAAGTGCCGAATCAAATCATGGCTACGTCCAAGCATGTGGTGGTGATCGGCGGCGGCGACACCGGCTCCGATTGCGTCGGCACCTCCAACCGTCATGGTGCGAAATCGATTGCTCAATTTGAATTGCTGGGCAAACCCGATGATCCGTTGCGTAACCCTGTGTGGCCCTATTGGCCGACGCGGTTGCGTACATCGTCTTCACACGAAGAGGGTGCAAAACGTGATTGGTCGATCGCAACCAAGTCCTTTGTCGGCGGGGTTGGCGAAATGAGTGGCAAAGTCAAGGCGCTGAAAGCCGTTCGCCTGAAATGGGAAGGCGGCAAGATGATCGAAGTGCCCGGCTCCGAATTTGAAATGCCCGCCGATCTTGTGCTGCTGGCGATGGGTTTTCTCGGCCCCACGCAAAAAGGGTTGCTCGAAGAACTCGGCGTGGAGAAAGACGCGCGCAGCAATGTAAAAGCCGATACCGAGAAATACCAAACTTCGGTGGCAAAAGTATTCGCCGCCGGCGATATTCGCCGCGGACAATCTCTGGTGGTGTGGGCGATCCGCGAAGGCCGCCAGTGCGCGCGCGCCGTGGATGAGTTCCTGATGGGGGCGTCGGATTTACCGCGATAAACTGTGAGGCGTCAGGTGCTAGGCGTGAGGCGCTCTCATGCCGCCAAGGCCTCACACCTCACTTCTCACGCCTCACGATGTCTAAACTAAAAAACGATACCTTCTTGCGCGCCCTGCTGCGCCAGCCCACGCCGTACACGCCGGTTTGGATCATGCGCCAGGCGGGACGCTACCTGCCCGAATATAACGAGACGCGGCGCCGCGCCGGCAGTTTTCTTGATCTGGCAAAAAATCCCGGCTACGCAACCGAGGTGACGTTGCAGCCGCTGGCACGCTTTCAGCTCGACGCGGCGATCTTGTTTTCCGACATACTCACCATCCCCGACGCGATGGGACTGGGACTTTACTTCGCCGAAGGCGAAGGCCCGAAATTCGAGCGGCCGCTGCGCGAGGAGTGGGAAATCCGCAATCTCACCGTGCCCGACCCAGGTGAGCACTTGCGTTATGTGCTCGACGCGGTTGCAGAAATTCGCCGCGCGCTGAATAACGAAGTACCGCTGATCGGCTTTTCGGGCAGCCCTTACACCTTGGCGTGCTACATGATCGAGGGCGGAGCGAGCGCTGACTTTCGCACCATCAAGACCATGCTCTACGAACGACCCGACCTACTGCATCACATCCTCGACATCAACGCACAGTCGGTGATCGCTTACCTCAACGCGCAGATCGAAGCCGGCGCGCAAGCCGTGATGATTTTCGATACTTGGGGCGGATCTTTAAGCGCGGCAGCGTACCAGGAGTTTTCGTTACGGTATCTTGAGCGCATCGTCGCGGGCCTCACACGCGAACACAACGGCCAGCGCATTCCAAACATCGTGTTCACCAAGGGTGGAGGCCTGTGGCTCGAGTCGATCGCGGCCATCGGCTGCGACGCTGTCGGGCTGGACTGGACGATTGATATCGGTGACGCGCGTCAGCGCATAGGCGGCAAAGTCGCGTTGCAAGGCAATCTCGATCCGTCAATTTTGTTTGCCGACCCGCAGCGCATACGCCATCACACGCAGTTGGTACTGGAAAGTTACGGCAAGGGCAGCGGCCATGTGTTCAATCTTGGCCATGGCATTTCGCAATTCACGCCGCCAGAACATGTAGGCGCGCTGGTTGATGCCGTGCACGAGCTTAGCCGCCCGTTTCATTAGATAAAATCCATGCACTGCCAGGATTGGGGCGGCGCTTTGAGTTGCCTCTGTACGGCTTTGCGCGACACAATCTAACTAATT